>JADLEU010000311.1 GCA_020845955.1 Anaerolineales bacterium
AGGCCCATCTTCTCAGCCAGGTACGGGGCCATGACCGCGATCGTCGGATAGTTCCAAGCCAGGGTGGCCGAAAGCTGCAGGCCCAGCCCCCGCTCGAAGCGGTTGCGTAGCTCAATGGCGGTGAACGAGTCGATGCCCAGGCTGCCCAAGGGTGTTTCCAGGTCAATCGACGCTGGCTCAATCCGCAGGACGCTGGCCACGAGGCCGCGGATGTGCTCCTGGAGCTTGCGCAGGCGCAGCGGCCCTGGGTCGAGTTCGAGCAATTGTGCGAAGATATCGGCGGCCGGTTCGCCAGCCTGGCCGGCGCGCGCCATATGGCGCAGGAAGGGCGGCACGCCAACCAGGCGGCTGTGGCTGCGCCAGCGTTCCCAGTCCATCTTCAGCGCGGCCGCCTGGGCCAGATCGGGCCGCGCCAGCAGATGTGCCAGCACGGCGAGGGCTTCCCCTGCCCGGAAGGATGCCATCCCGAAGGCGGACATGTAGGCGACGGCGCGTTGGCCGCCGGGCGTGCGGGCAAAACCCAGGTCCTCCCAGAACCCCCAGTTGATGCTGAGAGCGGGCAGGCCCGAAGCCCGCCGAGCGTGCGCCAGGGCATCGAGGTAAGCATTGGCGGCGGCATAGCTGCCCTGGCCGGCCGCTCCCATCAAGGCGCCCGACGAGGAGAACAGCAGGAAGAAGTCGAGCGGCTTATTCAGAAAGTATCGATGCAGGTGCCAGGCGCCGGCCGCCTTGGGGTGAGCCACTCGGCCCAGGCTCTCGGCGTCGAGCTCGACCAGCAGATGGTCCTCAATCACCGCCGCACTGTGGATGACGCCGCGAATCGCCGGCCAGCCCTCGGCGGCGTACTGATCGAGATACGCGGCCAGCGCGCCAGCATCGCCCACATCGACCGCGCCCCAGTGAACCGCGGCGCCGAGCGCTTCAAGCTCCAGGACCGCGACCGCCCGGTGGCCGGCCGGCGTGCCAGGATCGAGCGATCGCCATTCCAGGCGCGGCGGCAGCGCACTGCGCCCAAGCAGGATCAACCGGCGAGCGCCCTGTCCCACGGCCCAGCGCGCTACCGCCAGAGCAATGTCGCCGAAACCGCCGGTGATCAGGTAGGCGCCGTCGGGGCGAAAGACCCGTCCGGCTGGCGCATCGACCGCACAGGGAGCAAGCCGGGCTGCCAGCCGCCGTTCGCCGCGCAGCGCGACTCGATCTTCCCCGTCGCCCGCCGCGAGATGCCCGTGCAAGTGGCGCGCGATGCCAGCCGCCTCGCCGTCTGGGTCGCAATCGATCAACCCGCCCCACAACTCATGATGCTCTTCGGCCAGCACCTGACCGAGGCCCCATACGGTGGCCTGTTCGGGAAGAACCCGAGCCTCGCCAGCCGGCTGAGCGCCCCTGGTTACTAGCCAAAGCGGAACGACCGCCTCCGGCGCTGCTCGCTTGAGCGCCTGGACCAGGCGCAGAACTGCCGCCGCGTGGCGCGTTTGGCGCCGACCCCGATCGTCGACAACGCCTTGCGGGCCGGCTTGGCTGAGGCTCCACAGGTGGGCAATACCCCGCAGGCCTGCGACCGGGACTCTCTGAAAGAGGAGGTCGTAATCCTCGGCGCAGTCCGACCGGATGTGCCATTGGCCGCCCGCCTCGCGCGCTGAGGCAGCAGCCTGGCGGATCAGGGCAACCTGGCCGCCATCTCGGCCGATGAGGGCAGACAGCGCGTCGCCAACACCCTGGTCGTCGGCGAAGATCAGCCAGCGGCCCGATAACACGGCCGGCCGATCCGGCAGGCTGGCTGGCTCCCAACTCACCTGGTAGAGCCAGTCGGCGGCGCTCGCCGCATCCGCCGGCCTGACGATGTCGAAGCGGATGTCTTCCAACGCTAGCAGCGGCGCGCCGTCCTCGCCGAGGAGGACAGCGCGGCCAGTAATGGCCTGGTCCGCCTGCGGTGCGAGCTGGACGTGAACCCAGGCGGGCGCTACCCCACGCCGATGCCAGGTGGCGGCGCCGATAGCGGCCGGCGCATACAGCTCTCCATCTGCGCGCGACCGCTGGGCCACCAGCCAGGCAACGGCCTGTAGCGCGGGCTCGATGGCCGCAGCGGGCATGGCGCCAGCGGCTATCTCGCGCCGGTAACGCTCACCTAATCCAACACGCGCGAGGGCCTCGACGCTCTCCCACCAGATTTCGGTAACGCTCTGCAGTTCCGGCCCAAGGTCGACCCCGAGGGCCTCCAGATGCCGGTAGAAAGCCGGCCCATCGGCATGGTCGGGCAGCACTTCGCGCAGCCGGTCGATGGAGGCCTGCCACGCAGTGCCGTTGCGTTTTTCGGCGGGCACCCCGGGCCGGCCGGCGATCGAGCCGGTGGCGTGCTGCCGCCACTGGCCGGAGGCGAGACTGTAGAAGCGGAGCGCAGTTGAGCCATCGGCTTGTTGGTCGAGGACGAGCTGGCCCTGGGTCCAGGGCGCCTCATCAGCCAGGATCAGCGCCTTAGTAAAGGCGAAGTCCAACAGCTGCGCCTCCCCCAGGGCCGGCGCCGCAGCGAACGCCATCTCGGCATAAGCCGAGACAGGCAGGACCGGGCGACCGAAGAGACGATGCTGGAAGAACTGCGGCAGGAAACGCCGGTCGTAAACGCGCTCCCAGATGACCTTGCCCGGCTCGCCGGCCACTTCCAACCGCTCACCCAACGCCGCGTGAGCCGCAAGGCCGGCGTTGGCGCGGCCAGCACGTCCAGCCGGGCTGGCGAGGGCAGCCGTGTCCACCGGAAGCCAGAACCGCTCTCGCTGCCAAGCATAGGCCGGCAGGGGCACGACGTCGCCCGCTGGGTAGAGCCTGTCCCACTTCACCGGGTAGCCCAACGCGTAGAGCTGCCCCAGGCTTCCCAGCAAGGCGGCGTACCCGCCGGCATAGCGTCCTTGCGAGGCCAGAGCGGCGCCTTCCACGCTGCCATGCTGCAGAACTTCTTCGATGGCGGGACCCAACACTGGGCCTGGGCCGATCTCGAGAAAGAGATCATGGCCGCTCTCGGCCAGCTTGCGCGCCGCTTCGGCAAACAAGACTGGCTGGTTGAGATGGCGCACCCAATAGTCGGCGTCGAACTGGCGGCCGTCGTCCCGATCGCCAGTCACGGTTGAGTAGAGCGGCAGCAACGCCTCGCCACGCCCCACCCGGCCGATGGCCTGGCGGAGCTGCGCATTAAGCGCCGCCATGCGCGGGCTGTGCGAAGCCACGTCGGCCACGCCCCAACCGCAGAAGACTCCGCGCGCCTGGAGTTGGTCGAAGAGCGTCTCCAGCGCGGAGGACTCCCCAGCCAGGATCGTCGAGCGCGGACTGTTGCTGGCCGCGATACTGAGCCGGCCGCCAAATGGGGCGATGGCCGCCCGGGCCTGCTCGTACGACAACTCGATCACGCCCATAGCGCCTTCGCCAGTGACGGCGCGCAGCAACTGCGCGCGCCGGCAGATGATACGGGCAGCGTCGTCCAGTGAGAGCACGCCAGCGACGTGTGCCGCCGCCACCTCGCCCATGCTGTGGCCGACGACCGCGTCGGGCTCCACGCCCCAGGCCCGCCAGGCCCCTGCCAGCGCAACCTGGAAGGCGAAGAGGAAGGGCTGCAGGACGTCGATGGCGTCTAGCCAGCTGCCGTCTTCGGCCCACAGCTTCTCCTCCAGCGACCAGTCGACGTATGGCCGCATGGCCGCCTGGCACGCTTCCAAGCCCGCGCGGAAGGCGTCGGACTGCGACCACAGTTCGCGCCCCATGCCCAGCCACTGCGCGCCGTGGGGAGAAAAGACAAAGACCAGTTTACGCCGCCGGATGCCCTGGCAGCGGCCGGCGGCGACACCGGCCACCTCCGGATCGGCCAGATAGGCGTCCAGGCGTTGGGCCGCTTCGCTATGGCTGGCGCCGACGACGGCGAGCCGGTGGGGATGGTGGCTGCGGCGGACGGCCGCGGTATAAGCCATGTCGGCCAGGGCGTGGGCCTGCGTCGCCGGCAGGCGCAGATGGCGGCCAAACACGCCGGCCATCTCGCGCAAGGCGGCCTCGCTGCGAGCAGAGAGAACGAGAATGTGTGCGGGGGATGCCGCGCATTGCCTCTCGGCCACGGCCGGCTCAGCAGGCGCACGTTGCGGCGGGTCCGAAACAATGACGTGAGCGTTGGTGCCAGACCAGCCAAAGGCGCTGACACCCGCGAAACGGGGCGCGGCCGACCGCAGCCAGGCCACTGGCTGGGCGGGAATGGCGAACGGCGTGTTCTCCAGTTTGATGTGCGGGTTCAACTCGCGGAAGTGCAGGTTAGGCGGCACGACTTCGTGCTGCATCCCCAGGACGACCTTGATGATGCCGGCCACGCCCGCCGCCGCTCCGGTGTGGCCAATATTGCTCTTGACCGCGCCAAGGTAGACCGGCCGCCGTTGATGGTCATCAGCCCCCTGCTGGCTAGGCGCAAAGACCGCGCGCAAGGCGTCTGTCTCGATTGGATCGCCCAACGCGGTTCCAGTGCCGTGCAATTCGATGAGCGACAGATCGGCCGGCTCCAGGCGGGCACTCTCCAGCGCCTTGCGGATGACGGCTTCCTGCGAGCGGCCGTTTGGAGCCGACAGGACGTTGGTGCGGCCGTCTTGGTTAACGGCTGACCCGCGAAGGAGCGCCAAAATCGGGTCACCAGCCGCCTCGGCCTCCGACAGGCGCTTGAGAACAAGCAGCCCGCAGCCCTCGCCGCTGCCAAAGCCATCGGCGCGGGCGTCGAGCGTCTTGCAGCGGCCATCAGCGGCCAACAAGCCCATGCGGCTGAAGGGCATCAGCGCCAGCGGCGACAGGATGGTGCTGACGCCGCCGGCCAGGGCGAGGTCGCATTCGCGGCTGCGCAGCGCCTGGCAGGCCAAGTGAATCGCCACCAGTGAGGAGGAGCAAGCCGTATCCAGGGTAACGCTGGGCCCCTGGAGGCCGAGCACGTAGGAGAGCCGCCCGCTGGCCACGCTGTGCGAAGTGCCGGTGCCAGAGTAGACATCCAGGCTGGCCAGGTCTCGAAACTGCAGCCAGGCATACTCGCTGTTGAGCATCCCAATGTAGACGCCAGTAGCGCTGCCGGCCAGCGATGCCGCCGGCTGCCCGGCCGCCTCCAGCGCTTCCCAGGCCACTTCCAGCAACAGGCGCTGCTGGGGGTCCATTTGGGCCGCTTCCTGAGGTGCGATGCCAAAGAATCGGGCGTCAAAACCAGCGACGTTATCCAGGAAACCGCCCCACCGAGTGCCAATCTTCCCCGGCCGGTCAGGCTGCGGATCGTAGAAGGCGCCGGCATTCCAGCGGTCGGGTGGCACCTCGGTGATCCCATCGCGACCGGTGTGCAGCAACTCCCAGAAGGCTTCGGGGGAGTTCGCGCCATTTGGGTAGCGGCAGCCCATGCCGATGATGGCGATCGGCTCGGTCTGGGCGTGCTGCAGCCCTTCCAGTTTGTTCTGCAGCTTCTCGATGGTCAGATAGACCTGCTTGAGCTGCGCAATACGATCAGGTTGTGACATGAGTTCTTTCAGCGCCGAACGCGGCTGGCTGAGGGACTTGTCTCGGCCCGTCTGCCGGCCGCACGGCCACACCATTACAGAGCCTTCTTCAACCGCTCCAGCTTGTCGCCCAGCTTGTTCAATAGCTCCGTTTCCGACAGTTCGGCCAGCGGGTCGAGCGCCGGCGCCGAGGCTCGCGGCGCGGCCTGCTCGAGGCTGGCGCCAAATTCCGCCGCGAGATAGCCCGTCAACTCGGCTACGGTCGGGTAGTTCCACACCAGCGATACGGGCAGGACCAGGCCGAGCTGCTTCTCCAGCTTGTTCTTCAGCTCCATCGCCATCAGCGAATCGAAACCGAGCGAGCCAAAGGGCGTATCGGGCTCGATCTCGGCCGGCGAAAGGCGCAGCACCCCCGCGATCTCGCGGGTGAGAAAGGCTTGCAGAAAATCGCGCCGCTCGCTGGCCCGGCTGAGGCCAGCCAACTGCGCTGCCGCCGAGGCGGGCGCGACCGCCACGGCGTTGGCCCCGGTATGTGCCTGCGCCAGATCGGCCAGGAGGGGCACGCCAATCGCGGCCGGGTAAGCTCGGAACCAGCGGCCCCAGTCGACCGCCATGGCAATGGCCTGCGGCAACGGTGCAGCCAGCAAGCGCTCCAGCAGCTCGAAGCCCCAATCTGGCTCAATCGCCGCCATGCCCCCTGCGATGACACGCTCGGTGCTCGGCTTGCCTTGTGCTGCGCCGATGCCGGCCCACGGACCCCAGTTGACGCTCAGACCCGGCAGCCCCAGGCTCCGCCGGTAGTGCGCCAGACCATCCAAGAAGGCGCTGGCAGCGGCGTGATTGCCTTGCCCAGGCGAGCCGAACACAGCCGCAACGGACGAAAATAGGACAAAGAAGTCCAAACTCCGCGCCTGAGTCAACTCGTGCAGATGCCAGCCTCCAAGGACTTTGGCGCGGAGCACTCGACGCAGGCGCGCCGCATCCATATTGGCAAGCAGGCTGTCATCGAGCGTGCCAGCCGAATGGATTACGCCAGCCAGGGGCGGCAGCTGCTCCAAGTGGGCCAAGGCCTTTTCCAAATCGGCCCGCTGGGCGACGTCGGCCAGCGCCTCGATCACCTGCACCCCGCTGGCCCGCAGCTGGTCAAGGGTCAATTTCCCTTGTGGGGATGGCGCACGCCGGCCCACGAGCAGCAGGTGGCGGGCGCCGTTACCGGCCAGCCAGCGGGCCGCAGCCAGGCCCAGGCCGCCAAAGCCTCCAGTGATTAGGTAGCTGGCCTCCGACCAGACGAGTGGCGCGACCGGGGGATCACGCTCCAGCATACCGGCGGCCCATCCGCTCAGCAGCGGCCTCAACCGGGCGACGCATCGCTGGCCGCCACTCAGAACGACTTGATTCTCGGCGCTGCCGCTTAACACCTGGTCCACCAGCGCTTTGGCTTCGCCCGCGCCGCCCACGTCGACTAAGACACAGCGTAGGTCGGCCAACTCGTTCATAATGACCCGGCCAAGGCCCCACACGGGCGACTGCCAGACCCCCTCGGCAGATTGTCGGCTGGGCGCGGAGCGCCTCGGATTGGCTTGGTCAGGCGGGCCGGATGGTTGGGCGCTTGCCTCGACGATGGCCCCCTGGGTGATCAACCACAGCCGGGGCGGCTTGGGCAATTCGCTCAAGGCCTGCGCCAGGTAAAGGACGCTGAGGCAGCCCCGCTCCACGGCCGCCTCAACCGCCGGGCCACCCTGGCCGAGTTGAGCATCCAGGCTCCAGAAGTGCAGCACGCCTCGCAGATCCCGGTGCGCCGCCAGCGCTTCCTTCAACAAGCGGCGATAGGCTTCCGGCCGGTCGTCAACGTCAGCGCCGTCGACAAGGATCGGGAAACCGCCTCGCCGTCGCAGTTCCGCCGCCACTGCGCCAGCCACGCCCTGGCTATCCCGAAGTAGGAGCCACTGGCCGTGGGTCGGCAGAGCTGGCAGGTTGAGCGCCTGCGGCTGCCAGTGAAGCTCGTAGAGCCAGTGGGACAGCCGCCGGCTGCCCGCGCTGGTGAACCGGCCGGCGTCGATCCGGCGGGCCTGGAAGCCTGCGATGGCGGCAACCATCCGCCCAGCCTCGTCGAAGAACTCCACGTCACCCGCTATTGTCTCGCCGCCCGCATCCGGCCGGACTCGCGCGCGGCACCATCGGGCTTCCTCGCCGCGCGCGTGCCAATAGACCGAATCGATCGCGACAGGCACAAAGATCTCGCCTGGCGCCAACGGCCGGCGGTCAAGGTCGAAAAAGGCGGCCGCGCCGATGGCCTGCAGGCCCGAATCAATCAGGCCCGGATGGAGCCGGTAATCGTCCGCTTCGTCCGGGGACATGGGCGCACGGAAACGCCCGGCCAAGGAACCATCTGCCTGGCGCCAGAGCGCTTCGAGCCGGCGGAAGCTGCCGGTGAGCCGGTACGGCTGAGCGTCGAGGGCCGCGTGGTAGTCCCCGAGCGACAAGGGATCCGAGGCGGCCAGCCAGTCTGAGATGGGCTGCGGCGCTCTCTCTTGGTCCTGGCCGGCCTCGAGCAGCGCGGTGACGTGCAACGACCATTTGTCCGCCATCGCAGCCTGCTCGGGCCGGCTGAAGAGCCGGACGGTGTAGCGGCCGGCGCCCGCCGGGTCCAGCACGGTCTGCACCGCCAGCGCTTCATCGCCAGGCAGTAGCATCGGCTCGACGAAGGACAGGCTGCGCAGCGTGACAGGCTGCGCAGCGAACGCCGTGCTCGCCACTTCCAGCACTTGGGCCACGTGCGAAGCTCCAGCGACGACGATGGCCCCTTCGACACGGTGGTCTGGCAGATAGGGCGGCGTCGCGACGTCAAAGGCGGCGCTGAACTGGAGCGCGGCCAGCGGCGACGCGACGCGCTGGCCGCGCAGGGCAACCGGGCCCGAGCTTCCGGCCGGCTGGCGCATAACGTGAGCCGGGCCGCGGCCGTTGTCAGCCTTGACCCAGTAGCGGTCGCGATCCCAGGCGTAGGTTGGCAGCGGAAGCACAGTCCCGGTCGGAACGAGGGCCTGCCAATCTGGCGCAATCCCCGACGTGTACAGCTTGCCGGCGTTGGCAAGCAGGCTCACCAGCTCGCCCTGGCGGCGCACCAGGGAGCCAGCGGCGACGACTTCGCGGTCAAACGCCTGCGCCGCCTGCTCGATTGTAGGTAGCAAAGTAGGATGCGGGCTGACCTCAAGAAAGATCTGGTAGCCGTCGGTCAAGAGCGCCTGGAGCGCGCCATACCACCGGACCGGCTCGGTGATGTTGCGCTGCCAGTAAGCGGCGTTGACACGCTCCGGCGCGAAGCGCGAGGCCGTCACCGAAGAATAGAACGCTACCTCCGACGGTGCGGCTAACAGGCCGGCCGCCCACTCGCCCAGCCGGTCGACAACCGGATCAGCCACCGGGCAGTGCGTGGCGACATCGCCCACGACAATGCGGCAGAAGACACCCGCGGCCTGCATGCGGGCGGCGAACCGATCCACCGGCTCTGGCCGCCCGGCAACCACGACAGAATCGGGGCCACGCTGGACAGCCACGTAGAGCTGTTCACCCATCTCGGCGATGGCCGCGCGGGCTTCGGGCTCACTCAGGCCAGCCATGACCATCCGGCCAGTGCCGTGCAGTTGGCTGATGAGCTGGCTGCGCGCCACCATCAAGGTCAGCGCATCGCGCAGGCCCAGGCTGCCGGCGATGTGCAGGGCCGTGATCTCGCCCAGGCTCTGGCCGACGACGGCCGCCGGCCGGATGCCCCTGCTCTGCCACAACCGGGCCAGGCCCACCTGAAGAGCGAAGAGCACGGGATGAATGATGGCTACGCCCACGAGGGAGGGCGCATCAGGACCCTGCTCGAAATAGGCCCGCAGGGACCAACCAGCGACATCCTGCACGATAGCGTGGCAGGCCTCGATGGTCTCGCGGAAGACGGCGCTCTCGGCGTACAACTGCTGCCCCATGCCGGCCCACTCGGGTCCCTGCCCGGGAAAGACGAAGACCACCTCACCGGAGCGCCGCGGCCCGACGATGCCGGCGGCCAGACCGTCAGGGCTCTCGCCGCCTGCAAACGCAGCCAGCTTCTCGGCTAGCGCGCCGGTCGAGGCCGCCACGGCTGCCAGTCGGTGGTCGTAGTGGGCCCGCCGCCGCGCCGCTGTAAAGGCGACATCGTCCGCCCGCAGTTCCGGGTGGGCCAGCAAGAACTCGGCCCAGCGGCCGGCCAGCCGGCGCAGCGCCTCGGCAGACTTGGCCGACAGGGGCAGGAGGACGTCCTGCGCCGCTGGCCGCGTGCTGGGCGCGGGTAGCGGCGCTTCTTCCAGCACGACGTGCGCGTTGGTCCCGCTGAAGCCAAAAGAGCTCAGGCCCGCCATCCGAGCGCTGCCGGGCCGCGCTGGCCATGGGGTCAGCCGCGTCGGTACCTGAACAGCGCCTAACTTGGCCCATTCAATGCGCGGTGATGGCTCGCGGAAATGCAGGTGGGGCGGAATCTGCTGGTGCTGCAGCGCCAGCACCACTTTGAGCAGGCCGGCGATCCCGGCCGCGGCTTCCAGGTGACCCAGGTTGCTCTTGACCGAGCCGACGTAGAGCGGCGGTGAAGGCTCGAAGTGCTGGCCGGAAGCCGCCGCGCCAAAGACCGCCGCCAGAGCGTGCATTTCGATCGGGTCGCCCAGCGCCGTGCCCGTGCCGTGGGCCTCCACGTAGCCTATCTGCGCCGGATCCACGTTGCCGTCGCGCAGCGCCAGCCGGATGACGGCCTGCTGCGCCGGGCCGTTCGGCACGGTCAGGCCG
Source organism: Anaerolineales bacterium (assembly GCA_020845955.1). Classification (GTDB taxonomy): domain Bacteria; phylum Chloroflexota; class Anaerolineae; order Anaerolineales; family UBA6663; genus JADLEU01. The sequence goes on from JADLEU010000311.1 coordinate 10,284, forward strand.
CTGCTGGGGCCGTCGTGATTGATGGCCGTGCCGCGAATGATGGCCCGCAGGGGATCGCCGTCGCGGATGGCGGCCGAGAGGCGCTTGAGCACCACCGCCCCCGCGCCTTCACCGCGGACGTAGCCGTTGGCGGAGGCATCAAAGGCCTTGCAGCGGCCATCGGGCGATAGCGACTGCAGCTTGGCGAAGAACACCGTCGTATCCGGAATCAGCATCAGGTTGACGCCGCCGACCAAGGCCAGGCTGCAATCTCTGGCGCGCAAGCTGCGGACAGCCTCGTGCAGCGCGACGAGCGACGACGAGCAGGCTGTGTCCAGCGCGAAGACCGGTCCCTGGGCGCCCAACAGAAACGCGATCCGGCCGGCCGCCACGGAGAAGCTATTGCCGGTCCCGTAGTACGCGTCAATCCGGCCCAGATCGCCGTTCCCCAACCCGATCCGGGCGTAGTCGGCGGTGCTGATGCCCACAAACACGCCGGTCGGCGTGCGCTCAAGTTCGGCCGGCACAATGCCGGCGTTTTCCAGCGCCTCCCAGGTGACCTCCAGCAGCAGGCGCTGCTGGGGGTCCATGTTGTCCACCTCGCGCCGCGCCAAGCCAAAGAAGCGGGCGTCAAAGGCGTCGACCTCGCTCAAAAAGGCCCCCCAGCGGGAGTACATCTTTCCCGCGGCGGCGGGATCGGGATCGTAGTAAGCGTCCACCGGCCAGCGCGCGGGCGGCACCTCGTCAACCGCATCCACACCGTTCTTCAGCAGTTCCCAGAAGGCCTCCGGGCTGTCTGCCCCGCCTGGGAAGCGGCAGCCCATGCCGATCACGGCGATGGGCTCATTGATCGACGGGCCCGGCGGGCGCTGCTCCTGGAGCCGCAGGGCCAGCACTGCCTGCTGCTTGGCCGTTAGCCTGGCGGTAGGACCAGCACGATTCATCGGCTCACTCATACGCCGCCTGACACTCCTCACACCGCGCACTGGCGCTTGCGGGCGCCTTAGCCTTCATAGACTCGGATCAGGCTTGCTGATCCCGCTCCAGGTTCGTCAACATCGTATCCAGCTCGTCATCGGTCAGGGCCTCGACCTCGAGCCGCGCAGCCGTCAGAGAGGCATCAGCCGCCTCGCGCTTGTCCGTCGCCTCCTGCTCGATGGGGCAAAGCAAGCCGTCGAGATACGCGCCCAGGCGCTCGAGGCTGGGGTAGTCGAACACGGCCGTCGCCGGCAACCCAAGGCCCAGCGCGCGCTGCAGGCGCTGCTGCAGCTCAACCGCCATGAGCGAGTCCATGCCGAGTTGGAAGAAGCCCCTTTTCGGATCCAGGCGCTGGCTGGAAGCCAACCCGAGCACGCCACGCACCTGACTGCCGATCAGGCGCTGCAACGCCTCCAGTCGCTCGGGTGCTGGCAGGCGGCGCAGTCGCTCACGCTCTGCTTGGGCAGCTTGCGCGCCTGCCTCGACCGCGGCCCGAGCTGGCAGCCGCTCGCGCAACAGCGAGCGCTTGCGCCAGACCGGCAGCGCCTGATCAAAGCGCCGCCAATCGACCGGCATCACGACCGCCTGCGGGCAGCCGGCCGCCAGCGCTTGACCGAGCGCTGCCAGCCCCAGCTCGAGCGAAATCGGCCGTAAGCCGTAAGCGTCCAGGCGAGCCTGGTCGCCCTCCGCTAGCCGCGCGGCCATGCCCGTCTCGGCCCAAACACTCCAGTTAACGCTGAGCGCGGGCAGGCCTCGCCGGCGGCGGTAATGCGCCAGGTCGTCCAGGCAGGCATTGGCGGCGGCGTAGTTCGCCTGCCCAGCCGCTCCCAGCAGCCCAGACACAGAAGAGAACAGGACGAAGACGTCAAGGGACAGCGCCTCGGTCAGCGCGTGCAGGTGCCAGGCGGCCGCAGCCTTTGGGCCCATGACCCGGGCAAAGCGCTGCCAGCTTTGGCGAAGCAGCACGCCGTCGTCGAGCGCTCCAGCCAGGTGAAAGACGCCGGCCAGCGCGGGACCCTCCCGCTGAATGGCCTCCATGACGGCTGCCAGGGCGGCCCGGTCGCCGACATCGGCCTGGAAGAAGCGTGCTTGCACCCCCTCTGGCAGGCTGCCGCGCAGCGCCTCCGCTTGTGGGCTATCGGCCGAACGCCGGCTGACCACGGCCACGTGGCGCGCGCCGTGCTGAACGAGCCATCGGGCAGTCGGCTGGCCCAGGGCGCCCAGGCCGCCCGTGACCAAGTAAGTGCGGTCGGGCCGGAATGACGGCCCCGCGGCGGTCGGCCGTGGCAGCGGCCGCAGCCTGGCAAAGTAACGGCCATCGGCACGGATATCGATCTGGTCCTCATCGTCACCCGACAGCACCGCGCGCCGGATAGCCTCGGCGGCCTTGTCAGGCGGCAGTCCGTCGTCGATACGGATTGTGCCGCCCCACAACGTGCTGTGCTCCAAGGCAAACGTGTGGGCCAAGCCCAGCAAGCCGCTGGCGTCCGCAGCCTGCTCTGGCGCAGCCTTGAGGGCGGTCTGGCCGCCCTGAGTCACGAACCATAGGCGCGTCCCGGCCAAAGCGTTGCGCGCCGCCATCAGCGTCACGCCTAAAGCCGCCGGCAGACCCGGGCCGCCGATTGGGATAGCGCTCCACAGGCACAGCACCGTCGTGCAGGGCGCCGCGGCACTGCCAAAAGCCTGTTTCCACAGCCGATCGAGGTGTTCGGGCTGATGAGGATCGACCAAGAAGACGCCGGACGCCGTGCGGCTGTATTGTTCGGCCGCAACGACGAGAATGCACGGCAGGCCCTGCGCCTCGCGCTGTGCCTGGATGGCCCCGGCAATGCCCTGCGTGTCGGCCAAAAGCAGCCAGGCGCCAGTGTCCTGGCGCGTGGGCTGGGCAGCCTCCACGGCAGGTTTTTGCCACTCCAGTTGGTAGAGCCCTTCGATGGGCTCTGCCACTCCCAGCGCCTGCCGCTGGATGCTTTCGCGCGCCACGCGCTTAAGCCGCAGCCCCTGCAAACAGGCGATTGGACGGCCATCATCATCGACGATGTCGACGTCGGCGGTGTAAGTCTCAGGCGGTTGGCCGTCGACCAGGCCCGGTTGTGACGTTCCAATGCGGGCATGACACCAAACGGCCGCCTCCGGCCGGCGCAGGAAGACCAGCCGGTCCACCGCCAGCGGAACGTACAGATGCTCGGTCTGCCCAGGTTGGCCAAACAAGGGGGCGGCCACAACCTGCAAGCAGCTCTCAAACAAGGACGGCGGGAGCTGGTATGGCCCGGGGGCGGCGGCAGACGCTTCCGATGCCGGTCGCGCCCTGCCGACCTCGATCCGGCCGAGCGCCTCCCCCTCCCCCGTCTGCAGCCCGACGACGTGCCGATAAGCCTCGCCGTGGACCAGCCCGCGCTCCCGAAAGCCCGCATAGAGTTGGTCTGGCGCCTGCTCTTGCGGCAGCGACTGGCGCAGGGCCGCCAGATCAATGTCTCTGCCCGGCCAATCGTAAAGCTTCCAGTGGAGCCGGCCATGCGCGTGCTCGATCCAATCCGCGCCAGCCTCACCGCTCGCCGCGCCGCTGCAGATGCGGAAGCCGGCGCTGTTGGCGCCCTCCGGCTGCAGGATTAATTGGAGAATGCGTTCTTGTTCCGGATCGACCACCAGGGGCGCCTGGATCAGCACTGCCTCCAGCGCGATCGGCGCCTGGGCGGCCCAAGCGCGCGCGGCCGCGCTGAGGGCCATGTCGAGCATCACGACGGCGGGGACGACCGCAACGCCGTGCAGACGGTGTTCCAGCAAGATAGGCAGGCTCGCGGCCGCCAGCCGGGCCTCAAAGACGATCTCCGGCCGCAGGGGCGAGTCGTGGCGCACCCCCACGAAGGGGTGGCGCCCGGTCACCAGGGCCGGCCGCGGTTCGCCCTGGTCTGCCTGGGGATGCCTCGGCTCCGCCCAGAAACGCTCACGCTGCCAGGCGTAGGGCGGCAGCGCAACGGGCCGCTGGCGCCAGCCATAAACGCGCCGCCAGTTCAGCTGCAGCCCCGCGCTGTAAAGCACTGCCAGGCTCTGGCGCAGTGACTTGCTCGGATCCTGCCCCTGGCGCAGCGAAGCCGCCAGCGCGATGCCCGAGGCATTGTAAAAACCATCGAAAACCTCGTCGGGCGCGCCGGTCCGCGCTGCGATGCATTGCCGCATCGGCCGCAGCAGAAGCGGGTGGACGCCGATTTCGAGAAATACGTCATAGCCGGCCTCCAGCACGGAAGCCATGGCCTCGGCAAAGCGGACCTGCCCGGCCAGGTTGCGGCCCCAATAGGCCGCGTCGAGCTGAGGGCCGGCGCAGGGCCGGCCGGTCACCGTCGAGTGGAATGGAATCTGGGCGGCTTGCGGCTTCAGGCTGGCCGCTAGCCGGACCAACTGGTCGCCGAAGGGGCGGACTTGCTCGCTGTGAAAGGCGTAATCTACCGGCAGATAGCGAAACAAACGCCCGGCCGTTTTCCACTCGGCCATGATTTCATCCAGGACCTGGGGCTCGCCCGAAAGGATCACCGAGACCGGGCTGTTGCTGGCGGCGACAGCCAAGCGGCCGGGAAACCGGCCAGCCAGCGCCGCGGCTTCGGCCGGCGTGGCCTGGACCGAAGCCGCCCGGCCCAGCCCGTGGGCCGGCTGCATCAGCCGGCCGCGCTCGCTGACCAGCCAGGCTGCGTCAGCCAGGGTCAGAATCCCGGCGACGTGCGCGGCGGCGATCTCGCCCACGCTGTGACCGACCACCGCCTCGGGCTCGATCCCCCACGATCGCCACAACGCTGCCAGGGCCACCTGCACCGCAAACAGCGCCGGCTGGGCAACGCTGGTGTCGCGCCAGGAAAGGTCGGGCCTGCGGCCCAACAGGAAATCAACTGCCGACCACCCGGTGTGGCGGGCCAGCGCGTCAGCGCAGTCTGCCAGAGCGCCGCCGAAGACCGGCTCGCTGTCGAGAAATCGGTCCGGGAGCTGGCAGGCGTCGGCGCCTTGCCCGGTGAAGACCCAGGCCAGCCGGCCGGCGCCGGCCGCTGCGGCGGCGCGTCTCTCGCCACGCACAAATGCGTCAAGCTGAGCGGCGATTTCCTCGCCGGTTTCGCCGGTGACCGCCAGCCGACAGCGATGGTGTGTCCGCTGCCGCGCGGCGGTGTGGCAGACAGCCATCAGTGGCGGGGCCTGCTCGTTCAGGTAGTCGCGATAGCGCGCCGCCATCTGCCGCAGCGCCTCCGGCGTGTGAGCCGAGATCGGCAGAAGGGCTGCCTGCCCAGGGCGCGCCGGCTGGCTCGCGTCGTCCCCATCTGGAACAGCCGGCGGCGCTTCGAGGATCAGGTGGGCGTTCGTCCCGCCGAACCCAAAGGAGCTGATGGCGGCGCAGCGGCGCTGGCTGCCGTTCTGCCAACGCTGAGGCGCGGTGGGAATGGTAAAAGGAGTTCCGGCCAGGTTGATGTTTGGGTTCAGCGTGTCGAAATGCAGGTTGGCCGGGATCTGCCCGTTCTCGATGGCCAGGACCACCTTGATCAGACCGGCAATTCCGGCTGCCGCCTCGAGATGCCCGATATTCGTCTTGACCGCGCCCAGGAAGATCGGAGACCTCGGCGCAACGCCCTCGTTCGCAGCCGGGTCCCCGTAGACTGCCGCGATGGCCTCGACTTCAATCGGATCGCCCAGGGACGTGCCGGTGCCGTGCGTTTCGATATACGAGATCTGCTGGGCGGCGACGCCGGCGTTGGCCAGCGCCCAGCGCATCACGGCCTGCTGTGCCATGCCGTTCGGCGCGGTCAGGCCCGTGCTGCGGCCGTCCTGGTTGACAGCCGAGCCGAGAATGACCGCCAGGATGTTGTCATTGGCTGCCAGGGCGTCCGCCAGCCGTTTCAGCACGATTACGCCGCAGCCCTCGCCGCGCGCATAGCCGTTGGCGCGGGCGTCAAAAGTCTTGCACCGGCCGTCCGGCGCCAGCATCTGCGCCTGAGACAGAGCCAGCATCGGCTCTGGGGCCAGGATCAGGTTCACGCCGCCAGCCAGGGCCATGTCGCAGTCGCCCAGCCGCAGGCTCTGGCAGGCCAGATGAACGGCAACCAGCGAAGAAGAACAGGCGGTATCGACCGCCAGACTCGGTCCCTGCAGGTCCAGCAGATACGAGAGCCGATTGGCGACGATGCTGTGGGCGGTGCCTGAACCGGCGTAAGCATTGATCGCCCGCCGGTCTGACAGCAGCAAATGTTGATAGTCGTTGGTCGAGACGCCGACAAAGACGCCCGTTGGGCTGCCCGCCAGGTGTTCGCGCGTCTGGCCGGCCTGCTCCAGGGCCTCCCAGGCCACCTCCAAGAGCAGGCGCTGCTGCGGATCCATCTGCTCGGCTTCGCGCGGGGCAATCCCGAAGAATCCAGGATCAAAGCCCTCGACGCCGTCGACGAAGCCGCCCCACTGCGCCGACATCTTGCCGGTTACCAGGGAGTCTGGATCGTACCAAGCCTGCGCGTCCCAGCGCGTATCCGGCACTTTCGTGATGGCGTCTACGCCGTCGCGCAGCAGCGACCAGAAGGCAGCCGGCGAGTTGGCGCCGCCCGGAAAGCGGCAGCCCACGCCGATGATGGCCAGCGGTTCGCCCGCAATAATGCGCGGGGCGTCCGATGTGGCCCGCAGACGATGTGCCATCAGCGCCTTTTTTTCGGAGGACAGCCTCCTCGCCTCCGAGGCGCGCCTGTCTCGCTCTTCCATCTACCGATCCCTAGTCACCTATCAACTCGCGCAGCGCCGCTTCGTCTGAAAGGTCCTCAACTTCGGCCAGGATTGCCTGCCCAGCGTCCCGTGCTCCGGCCGGCACTGGTTCCACCCGCATGGGACCCAATGATCCAATGTCCGGCCGGTCAGGCGCTGGCTGGGCCTCCACGATCGAGGCTAGATACGACACCAACGCCGGCAGCGTCGGATAACGCCAGATCAGCGTGGCCGAGAGGCGCACGGCCAGGCTCAACTCCAACCGATTGCGTAATTCCAGCGCCAGAAGTGAGTCGAAACCCAGGCTGTCCAAGGCGGCAGCCGGGCCGATCCGGCTGGTCGGGACGCGCAGCACGGTCGCGATCTCGCGACGCAGATACTTCTCTAGCAGGGCGCGGCGCTCTTTGGCCGAAGCTGTGGACTGCAGCTCGGCCCGCAATAGGCCGCCGGCCGGTTGCGCCTCGGCCAAATCACCCGCAGCGAGCGTCGACACCAGCGGCAGCGCGGCAGCCTGCGGGAACGATTGCCGCCACTGGCGCACGTCGAACGGCATCACGGCCAGCACGGGTTCTGTTTCAGCCAGGGCCCAATCCAACGCCCGTAGGCCTTGATCGGCCGGGATGGTGTCAAAGCCGCGATGGCTGAGCCGGGCAGCTCGGTCAGGCCGGGCCGCCAAGCCGATGTCTGCCCACGGTCCCCACTGGATGCTCAACGCGGGCAGTCCCTGGGCCTGGCGGTAGCGCGCCAGCCCATCCATGAAGGCGTTGCCGGCCGCGTAGCTGGCCTGGCCGGGCGAACCAAGCAGCGCGGCGGCCGACGAGAACAGGACAAACACCTCGACCGGGTGAGCAAGCGATAGCCGGTGCAGCAGCCAACTGCCGGTCGCCTTGGGCGCCATGACCGCCTCGAAGCGCTCCGCCGTCTGGCGAAGCACGACGCCATCGTCCAGCACGCCAGCGGCGTGGAAGATACCCCGCAGCGGCGGGAAGCGTTGCGCGGCTGGTCCGTTGGCGGCGGCTGGCTCAGCGCCGTCCGCCTCGAAGCGCGCAAAGAGGGCTTGCATGTCGGCTGCGGAGGCGGCATTGGCCTGAACGACGCGCACCGATGCGCCGGCGGCCTCCAGCGCCTGGAACTCGACCAGCGCGGCAGCCGAAGGCGCGCCGCGGCCAGCGAGCACCAGGTTGCGTGCTCCCTGCGCCACCAAGTAGGCCGCCACCCTGCGCCCAAGTGCGCCCAGGCCGCCCACGATCAAGTAGGAACCGTCGGGGCGGACGGCGGGCGCCGGTCCACTCCCCCGGCGATATTGCCCCGAAACCAGGCTCTCGCCCGCGGCGACCTGGAGGATAACTTTGCCGTGATGCCGGGCCTGGGCCATTTGCCGGAAGGCGGCGTAGGCGTCTGCCAGCGCAAAACACTCGTGGGGTAAGGGCTCGAGCGCTCCCCGCTCGAACAACAGCAGCAGCTCCCTCAACAGCCGGCCGACATAGGCCCGGTCCTCGACCGCCAGGCCGGCCAAATCCACAACTGAGACCGAAAGGTTGCGCCTCAGCGCGTAGAGGCCCACTTTGCGCCGCGCATAGAGGTCGCGCTTTCCAAGCTCGATGAAACGGCCGCGCGGCCGAAGCAGTGACAGGCTGGCCGGGATCGCCTCGCCGGACAGCGAATTGACGACCACATCGACCCCGTCACCGCCCGTTGCCTGCCTGACGCCCTCGACGAACGCCAGGCTGCGCGAGTCGAAGACGTGGCGCACTCCGAGCGAACGCAAATAGGCCCGCCGCTCTTCGCTGCCGGCCGTGGCGTAGATGTCCGCCTTCAGCCATTGAGCCACTCGCACGGCTGCCAGGCCGGTGCCGCTGGCGGCCGAGTGGATGAGGACACGTTCACCAGCCTGCACGCGGCCCACCGGGCAGAGGGCGTAGTAGGCGGTCAGGAACGCGACCGGCAGGGTCGCGGCCGCCTCCCAACCGAGACCGGCGGGCCTGCGCGCCACCAGCTCGGCCCTGGTCGTGGCAAAGGAGGCGAACGCGCCCGGGGCCAGGGCGACGACGTCGTCGCCGGCCTGGAGATCGGTCACCCCATCACCCACGGCCGTCACGCGGCCAGCGCATTCGAGGCCAAGCGCGAGCGCGGCTTCCGGCTGGTCTGGCCGGTCGCCCATCGCCGAAAGCAGGTCGAGAAAATTCAGCCCCGCTGCCTGTACCGCAATCTCAACTTCGCCGGCCGCTGGCGTGCGCCGCTCCATGGGCGCCAGGCACAGGCTGTCGAGGAGGCCCGGCTGGTGCGCCTGCAGACGGCGCGGCTGGCCGCTCGCCGGCGCGGCCGGGCGCTGCCACCCGTGCGCGGCAGATGGCTGGTGCGGCCTCAGGCGGCCCACATAGCGCTGCCCGCCCTTGAAGGCGACCTGACGCTCGATCGAACCAGCCAGGCATTCCCGCACAATCGCTTCGGAAACGCTTGGGCCGGCGTTCACGCCCAGGTCGAGCACGGTGCACCGGAACTCGGGATGCTCATGGTTGAGCGTCGCCGCCAGCCCTGCCAAGGGAGCGCCCGCCGGCCCACCGGCCAAGACGTACAAGCGCGGCGCCTGGCGCCAGCCAGAGGCCGCCAGCGCCTGCGCGAGATGCAGAGCGCCAACCACAGCCCGAGTCCCCTCCTCAGCAGCCTCGTCCGCGTCTGCGGCCAGACCCCAACCATAGACAATCCCTGCCACCGCATCGACCCCGGCCCCGACAGCCCTCAACAATGCCCGAAAGTGGTCGGGCTCGGCAGCCGACAGCCGGTAGCTGGCACTGTCGAGCTGGTCGAAAGCCGCGCCTGGGAACACGAACAGGCACTGGCAGCCGTTGGCGCTCAATTGCCTGGGCAAGTCCGGCAGCCAACCGCCGGAGCGCGCAAACAGCAGCCACGCCCCCCCACGCGGGTCGCCGGCCGGCGCGGCCAGCGGCTGTTCTTCCCAGGCCAGCCGGTAGAACCAGCGGCTGATGGCCCGATCCTCCTCCGGCAATGTCACGTCGGCCACAGCCCGCAACCGAAGATCTTCGGCCGCCGCGATAATTTCGCCGTCCTGGTTCAGCAGCCAGGCACTGCCCTGGACGGACGCGGGCGCACCACCAGAACCATCCACGAAGCCGCTCAGGCGCGTGTAACACCACAGCGGCACAGCCGCGGGCGGCCGAGTGAACTGGCGCAGGGATCCCAGTGAGATGGGCAGAAACAGGTGGCCGGCCGTCTGCTGGCGCAGGCTTTCCGGCATGGCCGCGGCCAGCGCCTGGAAGGCGGCATCCAGCACGGCCGGGTGTAGTTGATATCCGCCCCCAACATCCGGAACGCTCAGGCGCACCAGGGCCTCGCCCTGGCCTGTCCACACCTCGACCACGCGCCGAAAGGCGGGACCGTACTGCAGGCCGCGCGCGGCGAGGGCGCCATAGAAAGCCTCAGCCGTCGTGGGCTGTCCGAAGCGCTCCTGTATTCCCGCGAGCGTGCCCGGCCCAACCGCCGGGCTGGCGCCGCCTTCATCCAGGCATACGGACCCTCGCGCATGCCGCGTCCATTCTCGCGCCCCATCGGCCGTCGCCACGTGAAACGCTGCCTGCCCTAACCCTTCGGCTGTGAGCACAAGCTGGGCCGCGACGTTGGCGCCGGCCGGCAGCGTCAGCGCCTCGTCGAACTGAACTCCCTCGAGGCGAAAAGGCCGGCCGCCGGCGAAGCGTGCCGCGGCGGCCAACGCCATTTCCACATATCCGGCAGCCGGGAAGATCACCTGGCCTCGCACCCGATGGTCAGCCAGAAAAGGCAGTGCCTGGAACGACAGGCGGCCCTGCCACACATGCGTCTGGTCTTCGGTTGCCAGGAGGGTATGAGCGCCAAGCAGCGGATGCGCCTGGCTACCGCTATCGCCAGAAGGCGCCCGGCGAGCGGCTGTCGCGCCGGGTTCGAACCAGAAGCGCTCGCGCTGCCAGGGGTACGGCGGCAGCCAAACGACCGGCAGCGGCCGCGGGTACAGGCCCGACCAATCAACCGGGTAGCCGTGGGCGTGGAGCTGGCCCAGGCTGGCCAGCAAGGTCCCCCACTCGTCGGCGGCGCGGCGCATCGAAGCAGCCAGTACCATGGCCCGGCCATCGGCCGGCTGCATTTGGCCCAACGCCGGCAGCAAGACCGGGTGCGGGCTCAACTCCACAAATGTGAGGAACGATTCGGCCTGGAGCCGCGCCACGACTGGAGCGAAGAGGACCGGCCGGCGCAAGTTGTTGGCCCAATAGTGCGCGTCCATTTCTGGGCCGGCCAGGAGCTCGCCCGTGACGGTGGAATAGACGGGCAGCCGCGCCGGCTGTGGCCGGATCGCCGCCAGCAGCTCGAGCAAAGGCTGGCGCAGCTTGTCGACCTGCGGGCTATGCGAGGCGACGTCTACTGTGACCCGGCGGCAAAAGACGCCGCGCGCCTGCAGATCGGCGAGCACTGCCTCCACCGCGACCGGCTCGCCGGACAAGACCACGCTGCGCGGCCCGTTGATCGCCGCCACGGCCACACGGTCGGACCGGCCGGCCAGGCAGGCCTCGGCCTCTTCAGCTGTGAGCTCGACCAGCACCATCATGCCATTTCCGCTGATCTGGCGCAGCAGCCGGCTCCGCCCACAGATTACCCGGCTCGCATCTTCTAGAGAAAGCACGCCGGCAATATGCGCGGCGGCCACCTCGCCCATGCTGTGGCCGATCACGGCCGCCGGCTCAACGCCCATCTCGCGCCAAAGCGCCGCCAGAGCGACGGAAAGGGCGAACAGCACTGGCTGGATCACGTCGATGTGATCGGGCAGCTGGCTGGCGAACAGGACTTCGACCAAGTCCCAGTCGACAAAGGGCCGAAAGGCAGCGCTGGTCTGCTCCAATGAGCGGCGGAAGACCGGCTGCTGCGCAAACAGCTCGCGCCCCATGCCCAGCCACTGCGAGCCCTGGCCTGGGCACACGAAGACCACTCTCTCGGGATGACCCACGGCCACGGCGCCGGTTTCCAGCCGGGGATCGGCCTCACCGGTCAGGAACCTGTTCAGCAGCTCGCGCGCCTGAGCGGATGACGCCGCCACCAGGGCCAGCCGTTGGTCCAGGTGCGTCTGCCGCCGAGCGGCGGTGCAGCACACGGCCTCGAAGTCCTGGCCTTCATCAAGCCAGTTGCTCCAGCGGCGGACCGTTTCCGCCAACGCCTCACCTGTGCGAGCCGATAGGAGCAGCAAGCGCGGCAGCGCGGCGGGCGGCTGGGTGGGCGCCTCCGGCTGCCGCGCCCCATCTGCTTCTCGCGGCGCCGCAGGTCTTGTCGCCTCCGCTCGTGCCTCGATTTCGGCCGCGCTCGCCAGCACAACATGGGCATTGGCGCCCCCAAAGCCAAACGAACTGATACCCGCGACCGCTCGTTCACCCGCCCGCGGCCACGGCTCCAATTCGGCCTGAACCCGCAGCGCGAGCTCATCAAAGGGAATGAGCGGGTTGGGCGCCTCGAAATGCAGGCTGGCCGGCAACTGCTGGTGATGCAGGGCCAACGCGACCTTCACCAGCCCGGCGACTCCGGCAGCCGCCTCGAGATGGCCCACGTTCGTCTTGACCGAGCCAATCCGCAAGGGATGCGCCCCAGTTGCATTGCCAGCATCGGCGCGCCGCACGGCAGCCAGGGCTTTAGCCTCAATCGGATCGCCCAGCAGCGTTCCCGTTCCGTGAGCCTCCACGTAAGACAGGTCGGCGGCCCGCACGCCAGCGTCGCGATAGGCGGCCTGCAGCACCTCTTCCTGCGAGCGCGGGTTAGGCGCCATCAGCCCGTTCGTCCGCCCGTCCTGGTTGATGGCGCTGCCGAGGATCACAGCGTAGATCCGGTCGCCGTCGGCCTGGGCCCGGGCAAGCGGCTTGAGCACAACTACCCCTACGCCCTCGCTGCGCACATAACCGTCGGCTCGAGCGTCGAACGCCTTGCACCGGCCGTCGGCGGCCATTGCCCCGGCCTCATTGAAGTTCACAGTCACTGCCGGCGTCAGGATGAGGTTGGCGCCGGCGGCCACTGCCAAGCTCGCCTCGCCGGCGCGCAAGCTGCGGCAGGCGAGGTGGACGGCGACGAGCGACGACGAGCAGGCCGTGTCGATGGCCAGGCTCGGGCCGCGCCAATCGAAATAGTAGGAGAGGCGGTTAGCCGCCACGCTCAGAGCGCTGCCGGTCGCGAAGTAGCCGTTGACTTGGTCAATCCGGCTCATCTGGGCCTGGCCATACTCGCTGCCGGAGATGCCGACGTACACCCCCACGGGTTGCCCAGCCAGCTGGTTCACCGGCATCCCGGCGTTGGCCAGCGCCTCCCAGGTCACCTCCAGCAGCATCCGCTGCTGCGGGTCGATGTGGACGGCCTCGCGGCCCGAGATCCCAAAGAAGGCGGCGTCGAATTCATCGACCCGTTCCAGGAAGCCCCCCCAAGGCGCCAGCGCCTTCTTTTCGGCGAGCTGGACAGCGAGCTGGTCGATATCCCAGCGCCCGTCCGGCACCTTGCGGATGCAGTCCTTTCCCTGGACCAGCGCCTGCCAGAAGGCCTCCAGGCTGTCTGCGCCTGGGAAGCGCACGGCCATGCCTACGATGGCAATGGGCTCGCGCGAGGTCACCGGGAACGGCGCCGCGGCGGGCGCCCACGCCTGGCTGGTGTCCTGCGCGCCGGACAACTCAAGGTTCGCTGGGGCGCCTTTTGCGCGGCCCATCGCCGTTGGGCTGCCGGCCGCCTTGGCCGCCGCTAAATAAGCGGACAGGGCACGAATTGAAGGGTGCTCATAGAGCAGCACCGGAGACAGATCGATGCCCAGCCATTCCTCCAGGTCACCGGAAAGCATCACGACCTCGCGCGAGCTGAGGCCGAAGCTTTCGAACGGCGCCAGGGGGTCGAGCACGTCCGGGGCCAGGCCGAAGTCAGCGATCAGCCGGCCCATCATCCACGCTTCGATCGCGCCAGCAGAGAAGGACGCCTCTGTCAGCATAGCTCGAGGGCGCCAGACAGATAAGCAGCGCGGCAGGCCCGGCGCTGGATCTTGCCGCTGGAGGTCTTCGGAAGGGTCCGCGGCTTGATAAAGGCCACGTCGTCGAGGCGCACGCCGTGCTCGGCCGAGAGCGATTGGCGGATGGCCTGAGCGACCTGGCTTGGATCCAGCGCGCCGTTCGAAGCGCCGCGCTGCTCCAGCTCGGCCACGACGACCAACCGTTCCTGGCCTTCGCGATCCACCGAAAAGGCCGCGGCACCGCCCGGGCGCAGGGCGGGATGGGCCCCCTCGACGGTCACCTCGAGATCCTGCGGGTAGTGATTGCCGCCATCGATAATGATCAGGTCTTTGATGCGGCCGGCGATGTAGAGCTGGTCGTCATGAAAGAAACCCAGATCGCCAGTCCGCATGAAGGGCCCTTCGCCTGTGCCGGCGATCCGGGCCTGGAAAGTCGCCGCCGAAAGTTCTGGCTGTTGCCAGTAGCCGGCAGCGACGTTCTCGCCAGCGACCCAGATCTCGCCGACCTCGCCGGGCGCGCACGCCTGCTGGGTCTCTGGATGCACAATGCGCACGCTCTGGCCGCCTAGAGAAGCTCGACCACACCCGACCAGGGTAAGCGCGGCCTGGCCGTCCACGGCCGGGGCCAGGCGCTTCTTTTCGAACTCAGCCGCCTCCACCTGGTAAAAGGCCGGGCGCTGTTCTCGGCTGAACGAGACGACCAGGGTCGCCTCGGCCAGGCCGTAGCACGGCCGCATGGCCTCCGGGCGGAACCCGTACGGCGCGAAGGCCTCAATAAACGCCCGGATCGTCGCCGGCCGCACCGGCTCGGCCCCGTTGGCCGCCACCCGCCACGAGCTCAAGTCGAGCCCCTCGCAGGCCGCCGGGGTCGCCTTGCGCGCCGCCAGAGCGTAGGCGAAATCGGGCGCGGCGCTATAGTAGCCCCCATAGCGCGAAATGGCCTTGAGCCAACGCGTCGGCCGCTGCAGGAAGGCGGCCGGCGGCATCAGCACCGAGCGGCTGCCGACGTAAGCCGTCAGCACCACCATGGAGATCAGGCCCATGTCGTGGAAGAGCGGCAGCCAGCTCACGCCCACCGTATCACGCCCGACCTGCAGCGCCTGGATGAGCATCTCACAGTTGCCTACCAGGTTGCCATGGGTCACCATGACACCCCGCGGCGCTCCGGTCGAACCGGAGGTGTACTGCAGAAAAGCCACCGTGTCGCGTTCCAGAGCAGGCATCCGCCATGGGTCAGCCCAGGCCGGCTCGACGGCATCGGTGGCCAGCCAGCGAAAAGGCGGCCGATCGGGGCTGGCCTCCGCCCAGGTGTCGAAGCGCGGCAGGAGCTGGCTGGTCGTCAAGATCATCTGCGCCTGGGCATCCTCGGCAATGCTCTTGATGCGCAGCAGGTGGCGGGCCTTCACTGGCTCGACGACCGGCACGGCGATCACGCCGGCGTACAGGCACCCGAAGAATGCAGCCAGGAACTCCGCGCTCGTCGGGTAGATGAGAATAGCGCGCTCGCCGGGCCGCAGCTCGCTCTGCAGGCGGCCGGCAATCGCCCGCGCCTGGCAGTCCAGCTCGCGATAGGTCAGGTGGGTTTCCTGCTCGTCTCCGTCCGCGAGCAGGGTGTACGCAAGCGCGTCTCCAAGCGCCTCAACATTGGCCCTGGCCGCCTCGACGGTGTTGGTGAAGTAACGGCGCATATCAGGTGTTGGTGTCGCGGTCTCGCAGCCGAAACAGGATGTGGCGGACGTTCAGGACCAAGATGACCAGGACGCCCGCCAGGTAAAGCCGGTTGTGGACGACAGCCGCGAGGGTGTCCATCATGTTGGGCACGTCCGCTCGAAGCGCGCTGCTGATCGAAACGCCGATCGCGAACAGCCAGGTGAAGAAGATCAGACGCACGACCATGCGGGCCAAAACCGAGGTCGTGAAGGCCCACTTGTGAACGACCGAGCCAAAATGCAGCACCGGCGAGGAGACCACGTGCTGGGCGCGGCCGAGCAGCTCCTCGGCCGTTTCGGCCAGCTCCTCCAGCCGCAGAAAAAAGTAGTCGCCGCTGCTGTCCTCGATGCGCTTGATCCAGCGCTTGCGGGCAAACTTCGCCCGGTCATCCATGAACTTGGCGTATTCTTCGTAGCGGTCGGCCGACCCGTCGAGGCGCAGCACCAGCGTATCGTAGAGCAGCGTCGCCCGGATCATCCGCAGGGTGTGCCGGTTCATTGGCAGGTTATAGGCGCGCGCCACGCGGATCATCGCCAGCCACTGCTTGGCCGACGTGCGCTCCCACCACTCGGTAAAGCGGGGCTTGACGTCGAACGTGTTGAGCACCCGCACGAACTCGGCTTCGGCTTCCTTGATCAAGGAGGTGATATCGATCGGCGGGAATGGCTCCAGCAGCTTGAGAGTCGCGCGGGCCATCCCGCTGACGTCGCGCTTCTGCAGCGCCAGCACCACCCGCTCCAGCGCCGCTCGCTGCTCATCGTTGAATGAGCCGCACGAACCAAAGTCAATGAAGACGAGCGTGCTGCCCGGCCCGACGACAATGTTGGCCGGGTGGGGGTCGGCGTGGAAGAACAGGTTTTCGTCCATGCTCCAGAACGCCGCCCACAGGATGCGCCGGGCGACAAGCTTCGGGTCGATGTCGAGCTGCCGCATCAGGGCCAGGCCTTCGGGGTCTTTCTGCTCGACCGAGGCGATGACTTCCCACAGCCACATGCCCGAAACATATTCCTGGACGATCATGGCCTCGCCGCTGTATTCGGAATAGACCCGGGGCGCTGTCAGGAAATCCTTGCCGCACTTCTGGCTGTTGCGGCGGTAGATCTCCTGGAAGCGCGCTTCGCGGCGGAAGTCGAGCTCTTCCAAGAGCGTCTCCTGGAACTCAAGCCGCAGGTTGCGGGTGAAACCAGGCCGGACAATGGTGAGGAACTCGACCAGGTCGGAGATCCAGTCCATCACCTTGAAGTCAGCCATAAAGCGCTCGCCGATGCCCGGCCGGCGGATCTTCACGGCGACTTTGGTGCCGTCGCGCAGCAGGGCCTGAAAGACGCAGGCGATCGAGGCGGAGCCGATGGGGTGCGGGTCGAAGACGGCAAAGATCTCGTCCCACTTCTTTCCGGTGGTGGCCTCGACCGTGGCGAGCGCATGCTCGACCGGGAAGGGCGGCATCCGGTCGAGCATCTTGGCGAGCTCCACACAGTATTCCCAGGGCACCAGGTCGATGCGCATGGCGACCTGCTGGCCAAGCTTGACGAAGGTGCCGCCCACGCGCTCCAAGCCGCGGCGCAGCCGAGCCGCCCGCCGCTCGACCGTGTCACGCCGGAGGAGCCGGTCCCAGGTATTGCCGGCCAGCAGCGCTGCGATCAAGGCCAGCCACCTTCCCAGACGGCCCAGCGCCTGGCGCAGGCTGACCTTGAAGGCGGGCAGATCAATGGGTGGCGAAGCGACGGTGACGCTCGTCGGAGAGATGAGGCGCGGGCGGCGGGGCATACTGCCCAGCACGTTACCGTCCAGCGGGACGCTGATCGCGCCGGGCAGCGCGGGGCGGCTCCCGGCGGCCTGACGCTTGCGCGGCGGCGCCTTAGGACCGTTGTGCCAGCGGCGCACGCCCTGGCCGACCGCCCGCTGGATTCTGACGCTCGATTTGTCCACTCGCTCTACCATACCGTTTCGCGCTCAAACCGAAGTCGCTACCCCACGTCCACGTCCTCCAGATGAAACAGGACACTGCGTGTGTTGATCAGAAAGAGCGCCAACAGCAGCAACTGGTACCACGGGTTGGACAGCAGCGCTTCGACCACGGCCGCTTGTGACGGCATCGCGCCGCTGAACGCCAGCCGCGCCAGCACGGTCGCGCCGGCGAACACGGCCGTGACCAACAACGCCTGGACGGCAAAGGCCACCAGGGAAAAGATGGCGCTCGAACCTTTGCCGATTAACGCGCTGAAATTGGCCGCCGGGATCGACAGCACATGGCGTAGGCGGGCGAAAAGGCCGTCGGTCATGTAGGCAAAGCGTTCCAGCCGGATATAAGTCTTCTGGTCAGAGCCCTTGTCGAGCTGCCGCTTGATATTCCGCATAACCCGCAGCCGCGCGCGCCGCGCGCGATAGCGGGCAAACCGGCGGTATTCCGGGACCAGGTCAACGTCCGGATGCAGCCGGCCCGCCAAGGTGTCGGAGAACAGCATCGTCCGCAGCAGGCGGAGCGCCTGAAAGTCCATCGAGATCCCATACCGCGCGGCGACGCGAAAGACGCCAATCCACTGAATGGCCAAAGAGCGGTCCGCCCGCGACGGGTTGGCCAGGCTGCTGGCGCGCACGTAGAGCATCTGCCAGTTGTAGGCCTCCAGCTCCTTAGTGAACTCCAGGACATCGATTGGCGGCAGCGGTTCCAGCAGCGTGACCGTGGCGCGCGCCATACCCAAAGGGTCGTTCCTGTCCAGGTAATACATGTTCTGGTGCATCGCGGCCCGCTTCTTGGGGTCGATCGCGCCAATCGCGCTGAACCCCAAGAACGTCAGCCGGCCGTTGCGGCCGATGATGATGTTGTCGGGGTGCGGATCGGCGTGGAAAAAGAAGTTCGCATCCCAGCCCCAGAAGTTGATCCACATCAGCCGCTGGGCCACTCGGACCGGATCGATGTTCAGCTCGCGGGCCAGCGCCAGCACGCGCTCATCCTGCTGCTCGATGCCGGCCAGCAGCTCCCACATCCACATGCCGCTGACAAACTCCTCGACGATGACGTCCTCGCCGGAATAGTCGAAGTAGATGCGCGGGGCCGTGAAGAAGCGCCTTCCCGAGCGCTTGGCGGCGCGGCGAAAGGAGTCTTGGAAGCGCGCCTCCTGGACAAAGTCCAGGCTCCCCAGGATCGCCGAGCGGAACTCGTGCCGCATCTGCTGCGAAAAGCCAGGGCGCAGAATCGTCAGGTACTCAATCGCCAGCAAGATCCAGTCGAGCACCAGCAGGTCGGCCATAAACAGTTCGCCCACCCCCGGCCGGCGCACTCGCACCACGACCTGCTGGCCATTGCGCAAGATCGCCTGGTAGACGCCGGCGACTGAATCAGAGCCGACCGGCTCCGGGTCAAAGCGGGCAAAGGTCTGCGCCAAGGGCTGGCCGGTCCGCCGCTCGATGGCAGCGATGGCGGCCGTGGCCGGAAAGGGCGGGACCTTGTCGAGCATCTGAGAGAGCTCGACGCAGTACACCCAGGGCAAGAAGTCCAGCCGCATGGCCAGGTACTGGCCGATCTTCACGCCCGTCCCGCCGACGCGCTCAAAGGCCTGGCGCAGGCGCGCCGCCCGCCGCTCTGGCGTGCTCCGGCTCCTAATAGCGTCCAGCCAGTTGGCGCCAAGATAGCGCAGAAGCGTCACCAGCCAGACGACCAGGCGGCCGAATGCCTGGGCCGGCCGGGCCTCAAAGACCACTCGGCGCATCTTGGGCGGCGTTGTCTCACCACCGCGGATTTTCAGAAAGCGAGAGCGAGGCAGTGCCGCCAGGGCTCCGGGCTCAGCCGGGCCGGGCACCTTAAGGTCTGGCGCGGGCGCCGGGCGCCGGGAGCGACCATTCTGACGGTTGGCCACCCAGTCAGCGCGGCCCAGGCGGTGGGGCGGCGTGGGCTCAGCCTGTCGCCCATTCGTCCAGGCGCCGGGGGAAACCATACGCGGCGCCCCTGGCCGCTGGCCCTGGCGCCACAGGTCCACGCTCTGCGCGACTGATCGAGTGAGGCGCGCTCGTCGTTTGCTGAGGCCGGAGGACGACCGGCCAGGATGCGCCTCAGGCGGCAACAGGTTCACCTCAGCAGGCATACAATGGTCATGGATCTGCCGCCGGCCAGGGCAGCCGGTTCAGCAGAGAGAGAGGGTTCAACCCGAACGTTCAGGCTTGAAGCCCCTGGATCCCCCACCCTGAGCCGAGTACCGCCTGGCGCACCGGTTAGCCGGCTACCAGCGCCAGAGCCGGAGCCCGCTGCGCGCCAGGCGCATTTGGCCGCGGAGCATGCGGCGGGCACTCTTGGTATTGAGGGCGTCGGCGATGTCCACCGGGATCGAGCTGGCGCGGCTGATCGACTCGCTCAGACCTTCAGCCAAGTTGGAACCGAAGTCGCGGAGCGCGCCGTCGCGCTTCTTGTCGGCCGACTTCTTGCGCGCCTGGTTGTAGACCTTAGCGCCCTTGGCCACGGCCCGCGCCGCCTTTTCGGAGACTTTGGCCAGATCAGACTCCGTTTTCTGCGCGTCGCGGAACGCCTTGGAATTGCCCTTCTTCTTGTTCTTACCGCGCTTGTACTTTAGGACAATGGGGCGGTCGAACCGTTGTCCCGCGGCGGCCGGACTACGATCGTCGCCCGTCTGCTCGGCGGCGACTATGCTCTCGGGGTTGGTGGTTTCAGTCATGGGTCGCGCTCCTCAAGCTTAGGGTGAAGGCAGGAGTGGGAAGCCACGGCGGAATCGCCGGCTCTGCTTCCGATAGACCAGAATCACGGGCACGAAGATCTTGCCATCCGCTTCTTCGCCCAGGCTCCCCTTGACCTCATCCAGCACATCGACGACTTCTTTCCACAGCTTACCGTTGCCCTGCTTCAGCGCCTTGATGCGCTTGGGCCGCTGCTTGCCTAAATCAACAAGAATCGGCTGGGTCACTTCAGCGCTGGCCTTCGTCTGTTCTGCAACTTGATCTGCCATGGTCTGTTTTCCTCCATGCGAAATGGCGGCTGCCCAAGCTTACAGCCAGAAGCGAAAATCACGACATAAGGACCCTCACAGCATGCTCGTAGCGGCGAACACCGAAGCGGAACGCCAGGCGCCCGTGTAACTTCCGCGACAGCGCTCAGGTTGCCACCCCCAACGGGATGGCGCCAATCATGCCCCCGATTGGTTCAGAAGTCAAATCAAACGGGTCTGTGATGTGGCATTCTCCTCGCCGGCTGCTATAATGCAGCGCCATCGAACGGAGCGGACTGAACCCGACATGCCAAACAACCCCGGCCGCCCGGAACCGCTGTCGCCTGTCAAACAGGCGCTCTTGGCCGTTGAACAGTTGAAGGCTCGCCTGGCGGTGGCCGAGCGCCGGCAGCGTGAGCCGATCGCCATCGTCGGGATTGGCTGCCGCTTCCCCGGCCGGGCTCACTCCCCCCAAGATTTTTGGAACCTCCTGGCCACCGGGGCCAACGCGGTCACGCGCATCCCGGCCAACCGCTGGGACGCTGAGGCTTACTACGATCCCAATCCAGAGGCGCCCGGCAAAGCCTACACGACCTACGGCGCTTTCTTGGAGGGCATCGACGAATTTGATGCCCAGTTCTTCAGCATTGCGCCGATCGAGGCGGCCAGCATGGATCCGCAGCAGCGCCTGCTGTTGGAGGTCAGTTGGGAGGCCTTGGAGCATGGCGGCCTGGCCGGGGCATCGCTGAGGGGCAGCCGCACGGGAATCTTTACCGGTATCTGCAACAGCGACTACCTGCTGTACACGCTGGGGAGCCGCGACCCTCAGCGCGTCGACGCGTTTGCAGGGACCGGCTCGGCCAACAGCATCGCCGCCGGCCGCTTGTCCTATTTCTACGATTTCCACGGACCGAACTTCCCGATCGACACTGCCTGTTCGTCGTCCCTGGCGGCGCTGCACCTGGCGGTGCAGAGCCTGCGCAACCGGGAGTGCGACATGGCCCTGGCGGCTGGCGTGAGCGCGATGCTCGCGCCCGAGCCATACGTCTATTTTGCCAAGACCCGGGCGCTATCGGCCGGCCCGAAAAGCTACACCTTCGACGCCCGCGCCGACGGGTATGTCCGGGGCGAGGGCTGCGGAGTGCTGGTCTTGAAACGGCTGATTGACGCCGAAGCGGCCGGCGACCGCGTATTGGCGGTCATTCGGGGCACGGCCATGAACCACGACGGGCGCACGGGCGGCCTGACCGCCCCGAACGGCCCAGCCCAGCAAGACGTCATCCGGGCCGCGTTGGCTAACGCGGGGGTTGTCCCCGATGAGGTCACCTACGTCGAGACCCATGGCACCGGGACGCCACTGGGCGACCCAATCGAGGTACAGGCCCTGGGGGCGGCTTATCGGGCAGCGGCGCCTGCGAAGAAGCGCAAACTCTACATCGGCGCCGTGAAGACGAACATCGGCCACCTGGAAGGCGCGGCCGGGATCGCCGGGGCCATCAAGGCGGCCTTGATGCTCCACCACCGCGAGCTGGTGCCCCACCTCCATTTCGAACAGCCGAGCCCGCACATCCCCTGGGCAGACCTGCCGGTCGAGGTCGTCACCGCCCGGCGGCCCTGGCCGGCGGGCCAGCCGCTGCTGGCCGGCATTTCTGCCTTTGGCTTCAGCGGCACCAACGTGCACGTCATCATGGAGGCTGCCTCGGAGCCCGCTGCCGGCGGGCGCGAGTCCGGGGCGCCCACGCGCCAGGCCTCCGCCTGGCTGGGAGAGGCCGCACGACCCCAGGTCGGCCGCCGCACGCACGTCCTCCCGATGTCAGCCCGCACTGTGACCGGACTCAAGCGCCTGGCAGGGCGCTACGCCGCGCATCTCCGGCAGCCCGCGGCGCCTCCGCTAGGAGATATCTGCCATACTGCGGCCATCGGCCGGGCTCACTTTCCGCACCGGCTGGCGGTCGTGGGCGCTGACGCAATCGAAATAGCCGAGCGACTGCAAGCCTTCGAGCAGGGAAATGGCAGTGCCCCAGGTCTCAGGGCACACCACGCCCGGCCGCAGGCGCCACCGCGCCTGGTTTTCCAGTTCTCCGGGCAGGGCGCCCAGTTCCCCGGGATGGGCCGCGATCTCTACGAAAGCGAGCCCCTCTTCCGCGCGAGGCTGGACGAGTGTGATCAACTCCTCCGGCCCCATCTGGACATCTCGATCCGCGCCGCCATGTTCGGCGCGCCGCTCACGGGCAGCGCTGAAAAGGGGCCGCTTGCGCTGGACGAAACCTGGCTGGCCCAGCCGGCCCTGTTTGCCTTTGAGTATGCGCTGGCGAGCCTGTGGCGGTCGTGGGGCCTTGAGCCCGAAGCAGTGATCGGCCACAGCATCGGCGAGTACGTCGCCGCCTGCCTGGCTGGGGTCTTCACACTGGAAGACGCGCTGTACCTGGTGGCAGCCCGCGGGCGGCTGATGCAGGCGCTGCCGCGGGCTGGCGCGATGGTAGCCGCCTTCGCCCCCGAGACCCGGGTGGAGGCTGCCCTCGTTGGCAAGGTTGGCGTGGATATTGCGGCGGTCAACGGGCCAGATCACGTCGTCCTGTCCGGGGTCCGTGAGGCGGTGCTCGCGACGGCCGACGAGCTTGAAATCGCCGGGGTCGCTACGCGCTCGCTGCGCGTGTCGCACGCCTTCCACTCGCCGCTGATGGAACCCGTGCTGCAGGAATATCAGCGCATCGCCGCCGAGGTCGCCTATCATCCGCCGCGGCTGCCGATGATCGCCAACTTGACCGGCCGCTTCTTTGGGCCCGGCGAGGCGCCTGACACCGCGTATTGGACCCGCCATGTGCGGCAGACCGTACGTTATTTTGATGGCTTACAGACCCTTGTCGCCGGCGGGTACAGCCTCTTCGTGGAAGTCGGGCCCAGGGCCGTGCTCACGGATCTGGGCCAGCACATCGCGCCCGAGGCGGGGCACTGGCTGGCCTCCTGCCGGCCTAACCACCAAACGGCGCTGTATGACAGCCTGGCCGCGCTCTACGGGCATGGCTGCCCGATTGACTGGGAGGCCGTCTACCCGCGCGGCCAGCACAGGCGGGTTGACCTGCCCACCTACCCCTTCGAGCACAAACGCTACTGGCTCGATCGGACGGCTGCGGCCCAGCCCCAGGCGGCGGCCACCCCCGCCCCGGCGGCCCGCAACGGCAGCGGCGCCTCGCTACTCAATGCCTTTGTCGATGTGCTGGAATGAACTCCAGGCCGGCTTCGCACCTGCGTAGTGGAATGATGACAGAACCAACATGCTGATGGAAGCCAAGTCTGCCAGGCCAAGCGCCCCCCACAGGGCCAGTATTCGCGATCAATTGCGGGACATCGTCGCCACAGCCCTGGGACTCGACGTGGCGGACGTGGATTTGGAGGCGCCCTTCATCGACCTGGGGGCCAGCTCGCTGGCACTGGTGGACGCTTTCCGCGCCATCTACGAGTGCTTCGGCGTCCGGCCCTCGATTCGCAAGGTCTTCGACGAGTACGACTGCATTGAGCGACTGGCCGACTACGTGCTGGAGCTCTTGGCCACTCAGCCAGCTGTCGATCCCGAGCAAGTCAGGGCCGAACGGCGGGCCGCGCTGCAGGCGCAGGACGGGCAGGCGTTCACGACGCTGCCGCTGACGGCGGCCCAGACCCACCTGTGGTTCCTGGCCGCGTACTCCGACGGCGCGATGCTGGCGCATACGCACCGCATTGCGCTGCAGGTAACTGGTCCGCTGGATGCCGCGGCATTGCGCCGAGCGTTCCAGGCGGTGGCGGACCGGCACCAGGCGCTGAGGCTTGTCTTCGACACGGCTGAGGCGCAGCGGGTCGCGCTTGAGCGCCCGGTGTCGCTGGAGGTGGTCGACTTCGCCGGTCAACCGGACGAGGCGCGGCTGGCAGCCGCCGGCGACTGGCTGCGCACTGAAGGCCGCCGGCCCTTCGAGCCAGCGGACTCGCTATGGCGCGCGGCCCTGCTGCGCCTGCGACCCGAGCGCCACCTGCTGATCGTCAGCGCCCACGCCCTGGTGGCCGACGAACCAGCCCTGCAGCGCCTGCTCGCCGAAGTGGCAGCAGTCTACACCTCCTGGATCAACGGCGCGGCGCCCGCGCTGGAGGCGGCTGTGCCGTTTCAGGCCTACGTCGACGCCTTGGCTGAACACGCAAACCAACCGCAGTACGCGCGCTCGCGCGAATTCTGGTCGGGGGTGTATGCCGACGGCATTCCCTCGGTCGACCTGGCCGCCTGGCAGAACCGGCCGCCAGTCAAAAGCTACGCCGGGACCCGGCTGGTCGTGCCCCTCCCAGCCGCGCTGGGCCAGGCGCTGCAAGACTGGAACACCGCTCACAAGGGCTCTCCGTACGTCACGCTGTTGGCTGCCTTTCAGCTCTGGCTCCAGCGCATGAGCGGGCAAGATGATCTGGTCGTCGGCGTCATGAGCCGCGGCAGCACTCTGTTGCCGCGGGCCGGCTCGCTCATCGCCAATACGACGAATCCCCTGCCCATGCGCACGCGGGTTGACGCCGCGGCGCCATTTGCCGACCTTGTCCAGAAGGTGCAGGACAGCCTGCTCACCGCCTTCGATTACCAGGACTATCCTTTCTCGGCCATCATCCAGGATCTGGATCCCGAGCGCGACCAGAGCCGCTCGCCAGTTTTCACCGTGGCCTTTGACTGGCAGCCCGAAGCCGCCCGGCTGGACTTTGGCGGCCCGAGCGCCCAGCCGATCACGGCGCCGATCCAGTACGTGCCATACGATTTGTTCCTGACCGTGATCGAGGTCAGCGGCCAGATGCAGCTCCAGTGCGACTACAGCACCGAGCTGTTCGACTCGGCCACGATCCGCCGCTGGATGAACTCCTTCCGGACGTTATTGGCCGCGTGCCTCGAGCCGCAGGCCAGGCCTATGGCCCAGTTGCCCATGCTGACCCTCGAGGAGCGCCGGCAGATGCTCGTCGAGTGGAACGACACGGCGCGCGCTTACCCCAACGACATTTGCGTCCATCAACTACTCGAGGCCCAGGCGGCCAGGACACCCGGGGCCGTAGCCCTTGTCGACCGCCGATGCGAATTGACCTACGCCGAGCTGAACGACGCGGCTGAGCAGATCGCTGCCAGCCTGCGCCAGGCTGGCGTGGTCCCGGGCGCCTTTGTCGCCGTGTGCCTCGACCGCTCATCCGGCGCGCTGGCCAGCCTGTTGGGCGTTCTCAAGTCCGGCGGCGCCTATGTCTTTCTCGATCCTGCTTTTCCCGTGGAGCGGCTGGCCTTCATGCTGCAGGACTCCCAGGCCGCGATCCTCGTGACGGAGAGTGAGTGGCGCGACCGCTTCCCAGGCTATGCGGGGCAGACCTTCCTGCTCGACGGGCTGGCCCTGGCGCGGCAGGGCAAAGCGCCGGCTTCCGGGCCAGCCGCCAACCGCGCGCTCGCGCTGTCCTCCGGCCACCCGGCCATGATGATCTACACTTCCGGGTCCACTGGCCGTCCCAAGGGCGTGCTCATCGCCCACCGCGGTGTGGTCAACCTCCTTCACGCGGTCACGGCCGAGCCTGGCCTGTCGCCTGGGGACCGCCTGCTGGCCGTCACCACGCTGTCGTTCGACATCGCCGGACTGGAGATCTATCTCCCCTTGATGATCGGCGCGACGGTCGTGCTGGCCAGCCGGGACGACGCGTCTGATGGCGAACGACTGCTGGCGCTGCTGCAGCGCTCGGGGGCGACGGTCATGCAGGCAACGCCGGCCACCTGGCAGATGCTGCTGGCGGCCGGCTGGCAAGGCGACGGCCGCCTGAAGATGCTGTGCGGCGGCGAGGCCATGTCGCGCCAACTGGCCGACGCGTTGTTGGCCCGGGGCGGTTCGCTCTGGAACCTCTACGGGCCGACGGAGACGACCATCTACTCCACCGGGCACAAGGTCGAGAAACGCGATGGCGCGGCGCCCATTGGCCGGCCTCTCGCCAACACCCAGCTTTACGTGCTGGACAGGCACCTGCAGCCCGTGCCGATCGGCGTCCCCGGCGAGCTCCTGATTGGCGGCGATGGCGTCAGCCCGGGTTACTGGCAGCGCCCGGAGCTAACGGCCGAGAAGTTCGTGCCTAATCCGTTTGTGGAGGCCGCGCCCGGCCAGCCGCGGCCCAAACTCTACCGGACCGGCGACCTGGTGCGCTACTTGCCGAACGGCGACGTGGCCTATCTCGGCCGGATGGACTTTCAGGTCAAGATCAAGGGTTTCCGGATCGAGTTGGGCGAGGTGGAAAGCGCGCTCGGCGCTCACCCGGCCGTGGGGCGCAGCGTGGTCGTGGCCCGCGACGACGACCACGGGCGCAAGTACCTCGCCGCATACTTCCTCGTGCGCGATGGGCAGGCTCCGCCGGCCACGACCGAGCTGCGCGCGCACCTGTCCGAGCGTCTGCCAGAATACATGATCCCGGCGGCCTTTGTGCCGTTGGAAGCATTCCCACTGACGCCGAATGGCAAGGTCAACCGCAGGGCCTTGCCGGCGCCAGAGCGCGGCCTGCGCGCCGGTCTCGATCGGGCTTACGCCGCCCCGCGCAACCGGGTCGAGGAAATTCTGTGCCGCATCTGGGGCGAGGTGTTGAGCCTGGAAAAGGTCGGCATCCACGACAACTTCTTCGACCTGGGCGGCCATTCGCTGCTGCTGACGCCGCTGGTGCTGAAGCTGCGCGAGTACTTCCAGCTCCGGATCAGCATGCGCGAGTTCTTTTCACGGCCAACGGTCGCCGAGCTGGCTGAAATGATCGCCGAAGCGCGCGGCCACGCCCCGGCGGGCGGCAACGGCCATTGGATCAGCCCCACCCTGCGCCAGGACGGGCCCGAGGCCAAGGCCCGCTTTGACTTCCTGCGCGCGGAGGCGCGGCTGGACCCAGCGCTCCAGCCAAAAGGGCAGCCGTACGCGGCCAAGGCCGGCCTGGAACGCTTGTTTATGACCGGCACCACCGGTTTCGTCGGCGCCTACTTGCTGCGCAACTTGATGGAGCAGACGGACGTTGTCCTCTACACTCTGGTGCGGGCCGACGACGAGGCGGCCGGGCTGGCGCGCATACGCCGGCAGGCGAGCAAGCTAGGCCTGTGGCAGGAACATTACCAGGACCGCCTGCGGGTCATCACCGGCGATGTGAGCCAGCCGCGGCTGGGCCTGGAAAAAAAGACGTACCAACGCCTGGCGGGCGAAGTCGACGCGGTTCTCCATTCGGCCGCGGTCGTCAACTTCATCTACCCCTATCAGGCGATGAAGGCCGTCAACGTTGAGGGGGTGCGCCGGGTGATCGAGTTTGCCTTCGAGGGCCAGGTCAAGCCCGTCCACTACCTCTCGACCACCGCCATCTGGCCCATGGGGGCCCACCGGACGTTCACGGAGGCGATGGACCTCGATCACGATTTGCTCCTGAACCTGGCCTACGACGAGACCAAGTGGGTGGCCGAAAAGATGCTGCGCGAGGCGGCCAGCCGCGGCCTGCCCCTGGCGGTCTACCGGCCGGGCGAGGTCTCCGGCGACAGCCGGACCGGTTTCTCCGACCTCTCGCACCTGGCCAGCGCCCTGCTGAAGGGCTCGATCCAGGCCGGCATGTTTCCGGCACTCGACTCTTTCCTGGATGCGGCGCCGGTGGACTACGTGGCCCAGGCCATTGTTTACCTGATGACCAGGCGCCAGCCACTGGGCCGGGCCTTCCACCTGTGCAACCCGCGGCCCATGCACGCCCACGACGGCTACACTTGGCTGCGGAAACGCGGCTACACCTTTGGCGTGATTCCGTTTGACGAGTGGCGCTGGCGCATCTTGACCGACGACGCGTTTCCAGAGAACGCGCTGTATCCGTTCGCGGCGCTGCTCGAGGAGTTTACGGAGCTCAGCCTGCAGCTGCCGGTCTGGGATACCGCGGCGACAGTGAAAGAGTTCGCGGGGAGCGAGGTCGCCTGCCCGCCCCTCGACGAAGCGCTGGCCGACGTGTACCTGCGTTACTTTATTGAGGCAGGCTACCTCCCCACGGCCGAGGCCATGGCGGCTGTCCGCTGACGGAGCGCTGAGGAGGACGGTGAAAGGATTGGCATATCCGGCAGCTCGAGCGAGTTCACATGACCGCTGAGCTGCGCTGGACGAAGAACAGCACTTCCGCCGTCAGCGCTTGGGTAGCTCATCGCAAACCCAAGCCCCAGGCGCGCTTGCGATTGTATTGCCTGCCGTATGCCGGCGGAAGCGCCTCGGTCTTTCGAACCTGGGCCGACGGGCTGCCGGCCGGCATCGACGTCTGGCCCATCCAGTACCCGGGCCGCGAGAACCGCCTGCGCGAGCGCCCGATCAACAGCGTCTCCGGCCTGGTGGACACCTTGGGACAGGCCCTCGAGCCCACCCTGGAAGCGCCTTACGCCATTTTTGGCCACAGCATGGGCGGGCTGGTCGGCTTTGAGCTGGCGCGCTGGCTAGCCGCGCGGCAGCGCGCCCCGCTGCACTTGTTCGTTTCCGGCTCGCGCGCCCCGCACCGCGCCGACCCCGATGTGCGCATCCATGATTTGCCCGACGCCCAATTTGTCGAGGCGCTGCGCCGGCTGAAAGGCACGCCCGAGCCGGTTCTGCAAAACCCCGAGCTGATGGAGCTGCTCTCGCCAGCGCTGCGGGCCGACTTCGAGGCCGTGGAAACCTACCGCTACCGGCCGGGACCGCCGCTGGACTGCCCGATTTCGGCCTTTGCCGGCCGCGACGACCAGAAAGTCAGCGAAGCCGACATCACCGCCTGGAAGGAGCAGACGCGGGAGCGGTTCCGGTTCCGCCAGGTGCCCGGTGACCACTTCTTCGTCCGGACGGCGCCGCAGCCGCTGTTGTGGGCCATCGCCCAGGATCTCCACGTCGCCTGGTAGCCCCCGCTGCCCTCCCGATCCAATCGATGATCGCCGCCCCACTGCCGTGGCGCACGCCGCCGGCAGCGTTCACCCTCGCAGCAGGCCAATTCCACCTCTGGCCGGCAGAGGCAGCCTGCGCCAGCGCGCAGCTGCGGCACACGACCCCGGGCTGTGCTTCAACCGTCGCGCTCGGGCGAGTTGGTGCGCGGTCGCGCGCCGACGATTGACAAACCCGGTGGTCTTCGTAAACTGTAGGTGCGGCATTGCTGGGGGATGACAGGTCAAGCGCGATCGCAAGGGGCGCCCACGAAAAGCGGGCGCTCAACTCGCGCGCCTGCGCCTGGCGGCCTGACAGCCAGGGCTGCGCGCCGGCATTGAGGAACCGGCCCGATACCCTGCTGCTGGGGTCGATGGCTTTGCCTGGCGCGCCGGCGGGGCAGCCGGGACGACGTGCGGATTGATTAAGGCAGTTCACATGCTTCACCGCCTCAGGCCCCAGCTTGGCCTCGTCTTTGTCGCTTTTCTGGCGCTGGTCGGCGGCTCGGTCGCGGCGACCTTCGCCGCCATCCGCGGCCAAGCGTCCGATGCCGTGGTCATCAATCTGGCCGGCCGCCAGCGCATGCTGACACAGAGGATGCTCTGGCTGGCGCTGCTCCAACCGGACAGCCCAGAGCTCGACGCCTCGATCCACCTCTTCGAAGACACCCTGGCAGTGCTGCGCGACGGCGGCCTGGCCGTCGATCCGCGCGGCCAAGCCGTGAGGCTGCCGCCGACCGCCGAGGCCGACTTGCGATCTCACCTTGACGCGGTCGCGCAGCGCTGGGCCGGGTTTCGCGCGCACCTGCGGCCGCTTGACGTGGCCGCGCTGCAGTCCGAATCAACTCTGATCCTGGCCGAACTCGATACGGCCGTCGGCGCCTTCGAGGCGCACGCGGAGGCCAAGTTGGCCCGCCTGCAGGTGATCCAGGCTGCGTTCCTGGTCACCGCGCTCCTGCTGTTAGCATGGAGCTACCGGCTGACGCGGCGGCGAATCGTCGAGCCAGTCGCCGCACTGGGCGCGGCCGCCCGGCGCATGGCCGGCGGGCATCTCGCCGAGCCGGTGGTGGTGACCGGCGGCGGCGAACTGGGCGAGCTGGGCCAGGCGCTGGAAGATATGCGGACCGAATTGGCCGCCGCCCGCGACCAGTTGGGGACACGCGTGACGCAGCGGACGAGCGAGCTGGCTACGGTCTTCGAGCTGAGCCAGGAGATCGTGGCGCAGCTTGACCTCGAATGCGTTTTGCGGTCGGTGGCTGGCCGCGTCCGCGCGCTGGTCGAGGCCCAGAGCACTTGCCTCTGCCTGCTGGCCGCCGACGGTCAGCAACTCGAGCTGGCCGCCGGCAGCGGCGCCGCCCTGGCCTACATCGGGCAGCGACAGCCCGCTGGAAAAGGGCTGCCATCGCGCGTGATCGGCGCCGGCCAGGCAGCGGTGGTCGAGGCGGCCTGCTCAGTCTGCCGCTTCTTCGACACCGCCGCGGCGGGCCAATGCGCGGCCGCGCCGCTGCGGGTCGGCGAGCACACGCTCGGCGCACTGTGCGCCGTGCGGGCGAAGAACGGCCAGCCGTTCAACCGGGACGAATCTCGCGCCTTGACCCTGCTGGCTAACTCGGCAGCGATCGCCATCGCGAATGCCCGGCTGGTCGAGGCCGGGCGACAGCAGGCCCGGCAGACGGCGATCCTGGCCGAGCGGGAACGGCTGGCGGCGGAGCTTCACGATCACCTGGCTCAAACGCTGGCCGCCCTCGGCCTCAAGATCGAGCGCGTCCGGCAAGCCTGCACGCCGGCCGAGGCCGGCGCGGCGGCCGCGGAGCTCGAGGCGATGGAGGCGGCCGTGGCCAGAGCCTACCGGCAGGTGCGGGCCGCGCTCGTGGACCTGCAGGAGCCGCCTGGCCGAGCCGAGCCGGCCGCGGAGAGCGACGCCGAGGCGCTGGCGCGGGCTGTGGAGGCGTGCGTGGCCGAATTTCGCAATGCCACCGGCCTGGCCGTCGATCTGAGGCTGCCCGACCCCGCCGCGTTGAGGCTCCCGCGTCTGGCGCAAGTCCAGGCCGTGCACGTGGTGCGGGAGGCGCTGGCCAACGTCCGCCGGCACGCGCAGGCTCGGCAGGCCTGGGTCACGGTGGAGCGGGCGAACGGCGAGGTTCGTTTCGCGGTGGAGGACGACGGCCGTGGTTTCGATCTAGAGGCCGTCGAGAGCGACAAGCATCTGGGGCTGGCCATCATCCGGGCGCGCGCCGAGCGGAGCGGCGGATGCCTGAGCATCGCTTCGACCCCGGGGAGCGGCACGCGCGTCACGGCCGTGTTTCCGGTGGAGGAGGCGGCGCCATGAGCCCGGCGCCGGTTCAGGTCCCGCGCCCTGCTCGAGCCCAGGTCGTGCTGGCGGACGACCACGAGTTGTTCCGGGAAGGGCTGGCCAACTTGATCAACGCCCAAAGCGACCTGGCTGTCGCGGGCCAGGCCGGAGATGGGCTGGAGGCTCTGACCCTGGCCCGCGACCTGCGCCCCGACCTGATCGTCATGGACATCCAGATGCCGGTCTGCAGTGGGCTGGAAGCCACGCGCCTGATCCGGGCGGCCTGGCCCGAGGCCCGCATCGTGATGCTCACGATCCACGACGAGGACGAGAAGCTGTTTGAGGCGATCAGAAGCGGCGCAAGCGGCTACCTGCTCAAGGACACCCGCTCGGCTGAGTTCCTGCGCGGCATCCGGGGCGCGCTGGCGGGCGAGGCAGCCCTGCCGCCGAGGCTGGCCGCGCGCTTGTTGGCCGAGTTTGTGCGCCTGGCCAACCGGCCAGCCGCGAATACGCCGGAGCCAGACCTCACCGCTCGCGAGCTGCAGGTGCTCCAACTCATCGCAACCGGCGCCGCCGACAAGGAAATCGCCGAACGGCTCGCCCTGAGCTTACACACGGTCAAGACTCACGTCCGCAGCATCCTGAGCAAGCTGCACGCCGTCAACCGGCGGGAGGCGGCCAGGCTGGCCGCGCAGGCCGGCTGGGTGAAACGCTAGGGCGGCCGTAGCGCGCCAGCGACCTGGCAGCATCGCATAAGCGTGGGAGGGGCCGCGGAGGACGCTGCGCGCCGCGGCGGCGCCAACCGCCCGCTTGGGCTGACAGGCCCACCCGGGGGCTGTCGGCTGAGAACGGAGCTAGGTCTTTTGGGCCGGAGAGCGACCGCACGGTCGCTCTTTTTTCAGCCTTTGTGCCTGCGAGGACGGATGGACAGACCGGCCTCCTAAGCCCTATCCTGCCCCCATGGGCACACGGAGCGTCTTCATCGTCGGCGCCTCGCTGTTCGCCGAAGTGCTGGCGCACACCCTGGCGGAGAATACGGTGACGGTCGCCGGCTGCGCATCGACGCCGGA
>JADLEU010000312.1 GCA_020845955.1 Anaerolineales bacterium
CCTTCGGCAAGTGGCAGACGTACACCTCTGACAACCTGCTCGAGGTCTGGGCGGCGTCGGGCACACCGGCAGCCCAACTCCGTTCAATCACCATTCAGGGCGAAGGCCACACCTTCACCAGCATGGTGACCGACGTTCAATTGCTGGCAACCGAATAGGCCGCAGCTAATCTGGGGGTGGAGGGGGCGGCAACGGGCTGACCGTGTCGCCGCGGGCGCCCACCAGGCCGGGGATCTCGGTGAGATTGCCATCTTCCAGGCGCCAGGTCTCCGCCTCGAACCCCGACGACGCCGAGAGCACAAACGAAAAAGCGGCTCCCAGGCCAGGAAGCGAACGCAGGTGCTGGTAGTAACGCGCGTACTGTTGCCCTTTGGCGCGCTTGTCCGTGCCCGGCGCGACGTTGCTGAACTCGGTGATAAACAGCAGCTTGTCGGGAAAGCGGCGGCGGTACTCGAGGTATCCGAGGCCGCCGGCAGCGGAATTGAGCTCCTGCTCCGACAGCCAATAGCAATGCAGGCCGATCCAATCGGCCTCGCGGCAGGCCGCGTCGGCGCCCGTCAGGAACTCCAGGGCGGGCGCGCGCAGGCCCGAAATGGCGTCACCCGGCGATAGGCCCGGGAAGCCAAACAGCGCCTCGGGAAAGACGGCCTTAAGCCGATTGCGGACCTCGATGAACCAGGCGCCGAACTCCTGGCCCGAATTCCAACTCTGTGTCCAACCTTCCGGGCGCAGGTTCGGTTCGTTGTGCACCTCGAAGTAGCGCAGGCCGCGCTGGTAGAACGGCGCCATGTCGCCTTCCATCCACGCGGCGAACTCGTCGGGCCGCACCACCCGCCCGTCGAAGGCCGCAAACAGGCGCTGTAGGATAAACACGCGCGGATTGTCAGCACGCAATTGGTCGACATCTTCGGGCCGTGACGTCGTCAGCAGCTTGACGGCCTCCAGGCGCGCCAGGGTAACCGCGGCGAAGTCGGCCGGCTGCATAGGACCATCAGCCCGGCAATGGACACCGACCAGGCAAAAGGCCGGCGGCCACGGGTAACTGGTCCCCGGCTGCGGGCTGCCGTCGGTGGCCGGCCACTCGAGAAAGGGTGTTGGATCGATGATGTCACGCGGATAAGATGTCAATCCGGCTGCCGTTGCGCCAGCCTGCTTGAGGGTCAAATGCAGGTGATCGCCCGCCGAGTTGCCCGTGGAATCGGCCCGGCCAATGACCTGGCCGGCCGCCATCGCCTGCCCCACGCTGACCGACACATCCAAGAGGTGAGCGTAGACCGTTTCGTACCCGTTCGCGTGCTGCAGCCGCACGCTGTTGCCATAGGGCATGCGTTGGGGATCGCCGTTGTATACGTCCACCCGGCTGACGATGCCGTCCGCGCAGGCGTGGATGGCCGTGCCGCTCGGCGCGAAAATGTCAACCCCCTCGTGCCCCGGCAGCCCCCAGCGCCGGTAGAGCTCGGGGTTTTCACCAAAGCCTTGGTTGATCCGCGCAAAATCAGTCGGCCAGCGCAGCTTGAAGCCTATGCCAACCGCCAGGTAGCGCTGGTTGGCGGCCAGGCGCGCCGCCAGGAGGTCGCGCAGCCCGGCTGGGCTAGCACAGGGCAGATAGTCAACCCGAATTCGCGGATAGTTGGCTCGAAACCACTTCAGGATGTCACCCTGGGCCGGATACCCCGCTGGCGCCCCGGCGATGCTGATGGTTTGCTGCGGTGTCATGTAGCGCCCAGCCGAGTCGGGATCGGCCGTGATCTGGACGCCAAAGCGGGCCGCGTAAGGCTTGGCCGCCTCGACCCAGGCGAAGTATTCGGCAGCGGGCAGGAGCAGGGTTTGATAATCAGGCATGGACCCTCGAGCGGGCTTGTCGGTTTCGGCCTGCGCCGGCGTCAGCTAGCCGGGAAATCGTCGCGAATAAAACGGCGGCGGCCGATTTCGGCGGCGATGCCCAGGTCGCGCCCGGCCTCGTCGCGCCAGGCCCAACGCGGTGACTCGATCGCATCGGGGGTGGAGACCACGTACGCGAAGGCCCCGCCCAGGCCAGGCACCCGGCGCAGCAAGGCATAGTAACGCGCGTACTGGTCGGCCACGGCGCCCTTCGACTGCTGGGGATTCCCAAATTCCGTGATAAAGAGCAGCTTCTCGGGAAAACGCTTGCGATACCGGGAAAAGCCGAGGCCCAATGCTTCGTCGGAGAATTCCCGCTCGTTCACCCAGTAGGCGTGCAGCCCAATCCAGTCGGCCTGCTGGGCGGCGGCGGCCGCCTGCTCCAAGAATAGCGCCGAATCAAGGCGGCCCTGGACCGCCGACGTCGGGCCGGGCGAGAGGCCGGGGAACCCAAACCGAAGTTGGGGATAACGGCGGCGATAGCGGCTCAGCACGTTGAGAAACCACGTCCCAAACTCCGTGCCGTTGTTCCAGCTCGCGGTCAGCCCCTCGACAGCCACGTTCGGCTCGTTGTGGATCTCCACGTAGCGCAGGCGGGCGTCGTTGGCCACCAGCCGGTCGAGGTCGGCCACCGTCCAATCGTAGAATTCCTGCGGCGTGACGCGCCGCGGGCGCCCATCGACGGTCGTGAAGGCCGCCAGCGGCCGGATCAGAATGAACATGTCCGGGTTGATGGCGCGCAACTGGTCGACCGTTGCCGGCGTGGCGTGCGTCGTGATCTTGACCGCCTCCAGGCGAGCCGCGCGCACGATGGCATAGTCGGCGCCTTCGAGCTCGCCGTTGCTGCGCCCGTGAAGCCCGATCAGCGACTTGCCCGGCGGCCAGAGCTTAGCCCAGTCGAAGCTATTCTGCGGGCCATAGCGCCAACCGTAGTACACGCGCACGTGCAGGATGATCTGAAGCGCCTCGGGCGTATCAACCGGAATACGATCGATCGTGATATCCCGGTTCGCCTGCTTGATGATCAACGGCAGGTCGGCCGGCCAGAAGTCCGGTCGCACAATGGTCACGTGTTGGTAGCCACGCCAATCGACTGTCGCGGGGTCGCGGGCGAAATGCACCGTCTGGAAGGCGGCGGCATATTCCATGGCCACGCTGCCCCAGTCCGAGGCCTCGGCCGGACTGCGGGCCGGCAGGAGCACCAGTTGTGCCTCAGGCGGTCCGCCGAGACTCATGTGCCAAACCCCAGGCCGCGCTCCTTCAGCGAAACGAAACGGTAGCGGCCAATCACCAGGTGATCCAGCACATCAATATCCAGCAGCTTGCCGGCCTCCACCAGAGCCCGCGTGACGGCCACATCCTCGGGGCTGGGCGCGGGGTCGCCGCTGGGATGATTGTGGGCCACGATCAGCCCGGCGGCATTGCTGCGAATTGCCTCGCGAAACACCTCTCCGACGCGGATCAAGGAAGTATTGAGCGAGCCGTGATACACCTCCAGCGGGCGCCCCAAGACGCGATTGCGGGTGTCGAGCAAGATGACGTACAGGTACTCCTGTTCCAGCGCCGCCATTTGATACATCAGCAGGTTGGCGGCATCGGCCGGCGAGCTGATCGTGACCCGCTCGTCGGGCGAGCTGGACGCGATCCGGCGACCCAACTCGATGGCGGCCATGAGCTGAGCCGCCTTGGCCGGCCCGATCCCTTTCAGGGCGCACAAATCCGCATAAGCAGCGCGGTGCAGGCCCGGCAGCCCGGTCACCTCCACCAACAGCCGCTCGGCCACGCGGATGGCGTTTTCGCCGGCGACTCCGACTCGAAGCAGGATGGCGAGCAGTTCCGGGTTGCTGAGCGCCGCTGGCCCCTCGCGGGCCAGGCGCTCACGCGGCCGATCGTCGGACGGTAAGTCCTGGATGCGCGGCCGGAGGCCGGGTTTGGCAGTCGTTTCGGTTTGATCAGCCACGGTGTGCGCCCTGCCGCAGTCTATAACAAGTGCGCCGAAACGCAAAGCGCCTCCGAATCGAAATCGTTTATAATCCGCCTGGCTGAGAGCCTGGGGCGAGCATGACTGTAAATCTGGAATCTTTGACCGACTATCTCCTGGTGCTGGCCGCGTTCTTCGGCGCCTTTCTCAGCGCCTTGTGGCTGAGCATGGTCATTTGGACCTTTCGCGACATGCGGGCCCGCAGCCGCGACATTTTCGCGCAGATTCTGGCCGCCCTGGTCGTGGCGATCTTGACAGTGCCGGGGCTCGTGATCTACCTGATCCTGCGTCCGCCGAAGACGCTGGCCGAAACCTACGAGCAGAGCTTGGAAGAGGAGGCGCTGCTTCAGGAGATCGAGGATAAGCGCGTCTGCCCGGGCTGCGGGCGCCACGCCCAGGAAGATTGGATCGTTTGCCCCAACTGCTATACGCGCTTGAAGAAGACCTGCGCGCGTTGCGGCCGCCTGATGGACCTGCCGTGGAATTTGTGCCCGTATTGCGCGACGCCGGTCGAGGGCATGCGCCAGCCCGAGCTCGAGCCGGCGACGGAGGCCAATCCCTAGACCCCCTCCGGCCGCCAGTCTGGCCAGCCAGCAGGCAGCGCGCGTAGGCTGTCAATCTATCGGCTTGATGGTCACAGGGATGCCAGGCGGGCGGTTGGCCAGACAGCACGTCCGACCCCAGCAGATGCAGATTGCCGACGACCTGGGGAGAGGTCAGCATCCAGGCCATCTGCCTCCAACGCGGTTCACCCTCCGCACACGCCCCCCCACCCAATTCCACGGTCCCTGATTTAGCGGATAGCGGCGGCGCAACAAGAGCACGCGACTGCCGCGAGTCAGGAAGCATAAGGTGTGCTCCAGGCGAAAGTCCGTCAGGCCGCCCGGACAGCCCGCGCTGCCTGCCGTCTGCCGATCAAGACTGCTGAAGTAACGCCTCCACCTGGCCCAAGGCTTTGGGGAAATTGGCGCGGCCCAGACCTAGACGAAAGTGGGGGCCCGCGTGGCCAAAGAACCGGGCTGGCACGATCAGGACACCCCGCTGATCCAGTGCCCGCCGGCTGAACTCGTCGACGGACCCTGGACCAACCCACGCTGGAAAGGCGATTGAGCCGCCCTGCGGCGCCAGCCAGTGGACATGATCCGCGTATTGCCTGGCGAAGGCCTGAGCACGGCCCAGGTTGGCCTGGATCAGGGCCAGGTTGCGGTCCTCGATCCGCCTGGTGGCGCGCACGGCCATCAGGCCCAGGGCTTCGCTGGCGGCGCTGTTGCAGATCGTCGTGTAATCCTTGTGCGCCACCAGGCGATCAACGAAAGCGGGCAGGCGCGTGGCCAGCCAGCCCAGGCGCAAGCCGGGAACGGCGTGCGTCTTCGACAGGCCAGATAGGGTGATGCCGCGCTCATACGCGTCCACCACCGACGGCAACCGGATCGCCGGGTCATGCTCCAGCCCGCGGTACATCTCGTCGGAGAACACAACCAGGCCGTGGCGGCCTGCCGTGTCCAGGATCGCTTCAAATAGCTCGAGCGCGGGCACGAAGCCTGTCGGGTTGTGGGGGAAGTTCACGACTAGCAGGCGCGTGGCCGGCTGAATGAGGTCTTCCAGCAGGCCGGGGTCGAGCTGCCAGCCCGTTCTGCCGGAACTGACCGTAACCGGCCATTGGCTCACCGCGCAGCCCAGCGCGCGGGCTACTTCGTGCAGAGATTGATAAGCCGGGTGCATGGCGATGACGTGTTGGCCGGGTTCGAGCAGGGTGTGCATAGCGAGGAAGATGCCCTCTTCAGGCACCAACACGACCACCTCATCAGGCCCGATCTGTTCATAATTAGCAGCAATGGCGGCCCGCAGCACTGGATCACCCTGGGACTCGGTA
Source organism: Anaerolineales bacterium (assembly GCA_020845955.1). Lineage (GTDB taxonomy): Bacteria > Chloroflexota > Anaerolineae > Anaerolineales > UBA6663 > JADLEU01. The sequence continues at coordinate 5,736 of JADLEU010000312.1, forward strand.
TATCCCAGGCTCAGGCGCTCCCAGCGCATTCGGCTATCCGCATCAGCCAGGGCCAAAAGATCAGCCAGCGACAGGCTTTCGCAATCGGAGGCGCTCAACAAGAAGCGTGCCCGGAACTCGTGCTGGGCAAACAGCCGCTCAAGCTCAAACGGGGCAATGTTCATCGACCTCATTTCTGGTCAACGCGAGGGGTCAGTTGGCCGACAGCAGTCTACCACGTTCGGCCGCGACAGGCCTGTGGTATATTGGGCCTGGCAAAGCGTAGCGCGTGACCGCTGCTAGACCACGACCCCAATATGGCGAAACCTGCCGCGCCCGAAGAAACGCCCAACGCGCTCGGTCTGCTCACTGAGCTGAGGAACTTCCGGCGCCAAAAGGTGACCGGCAGCGGCCTTGACCCACGGCTGGCCAGCCTGCGGCAATGGCAGTCGGCCCGCCTGGCGCGCAGCTACGCGGACCTGTTGGCGCATCCGCGCTTTGCACCAGCCGCGCGCTTCTTCCTTGATGACATTTATTCGCCGCGCGACTTCTCTCAGCGCGATCACGACCTGCTACAACTGCACGACTTTATGCGCCGGTTTGTCCCGCCCGCCATGTTCCAGCCACTGACGTTGACGGTGAAGCTGCACGCCCTGACTGAGCGCCTCGACCGCGCCCTGGCGACGATGTTGTTCGACACTATGAAGGTCGCCGAAGTCTTGCTGGCGACCTACTGCGACGCTTACCGGCGCTGCGACAACTTTGCCGAGCGGGTCAGCCAAATCGAATTGATTGGCGAGATTGGGCGGGATCTGGACCGGATTGTGCGCCAGCCGCTGACCGGGACCGTGCTGGCCGTGGCAGCGCGCCCCGCCCGCCGGGCGGGTTGGGGGGAGTTGACTGGTTTCCTGGAGCGCGGCTACCAGGCCTTCAAGCACCTCCGCGGCGCCAGACCGTTTCTAGATCTTGTGCGCCGCCGCGAAACGCGCTACCTGGACCGCATCTACGCCGGCGATCCCGATCCCTATGGCTGGAGCACCGGCGCGGCCGAATCAGGTATAGAATAATTCACAGAAGGGTGTCGCGTCCACTGAAAGGGTAGAGAATGGCTGCAGCCGCGCGCAATCGATCCCAAAAGACCGCCTTGGTGCTGGCCGGGGGCGGCCTGACCGGCGCTGTTTACGAGATCGGCGCGCTGCGGGCAGTCGACGACATGTTGGTCGGCCAAACGGTCAACGACTTCGACATCTACGTGGGGACCAGCGCGGGCGCGCTGGTGGCGTCGATGCTGGCTAACGGCCTCAGCCCGCAGGCGATGCTGCGCTCGATTGCCCACGACCACCCCGGCCTCCCGCCGATCTCGCGCGAAGAGCTGTTTCACTACGACTACGGCGACCTGCTGCGCTTGGGTCTCAAGGTTCCGCGGACGGTCCTGAGCGCCTGGGCCCATTACCTGCGCCACCTCGACGACATGACGGCCTTCGACCTGATCTGGTCGTTGTCAGAGGCCTTGCCGTCTGGCGCCTTCGACAACCTGGCGCTCGGGCGGTATGTGGGCGAGGCGCTCAGCGGCAGAGGGCGCACCAACGACTTCCGCCGCCTGCGGCGCGAACTGCACATCATCGCCACGGATCTCGACAGCGGCCAGCGCGTAGTTTTCAGCCATGCTTCGCACGCCGGGGTGCCCATCTCACTGGCGGTCGCGGCCTCGACCGCCTTGCCCGTGCTCTACAAGCCAGTGCGGATCGGCGGGCGCGACTACGTCGACGGCGGCCTGCGCGGCAACGCTAGCCTGGACCTGGCGATTGAGCACGGTGCCACCCTGGTGGTGTGCATCAATCCCATCGTGCCCTACGACAACAGCAACCTGGAGAACATTCCCTTCCTGGGCCCCGACGGCGGGCATCTGAGCCACAAGGGATTCACGGCCGTCGCGTCACAGGTCGGCCGGATCAGTTCCCACGCTGGCCTGCACTATCACGTCAAGCAGCTGCGGCGGAGCCATCCGGAGGTGGACATCATTCTGATTGAGCCCGACCGTGACGACTACGCGATGTTCTTCTATAACATCATGCGGTACTCGGCGCAGATGATCGTGGCCCGCCATGGGTTTGAGTCGGTGACCCTGCGGCTGGCCGAGAACTACGCGCACTACAAAGAGCTCCTCGCCCGGCACGGCATCCGCATCACGCGCCGGCTGATCATCGACGAACTGGAAGAAATCGAGGAGTCTGGCAATCGGCCCACGGCGCTCCGCCGCATCCTGGAGGAGAGCGCGATCAATCGCCAGGACAAGCAGCGCAAGCGGCCCTTGCGCCGGCTGCGCGACACGCTGGCTGAGTTAGACGCGGCCCTCAATCAGCTTGGAAGCCTCCCCAACCAATCGCCCTAGAAGACCAGCCGGCCTTGGATGGCGCCTGGGCCGCACGCCGTCATCGCGGTGGCGCCCGCGCAGCCGCGTGGTCCGGCCCGCCAGCAGGCCTGGGCGCCCAGCGCGACCCCTGCGCCAATGGATCCTAGCCAAAGAACACCGATCGGCGCTGCGAAAGGCGCTTGAAGATCTGCTCCTGGACGATGTTGCGCACCTGGTCCGTCAACTGCGAAACGAGAACCAGGTTGGCAGCCGCGCCCGGGCCGTAATCCGCGGTGGGAATGGGCGTGCCGATATCGATGTACCACTTCGTCGGCAGCGGGATAAAGCCCAGCAGACCCAGCCAAGGGAAAGTCGGCGAGAACGGGAAGTACGGAAAACCCGTCAGCTTAGCCATCAATTCGGACTTGCCCAGCGAGATGTAGGTTTCCTCCGCGCCGACGATGCTTACCGGCAGCATTGGCGCCCCAGTCCTTAGCGCCATGCGCACAAAACCGCCGCGCCCAAAGCGCGCCAGGCGATAGCGCTCCTTATACAGCTTACCGACACCTTTGTAGCCTTCGGGGTAGACCGCCACCAGCTCATCCCGCTCCAAAAGCCGGATGCCGTTGTCCTCGGTGGCAAGCACCTGGCCGCACTTCACAAAGATATCCGAAATGATCGGCAGCGTTGGGAACCAGGTGGCGTACAGCGTGCGCACGAGCCGCCGGCTGGGTTGCTCGAGCAGCACGCCGGTCGCCAGCATTGAGCCGTCCCAAGGCAGCTGGCCAGAATGGTTGGCCACCAGTAGAGCGCGCCCCTCAGCCGGAACGTTTTCCAGCCCCGAAATCTGCACGCGCCAGTAGCGCCTGTACATGAATTCAAAGAATGGCAGCACGGCGTTCAGGTACTCGCGGTCCAGGCCCCATTCATCAGTCTCGTACTCACCCGCTAGCCGGCGCTTGATGGTATCGGCCTGGTACTCAACCGAGTAGTTGAGCATGTACCAGACGCCCTTCCAGGTGTCGACGTCGAATACGTCCTCACCCAGCGTCTTGCGCAGTTTGCCCAGCCAGCCCAGCAGGACCTCGGGCGGGAACTTGTCCGTGTTCTGCTCAATCAGCTCCAGCAGCCCGCGCGCTGAAAATGGCGGTGGGTTGTAGCCGGGACTTATCGAGCGCAGGCGGCGGACCAGCTTGTCCAATTCGCCCAACAGCTCGTTACGGAGTGTCTCGGGAGGAACGGCCTCCTCATCCGGCGCGGTCGGCGCGTCCACTGGCGGCGTCTGGGCGGGCTTCTTGCGCGGGCGCCTGCGCGTTTGCGTTGCCCTGGCCGCCGGCTTGAGCTCGGGGGCCAGCGTGGCCGCGGCCGGGGACCGGCGCCGGCGGGCAGCAGGGCGATTCACGGCCTCTTCAGCCAATGGTTCGCCAGATGCCAGGCCCTTGTCATCACTGAGCGCGGTCGGGTTCGCAATGCGTTTTTCAGCCATTCGCGTTTTCCTCCCGCATGGCCATCACGGGTGTGTCGCCATGACTGGCTTGCCCCGGCAGCGCCTCGGCGGCCGCGCGCGGCGGCGTGCGGGCGGCCTTCGACTTGGCCCTGCCCCTCGCCGCGCGCTTCGTCGCGCCGTCACCCCTCGCGGCGGGCTCAGGTTCAGCCTGGGCCGCCACTTGCGCCCGCGCTCGGCGCCGGCGCTCGAGCGTGTCTCGCAGGCGCTCTTCGTCGTAGGCCCGCGCGGCTGATTCGGGCAGATAGCTGCGCAACCGCTGCTGGGCGGCAAATTCGCGCAGCGCTTCGTCGGGAGTGTACTCGGGCAGGAACATCAGCTCGTGCCGCATTCTGTGCAGGTCGGCCACGCACGGATAGCGCAGATAATCCACATCGATCGGCGCCATGCGCGGCCCGAACAGAGAAACCGACAGGTAGGCCAGCGGATGGAAGATCGGCACGGCAACCTTGCCGGCCAGGCCCATTAGGCGCCACAGCGGCATGGCGCCGTCGGCCGCTACGTTGAAGACTCCAGGCGCGTCGTTAACGACCGCGTAGGCCAGCGCTCCGACGACGTCGGCTTCATGGATCACCTGCATCATGGGATCGAAGCCCATGAGCACCAGAGCCTCGTCGTCGCGCAGAAAGCGCGTCATGGGCGTATCGCACCTGGGGCCGACAATGTGCGCAAAGCGTAGCACGGTCAGCAGCAGCTCGGGGTTCTGGCCGCGAAAACCGTTGCAGAACGCCTCCACCTCTACCAGGTCGCGCACGTAGCCATAGCCGCGGCTGCCGGCCAGCGGGTGGTTCTCGCGCAGAAAGGCCGAGTTGGTCGGCTGGGCGCCGTAGACCAG
>JADLEU010000313.1 GCA_020845955.1 Anaerolineales bacterium
GGAGATGGAGAGGGTGTTCCACTGGGGGACGTGCCGCGCGCCGTACTCCAGGGTGTCGACCACCAGGCGCATGGACGGCTCGGGCGGGAAGATGTATTCCTTCTGGGCGATGTATTCTTTGAGGATGTCGGTCTGCAGGGTGCCGCGCAATTGGTCAGGGCGGGCGCCCTGCTGCTCGGCCACGGCGATGACCATGGCCCACAAGATGGCGGCCGGCGAGTTGATGGTCATGGAGGTGGAGATGCGGTCGAGCGGGATCTCGTGGAGCAGGATCTCCATGTCCTTGAGGGAGCTGACGGCGACGCCGCACTTGCCGAACTCGCCCAGGGCCTCGGGCGCGTCGCTGTCGTAGCCCATCAGGGTGGCCAGGTCGAAGGCGATCGAGAGGCCCATGCTGCCCTGGTCGAGCAGGTATTTGTAGCGGGCGTTGGACTCCTCGGCCGAGCCGAAGCCGGAGAACAGCCGCATGGTCCAGAGCCTGCCGCGGTGGCCGGTGGCGTGGATGCCGCGGGTATAGGGGTATTCGCCGGGAAAACCCAGGTCCGGCAGGTAGTCGAAGCCGGGCAGGTCAAGCGGGGTGTAGAGGCGCTCGACCGGTTCGGAGGAGGTGGTGATGAAGGGGCCGGGCCGCTCGGGCGCGCGCGCCAGGGTGGGCCGCAAGGTGTTGGCTTCCCAGCGGGCGTGGGCTTCGCGGAGGTCGTCCAGTTGGCGTGGATCGAGCATGACGGGTCTCCTGTGCCGGCCGGCGAAAGGGTACGGGCATTATAGATGATATCAGGCCCGAGCCGGGGGGGGGCGAGTGCGCCGGGGGAAAGCGCGCCGGGCGCTTCAGCACCCGGCTGGCAGAGGCGCGAAGCCCGCGCTGCGGGCTGGGGGTCAGCGGAGAGGCACTGCGCGGCACGGTTCTTTATGGCGGTCTTCGATCTGGGACGGCTCCAGCAGGACTTTGACGGCAGCTGATGACTGACGCGCGCGGGGCGGGGCTATCGTTGGCGGGCCGCAGGAGGCCAACCGATGACGATGTCCATGTGGTGGCGCTGGTGTGCGAGTCACCGGCGCTGAGCGCGGCGCTGGGGGCGGTGCACGCGGCGGCCGCGCCGCTGCGCGGGCCGTGGAGCGCGAGGCGGCGGTGTTGGGGTTTGTGTGCGGCGGGGCCGGGGAGGCGCGGCGGTGAGGAAGGGCGGAAGGTGTGTAGGAGGTGTGGGGATGTCGGCGGCCGACGCTGCGCACAGCCGTGGGCGGCTGAGTGCAGCCGAGTGCGGTGTGTGAGTGGGTCGGTCGGTGGGGGATCGGGGGTGTGGGGGTCTGGGTGTGTGGGTGAGGGAGGGGCGCGGGCGCGGATGATTGGCGGTCGCCTGCTTTCGCCCTATACTGCGGGCAGGCGGTTTTCGATTCATCCACTGATTGAAGAGGGCCGGCATGGCGGCCAAAAAGGCAGCGGGCCAAAATAGGGCTAAGAATAACGCGAACAGGCGCAGGGGCGGCAAGGGCCGCGGCGGAGGCGGCCGCCGCGCCAGCGCGCCCGGCGGGGCCGCTTACGCCGGCGACATCAGCGTCGCGGCGGATTTCGTGGGCCGCGACAAAGTCGTCAACTACAACTACACCCCGGCCGGGCTGGACAAGCTGATTGAGAAACTGCTGGAGTTCCTGGAGGCCGGCGCGGTGTTCGTGCCCTACGGCGCGCGGCCGGGCGGCCACCGGGCCGAGCTGGACGGCGAGAGCCTGACGTTCCACCCCGACGCGCTGAGGCGGCTGACGAGCGGCCGGCTCCGGTCCGAGCAGACGCACCTGATCAACCTGACCGTCGCCCAACGCTACGGACGCTGGGCGACCGAGTTTGTGCCGCTGGCGGCGGTCGCGGATTTGCGCCAGGAAGACGTGGACGTGGCGCCGCTTTACGAGCTGACCGAGCCGCCGCCCCCTGGCGCGGGACCGGGGGCGCAGCCAAACCGCGCCGAACTGACCGACATCACACAGGCCCTCGATAAGCACCTGGCCTTCGTCATCCTTGGCGCGCCGGGCGCCGGAAAGACCAGCACCCTGCAGAAGATCACCTTTGAGCAGGCCAGGGCCAGGCTGGCCGGCCGGCCGGCGCGCGTGCCGCTGCCGGTCAGGCTCAGCGAGCAGCACGGCAAGACGCCGCACGAGTTCCTGGAGGGGGAGTGGCGGCAGTATACAGGCGGCGACCTCGACGACGCCCTGGCCGAGGGGCGGGTGCTGGTGCTGGCCGACGGCATCAACGAAATGCCGCGTGACCTGGACCTGCGCGCCGAGCGCCTGAAGGACTGGCGCTCGCTGGTGGAGCGGCACGGCGAACACAACCAGTTCGTGTTCACCAGCCGCGCCAGCGGCGAATACGGCGGCCACCTCAGCCTGCCAAACGTCCTGGTCAAGCCGCTGGACGAGAAGCGCATCGCCGACTACGCGCGGCGGCAGAAGGCGGAGGGCTTGCTGCCGCTGCTGGCCGACCCGGGTCGCCGGCTGGCCGACCTGGCCGCCAACCCGTTCTACCTGCAGATGATGACGCAGGTGTACCGGACCGACCCGGACCAACTGGCCAATCGCGGCCGCCTGATCGAGACGTTCATCCGCAAACTGCTGAACCGGGAACGCGACCAGGCGCATCGTGGCTGGGCGCAGGCGGCGCCGGTGATGATCCCGGCGCTGGCGCGGCTGGCCTTTGCCTGGCAGGAGAAGAAGCTGAGCCTGACGATCGAGGCCCGGGCGGCGCGCGCCATGCTGCCCGAGACGGTCGAGGTGGACGGCGAGGACTGTGCCGTCCCGGCCAAAGACCTGCTGCGGCTGGCCCGGGCCGCGACCATCCTGGACCCGGCCGCGCCGACGCGCAGCGCGCGCTTCTATCACCAGCTTCTGCAGGAATACCTGGCCGCGCTGGAGCTGCTGCGCCGCCGGGAGGCGGGCGAAGACCTGGCCCGGCTGTGGCAGGCGCCGCGCCTGCGAGACGCCATGCCGCCGGCCGAGGTGAGCGAGTGGGACGCGCTGCCCGAGCCGCCCGGCACGGGCTGGGAGGAGACGACGGTGCTGGCCTGCGGGCTGGCGGCGGACGCGCCGGCCCTGGTGGAGGCGGTGCGGGCGCACAACCCGAACTTGGCCGGGCGCTGCTGGCTGGAGGCCGGGATAGAGTGGGCCGCGACCGCGCAGACCGAGCTGAAGCCGAAGCTGCAGCAGGGCCTGCTGGCCGAGCTGTACGACCCGCGGATGCACCTGCGCATCCGCCTGCAGGCCGGCTACACGCTGGGCCGGCTGGACGACCCGCGCTTTGCGCCGCGGGTAATCAACGGGGTCAAGGTGATCCTGCCGGCGCTGGTGCAGGTGCCGGGTGACACCTACACGATCGGCAGCAGCGATGACGACGACCAGGCTCATCGCGATGAGAAGCCCCAACACACGGTCGACCTGACCGCCTTCGCGATCGGTAAGTGGCCGGTGACTAACGCCGAATTTGCGTGTTTCATGGGCGCGGGCGGCTACAAGGATGAGCAGTGGTGGGAGACGCAGCTCGCCCGGCGGTGGCTGAGGGGCGAAGACGTGACGGGCGGGCAACTAACTGCGATATTGCGCACCTGGACATCTCTACGAAGCAACCCGAACTGGAAGGAAGCATATCAACAAGCCGGCATCTTCTCCCCGCAAGCGATACAGGCCTGGGAGTGGTTGGTGGGGCTATCGGAGGAGGAGGAGGTCAAAGCCGCGGTCATCAGAGGAATGAGCCTGAAATCGCGCGAGTGCCCGCAGTATTGGTTCGATACGACTTGCAGCAACCCCTCGCAGCCCGTCGTCGGCATCACCTGGTTTGAGGCGAACGCCTACTGCGCCTGGCTCTCCGCCGCGTCCGGGCGCCGGTTCCGGCTGCCGACCGAGGCCGAGTGGGAAGCGGCCGCGCGCGGGCTGGACGGCCGGGCGTACCCGTGGGGAAACGACTGGGACAACGCGCGCGCCAACACCATTGAGGGCCGCGTGCAGAAGCCCTCGCCGGTGGGGGCGTATACGGCCGTCGGGAACGTCGGGCCGTTCGAGGGCGAGGACCAGGCCGGCAACGTGTGGAATTGGACAAGCAGCCTGTACCGCCCGTACCGCTACCAGGCTGACGATGGGCGCGAAGACCCAGAGGCAGAAGGCGAACGCTGCGTGCGGGGCGGCGCGTGGGACGACCGTCGCAGGGTCGCGCGCTGCGCCTGTCGGGTCAGGGGCGTGCCCGACAACTTCGACAACTTCCTGGGGTTTCGGGTTCTTTCCCCTGGCTCTTAGTTCTGAATTCTGGGTGCTGGTTTTCTGGCACCTGAATCCTGGGGTGGGGTATCTGCATAGCAGGCGCAGCAGATCGGCGCATTTCGCCCTCATCCCGGCCTTCTCCCGCCAGGGAGAAGGTGCCCCAACAAGGGGAGGGCTTTGAGATGGGGCGGGGTTGGCCCCATCTACCGGCCTCACAAGGGTAGGTTTTCCGCTCTTGCAGCGGGCCAGTTGACGGCAGGCGTCACCAGGTGGTGAGTTGCCGGCCGGCGGAGAGGCCGAGCTGCAGGCCGAAGCCGATGAAGGCCAGGCCGCATAGCCAGGAGACGGCGACGGCGGCGCGGGCCGGGAGGCGCGAGGGCCATAGGCCCGCCACGATGGCCACGAGCACCGAGGCGGCCACGAGGCCCACGAGGAAGGCGCCGAGATAGGCCAGCGCATCGACCGCCGGGTCGGAGAGCGCGCGGCTGCCCAGCGACAGCCAGAAGACGAAATCGAGGGGGTTGGCCAGCGACAGGAGGGCGCCCGCCTTGAATGCGCGCCGCGCTGAGGCCGCGCCCGGCGCGGCGTCGATGGCCTGGCCGGCCAGCTCGTGCCGGCCGCGGATGGTGGCGAGGCCCAGGCAGCAGAGCACGGCCATGCCCAGCAGGCCAGCGGCCAGCAGGGCAATCGACACCAGCGTGACAGCAACCGGCAGGCGCGGCTGGCGAGCCATCGGGCTTCGGCTGATTCTATGGCGCCGGCGGCTGGACCTGGCTGATCCCAGGCACCAGGACGACCAGGTCGTAGTAGGCCTCGCCCTCGCGCACGAGCGGCGCCCAACTGTTGGCGTTGACGACGCGCCAGGCGAAGGCCAGCGCCTCGCCGTCCACCCAGATGCTCTGGGCGGCGTCAGCCAGCGATAGGCCAAACGAATCAACCGGCCAGTTGAGATAGCTGTCGGGCGCGGGCGGGGTCTGGAAGGCCCGCGGGTAGGCGGTGAGGTAGGCCCGATCGGGCACGAACTCGACGCCGCTCGCGCCCCCGGCGCCGACCACTTCGTTGTACAGGTCGTGATACATCACCGGCCCGCCGTTGTTGTACGAGCACACGGATTTGGACGCGCTGGTCAGGGTGACGTCCAGGCACTTGGTGGGCAGGTCGGTGACGCTGAAGTCGCCGTAGAGGTCCTCCCAGCCGAAGAAGCCGTTGTCCACGAACGCCCGGAGCAGGGCTTCGAGCCTGCCGGCCGGGAGCGTCGCCTCCAGGACCCGGCGGTCAGGGCCGCTTATGCTCTCGACCCACACGATGCGGCCGTCCCCCCAGACCTGGGCCTCGGGGAGGTAGTTTTGAGCGTAGTATTGCGGCACCAGGCCGCAGCAGTTGGTCGCGCGCAGCACGACGGCGGCGGGCGAGGGGTCCCATTCGACCGCGGGACGCGGAGGGCGCAAGGTATTGCAGGCCAGGCCGGCGGCCA
>JADLEU010000314.1 GCA_020845955.1 Anaerolineales bacterium
TCATGCTCGAAGCATTCACCTCCAACCCACTGCGCGAAGGGCTGCGGATCGAGCGCATGCCTGAACCCAACGCCGTCGTCATCTTTGGGGCCTCGGGCGACCTGACCAGGCGCAAGCTGGTGCCCGCCCTGTACAACCTGGAGCTTGAAGGCCTCCTCCCCAATGGATTTGCCGTGATGGGCTTGGCGCGCCGGCCCATCCCCGAAGGTGCCTTTCGCGAGCAAATGCTCGCCAACGTCAATGCCTTCTCGCGCTCTGGGCCGGCGCAGGCCGAGGTCTGGGAGGCCTTTGCGCCGAAGCTGCACTATTGCTCCGGCAGGTTTGACGACCCCGAGACCTATCGCCACCTGGCCGACAAGCTCCTGACCCTGGATGGAGAGCACGGCACGGCCGGCAACCGGCTGTTCTACCTGGCGACGGCGCCCGAGCACTTCCCCGTGATCATCGAGCAGCTTGGAGCCGCGGGGTTGAACAAAAGTCCTTCGGGCGGCTGGGTGCACATCATTATTGAAAAGCCCTTCGGGCGTGACCTGGCCACGGCCCGTGAGCTCAATCACACGGTGCAGGCGGTGTTTCGCGAGCAGCAGGTCTACCGGATTGATCACTACCTGGGCAAGGAGACGGTTCAGAACATCCTCATGTTTCGGTTTGCGAACGGTATCTTCGAGCCGGTGTGGAACCGCAACTACGTGGACCACGTGCAGATCACCGTGGCCGAGGCCGTGGGCGTGGAGGGGCGCGGCGGCTACTATGACAGCGCCGGCGTCCTTCGCGACATGATCCAGAACCACATGCTGCAGCTCCTGACGCTGGTGGCTATAGATCCGCCGGTCAGCTTCGACGCGAATGCTGTGCGTGACGAGAAGGTGAAAGTCCTGCGGGCCATCCGGCCGATCCTACCGACGGAGGTTGACGGGTACGCCGTCCGCGGGCAGTACGCCGCCGGGTCGGTGGGCGGGAAGCCGGTGCCCGGCTACCGCGAAGAGCCAAGCGTGTCGCCCCAATCGATGACGGAGACCTTCCTGGCGCTCAAGCTGCAGTTGGACAGTTGGCGCTGGGCGGGCGTGCCGTTCTACCTGCGCTCCGGCAAGCGGCTGCCCAAGCGCTCCACCGAAATCGCTGTCCAGTTCAAGCAGGTGCCGCTCTCGCTCTTTGGCCGCTCGAACGAGGGCGCCATCGAGCCGAACCTGCTGGCGCTCAACATCCAGCCCGACGAGGGCATTTCGCTGCGCTTCAACTCCAAGGTCCCGGGCGCCACCGTGCAGACGCGACCGGTGACCATGGACTTTCGTTACGGCACGTCCTTCGGCGTGCCCGCGCCGGAGGCCTACGAGCGGCTGATCCTGGACTGCATGCTGGGCGAGGCGGCGCTGTTCACGCGCGACGACGAGGTGGAGGCGGCCTGGACCTTCGTCAACCGGCTGTTGGACGGTTGGGGGCGGCAGCGCGTGGAGCAGTTACCGCTGTATGCGGCCGGCACGTGGGGACCGGCCGAGGCGCATGAATTCATCGAGGCCGACGGCCGGCGCTGGAGGCGGCTATGACCGGCGGGCCGCCGGCCGCTGCCCAGGGCCGCCCGATCGATCCGGCTGAGGTCGAGCGCGAGCTGTCGGCGCTGTGGATGGCGGAGGCTGAGGCGCGCCAGCGGGAGGGGCAGGTCCGGCCCCTCGGCCGGATGCTGCTGCACACGCTGGTCGCCGTGGCCCGTGACCGCGCCAGCGCCGACGCAGCCTGCCAGGCGACCGCGGCGCTCTACGCGCGCCAGCCGGCGCGCACCATCCTGGTGGAGGCGCTGGAGGGCGACCCGGCCGAAACGCTGGAAGCCTGGGTCACGCTGCAATGCACCGCCGCGCAGAATGGGCGCGACTACGTCTGCGGCGAGCAGGTGGCGCTCGAGGCGCGCGGCGCGGAGGCCGTCGGCCGGCTGCCGGGCGCCGTGCTGCCGCTCTTGTTGACCGATGTGCCCTCATTCCTGTGGTGGCAGACAGGCAGTCCCTTTGGCCAGCCCTTTCTGAAGGAACTGGGGCCTGCGATCGACCGGCTGATCGTCGATTCCTTTTCGTTTCCCGACGCCCAGGCAGCCATCGCCGACATCGCTCGCGCCATCGCCGATCCCCACTTCGCCGCCATCGTGAGCGATCTCAGTTGGTCGCGGCTGGCCCCATGGCGCTACCACACGGCGCAGATCTTCGACGCAACGGCGCTGCGCGCTTACCTGCCGCGCCTGCGGGACATCCGCGTGCGTTACTACGCCGGCTCTCCGATCCTGGCCTGGCTGTATGCGGGCTGGCTGGCGTCTCGGCTGGGATGGGAGCTGAAAAGCCGCGCGGCGGCCGGGATGCGTTTCGCGGGCGGCATCACCGTGCGCATTGAGCCGCTGCCCGCCGCCGGCGAAATGCAGCCGGGATTCTTTGCCGGGGCGCGGCTGGAAGCCGACGATGGGGCGGTGTTTGAAGTGCGCCGGTTGGGGACGGCCTGCGCCGTGACGCACCAGACGATGGGCGAGTTGCGGACGGAGCGGGTAGTGCCGCTAAAGCAAGAAAGTCTGACTGGCTGGCTGGGGCACGAGCTGGACCGGCTGGGCCCCGTGTCGACCTACGAGGCGGCGGCGCGCCTGCTGGCGCGGTCCTGAGCGGGCCGCCCGGCAAGCGGCGACCTCACGACGCCAGCGCCGTCCCGCAGTTCACGCAGAACTTGCTCTTGGGCGGCATGACGTTGCCGCACTTGGGGCAGGAGACCGGCTGGGCCTCGCCCAGCGGAGCGCCGCAGTTGTCGCAATTAGACACGCCCACCTTGTTGGCCGAGGCGCAGTAGGGGCAGACCACCGACTGCAGCCGCTCGGAGATCGTCTTGGTGATGCCCACCGTGCGGGCGTACTTCTCCAGGGCATCCCAGGCCTGCTGCTCGAGGGTCAATGAGGTGATGTCTTGGGCAATGTCGTCTAGCCGACTAATGAGGTTCCATGGGTTGAGCAGGGCGGACAGCGCGGTCTGGCCCAGCGAGGCGGCCACGCCCAGCCACTCGTGCTGGCCCACCCCCACCGTAACGCCATCCTCGACTTTTTGGATGGTCACCGACAGCGCCGCCTTGCCGCCGCTGCGGGCGTTGTCGCGCGTGGCGATCTGCACCATCACGCGGTCGCCGGCGCCGATCTGCTGGCAGCGCAGGTTGCCCTGGTTGAAGGCCGCGATCAGGGCCGCTGCCATCTGGCCGGGATCCATGTCGCCATGATAGGTCCGCTCGTTCACGCTCGTCTCCCTGGCTACTGATACGACAAATCATACCGAAAGTTGTGGGCGCCGCAAGTCAGCCCGCCGTCAGCCAGGGAAGGGGCGTGATGTTTGTCCGACAAGCAGCCGCCAGTGTTATACTGCCCGCCATGGCAAGGCGGAGCGGGCTGGCGTTGGCAATGGTGTGTTGCCTGGGGCTGTTGTGGTCCGGCCTGGGCGGGCCGCCGCACGCCAGCGCTGCCGCGGCGGTCCAGGTGGAAACCAACACGCCGCCGCCGTGGTGGGTGGAGATTTTTGAGGATGTCAACGTGCGGGCCGGCCCCGGCACCGACTATGACTGGATCGGCACCCTGATCCCAGGTCAAACCAGCGAGGTGTTGGGCCGCTCCCCGACCGGCGCGTGGCTCAAGATCCGCTACATCGGCGGGCCGGACAACACCGGGTGGGTGCTGCGCGACTTTGTGCGCGTCATGGGGGATGCCCCCAATCTGCCCACCATTGTTCCGCCGCCCACGCCTACCTTGCCGCCCACGACATTGCCTGGGCTGAGCGATCCCGGCGCCGCCGGCGTGACCGTCACGCCCGACCCGAATGCCAATCGCCTGCCGACCTTCACGCCCCCCGCGCTCGAAATCCGGCCCACGCTGCTGCCGGCGCAGGGCCAGCGGGTCACCAGCGGCTTTCCGCCGGCCGTGCTGATCATCGTGCTATTCGTGCTGGGCACGTTTGGCGGCATGGTAAGCCTGCTGCGGCGCCGCTGAGCCATGCGGCGCCGCGGCGCGGGGCGGGCCTAGCCTACGGCAGCGCCGTCGAGGGCGCTGCGCCCCGCCTCCGTAAGCCAATAGGTGGCCGCGGGAAACTTCTTGTTGCTGTCGACCAATCCCTGCTCGACGAGCGCCCTGACCACCCCCGCTGCCACGGGGGCCGCCGAACCGTCCAGCGCATGCAGCCGGAACACCTTGTTGCCTTCCAGATCTCGGTGATCTTTGAGCGATTGGCCAAAGGCCATGGCGCGCAAGACCCGCAGCTCAGCCGGCCGGATGCCCACCGTCATCGATGTTAACAACCAGGGCCGGGCAGGCCCAAGCGGCGCCTGGCCCCGTCACGGCCGCGCGCCGCGTCAAGCCAGGTCGTCGACGTACTCCTGCAGCTTGCGCTGGCTGATCTTGATGTAGTCGTCGCGGACGATCTCGTCCATTTCCTCGGTCGTCAGCCGGTAGCTGATGATCTCCAGCGCATCCTCCGGCGATTGGCCATAGGCCAGGCGCTTCTTGCCGTTCTTGAGGCTGAAGAGGTACATGAAGTGAGGGTTCGAGAAGCTGCTCATCAGAGTGGAGACGAAGGGCCCGGGGCGCAGGCGGCGGTCGGCTTTGGTCACGCTTTGGTCAAAGCGTTGGTGTAATCGTCGCGACGGCGCCGCAGCTCGGGCAGCCCCTTGTTGACCTCGGCATCGTACTTCCCGGCCAACAGCTCGCGGTAGAACTGGTAGTCGATGCCCTTGACCTTTTCGTCGTCGGGGTAGCGGTGGTAGTTGTCCTTGGTCATCAGGCTCTTGCCTTCGGCGATCAACTGGTGCCCGAGCGCCGAGCCAGGGTAGGGGGCATAGAACGCGATCGAGGGCAGCACCCGGCGCATGTACTTGAGCATGCGCATGGTCTTGAAGGCATCCTCGCGCTGCTCGCCGGGGATGCCGAGCATGATGTTCGACCAGAACACCGGGGCCGGCTGGCCCTGGCGCTCGAGGTCGCCGGCAATGCGGTCGAGCAGGTCGATAGTGAAGTAGTTGTCTTCCTCGGTGCATTCCTTGTTGAGGATCCGCAGGACACGGTCGCTGCCCGACTCGAAGCCGATGGAGACCGTCCTCCAATTGGTGTCGCGAATGAGCGCTTCGAAGAGCTCGGGCCATTGGCGCACGGTGTCGGCCCGCGCGGCGGCCCAATAGGGCCAGGGCGTGCGCGCCAGGCGCGGATACTTCTCGATCCACTCCTCCAGCCAGCTGGGGTTCTGGAAGAACATCGAGTCGTGGATGACGACCGACCCGACCGGCCCGTAGCGGCGGTCGATGAAGTTGAGCTCGTCGATCACCATCTCGACCGGCCGGCGGCCCATGTTGGCAATGTAGGAGTTCTCGTTGCAGAACACGCACTGCCAGGGGCAGACGCGGCTGGTGAGGATGGTGGCGACGGCTGGCGGGCCCCAACCGCACTCGGGCTCTAGCGGCCAGTTGAACTTGCGCGCCAGCTTCCAACTGGCGGGCTTGGGCCACAATGTGCGGTCGAGCACGGGCCATTCCGCCATGGACCTGGCGCCCTGGCCCAGGATGATGCGCGGGAAGGACTGTGGATCGCGGACGAGATCTACAATCACGCCCTCGCCCGGGCCCGTGCAGATCTTGTCGAACTCGGGCACGGCCTCCATCTCGTCGGGTGCGACGGTGGCGTGCATGCCGCCCGTCAGCACCAAGCCGTTGGGGTTGACCTCCTTGAACAGCTTGGCCGAGCGATAGGCCGAGGGATAGGTGTAGCTGCGCACGTTCATGATCAGCACATCGTAGCCACGCAGCTTGGCGCGCACCTGGTCCCAGGTGGAGCAGGCGCGCGTCGAGGCCAAGTCGGTCTGGAGGCCGTTCTGGCGCAGAATGGTGCGGAGCAGGCCAAGACCGTGGTCCTGCCATTGTTCGTGCGGTCCCGCCGGGTTGACGAGGTCGCCCAGGTCGCCTAGGTCCAGCCAAAGCCGTCTGGGTTCTCCCGTGGTCTTGGGCTTAGCGCCGAACAGCTTCATGCGTCAGGTCCTAATCGGATGGGGGCGGCCGGCAGATGACGGCGGGCGTGCGCCCCCGCCCCGGATTATGCCAGTGGTGCGGGCGGTCAGTCCAGCGGTTGCCGGCCGGTGAAGCCGGTCTCCAGGTCGTGCCAGTGCGCCACGGTTGGCTCGTCAAAGCGCCAGCAGAGGTAAACGTCGCGCCCGTCGCGCTCCGACAGGAAGTCGACCAGACCGGTATTGAGGTCCTTGAGCTCCAGATCAAGCCCCTGGATTGCCTTGACACTGCGCTGGACAGTCTCGAAGTCGCTCAAGACGGCCGTGGCTCTCTGGCTGCCGCCATTGCCCGCGGCCTTTTCCAGGATGGGCCAGAGTTGAGGTTGGGCAGCAATGATGCGCTGGCGCGCGGCCAACATCCTGGCGACGATCGGGCGCAGCGTGGGCAGCAGAGCATTGGCTTCAGCGACCGTGAAGTAGCGCATCGAAATCGAGTCAGCCGCCAAGCTGAAGCGCGGGTCGTGCGCCCGGCCAGTGCGACCACCGGCAGTGCGCACGACCCGCGCCAGGAAAAGGGACGCGGTCGAGGTTTAGTGGCCGCAGCCGCCAGACGAGGCGCCGGCCGAGCCAGTCGTGCGGAAGGAGTGGCCGCAGCCGCAGGTCGAAACCGCATTGGGGTTGTCAATGCGGAAGCCACCGCCCATCAGGTTGTCGACGTAATCGACCGTGGCGCCGGTCAGATACATCATCGAGGTCGGATCGACATAGATGTGCACGCCCTGCGACTCAATAATGCTGTCGAACTCGCCGGGTTCCTTTTCGATGGCCATGCCGTACTGCATTCCCGAGCAGCCCCCGCCGGCCACAAAGACCCTCAAGCCGTGCTCGGCCAGGTTGCGCTCGGCCAGCAGCGCCTGAATCTTGGCGGCTGCTGCGGGCATAAGCGTCACGATCAGATCTTCTTCCTCGGCAACGGTGGGCGTAATCAGTTCCTCTTCGACAGCCATACGATGTCCTTTCAAGGTCGGGTCGGTTGAATTCTAGCGCAAGCTGGATGGCCTGTCAATTAGTTAGATTTTGTTCTCTTTTATTCCTCAACCGCAGTGGAGGTCAATTCGGCCGAGATCAGGTAGGCGCAGCTGCTGGCGCCTTCTACCACGCGACTGACACGTTCGGGCACAACCCCCAACAAGTTCGTGACCAAGCTTAGGTCCATGCCGCACAATTCGGGGTTGCGGTCCGCCAGGCCTTCGTAGGGACAATTGCAGGTTTGCAGCCGGCAGCCGGCTTCGGTCGCTTCCCAGCTAGCCACATAGCCCAGGCTGTTGAGGAATGCCACGGCGCGATCCAGGCGCTGGGGCAGAGGCGTGTTGGGCGCAAGGCACGACGCCGTGTTGGCCAGACGCAGGGCCACGCCCTCCAATAGCAGGCTGACAACCTGAGGTGAGGCGCTCGCCTTGACCTCTTCGAGCAGCTTGCCTGCCAGATCGCAGTAGTTCTTTGGGAATTGCGTGGAGGCTTCGCCGGTCAAGCCGTAGCTGTACTGCGGCCGGCCCGGGGTGCTGCGATGGCGGATGGATGGCTTCCCGACCAGACCTGTGCTGCGCAGGATGTCAAGGTGGTGGCGCACCGTGACCGAGTTGAGGCCCAGAATCTCGGACAGCTCGTCAACGGTGGCCTGGCCGTGCTCCATGAGATAGTCGAGGATCAGGCGGCGGGTCTTCTGCATGGCTCCCGTCAAAGGATCACAGCCTTATTGTAACGCCGACCCGGCGTTTGTCAAATCCACATCAACTTTATTGCCAAATTTTCTTGACAAACGTTACCGCGCAAGTATAATTTCCCATGGCTTGCGAAAAGTATAACAAACGGCCCCAGCCGTTGTGCTTGGCCCCTGCCGGCGGATTTTCTCGATGGAATACCTATATTGGGATGGCGCCTATGCTATTGCCCGCCGGCTTCGGGCTGGTTGGCCGGACATCGACCTGAGCCAGGTGACGTTGGACATGATTTATAATTGGGTGGTCGCCCTGCCAGAATTCGGGGACGATCCTCGGCTGGCCAACGACGATCTCTTGATGGCGATCTATCAAGAGTGGTATGAGGAGACTCAACCCCTATGACGACGCTTGAAAAGCCCGTCTCTGATCTGCAAGTGCCCGACGACATCCAACCCAATATCTTTATCACCACGCTAGATAAGATTTACAATTGGAGCCGGCGCTCGTCGTGCTGGCCGATGATGTTCGGGCTGGCGTGCTGTGCCATTGAGATGATCTGCACGGCCGCCTCGCGCTACGACCTGGCCCGGTTCGGCATGGAAGTGATGCGGCCGTCGGCGCGCCAGGCCGACCTGATGATCGTGTCGGGCACCGTCACCAAGAAGATGGTGCCGCAGATCGTGCGGCTCTACAACCAGATGCCGGAGCCCAAGTACGTGCTGGCGATGGGGGCCTGCGCCAGCGGCGGGGGGCCATTCAAGGAAGGCTACAACGTCGTCTCCGGCGTCGACAAGTACGTGCCGGTCGACGTCTACGTGCCCGGCTGCCCGCCCACGCCCCAGGCGCTGCTGCACGGCCTGATCACGCTGCAGCGGAAGATCGACCAGCAATCCATCCGCAACGTGCCCTGGTATCAGCCGGGCGCTTCCGAGCCCATCCCGGTTCCGATCCTGGGCCCCGACATCATTGACCCGCGCCAGGCGCCGCTGCTCCGCGACCGCGCGGCCCGCGGCCTCTCGAACTCGCTGACGGTCGCCGACCGGGTGAAGGAATAAGCCGATGACTGCTGCGCCGGCCGTTGAGAAAGCTGAAGTCAAGCCAGACGAGGAATTCCCCGGCATCGCCGCGCCCGACACGCGCAAAGGGTACGGCGGGTACCTAGTCGCGCCCGAGCACCTGGTGGAGGTCGTCACCAAGCTGCGCGACGAGGCCGGGTACAACTACCTGTCGTCGGCCACGGCGGTTGACTACCTGGAAGAGGGCAAGTTGGAGATGGTCTACCATCTCTATCGCATCACGGGCGGGCCGGCCCTGGTCGTGAAAGCCCAAACCCCGCGCGACAAGGCCGTACTGCCTTCGCTGGTGCCGCTCTTTCCAGGCGCTGACCTGCAGGAGCGGGAGGCCTGGGACCTGTACGGCATTCGCTTCACGGGCCACCCCAACCTAAAGCGGATCCTGCTGTGGGAAGGCTTCTGGGGCCACCCGATGCGCAAGGACTGGAAGGAGCCTTACTTCGAGGAAGAGACCAAGCCCTTCGATTCGCGCTGGCCGGGCGGGGCGGTCTTCCGGTCTGAGCAGCACAA
Organism: Anaerolineales bacterium; assembly: GCA_020845955.1. Classification (GTDB taxonomy): domain Bacteria; phylum Chloroflexota; class Anaerolineae; order Anaerolineales; family UBA6663; genus JADLEU01. The sequence goes on from JADLEU010000314.1 coordinate 9,292, forward strand.
TCCCTTCGGGCACAACGTCAAGTATCCTGACGGCTTCACCCTGGAAGGATGGACCCCGGAGGCCGACAAGGCGCTGTACGCCGGACTGGGCACCGTCACCGACGTCAACGCCGGCAGCCTGAAGACCGACCAGATTGTGGTCAACCTGGGGCCGCAGCACCCTTCGACCCACGGCGTCTTCCGGATCGCGGCCACGCTCGACGGCGAGACGATCGTGGACCTGGAGCCGGTGATGGGCTACCTGCACCGCAACCACGAGCAGATCGGCGAGCGCAACACCTTCCTGCAGAACATCCCCTTCACCGACCGGCTGGACTACCTCTCCTCGATGTCCAACAACCTGGGCTACGCTCTGGCGGTCGAGAAACTGATGAACGTCAAGCCGCCCGAGCGGGCCGAGTACATTCGCGTCATCATGGTCGAGATGACGCGGATTGCCAACCACCTGTGGGCGATTGGCTTTCTGTTGAACGACCTGGGGGCATTCTTTACGCCGGCCCTTTACGCCATTCAAGAGCGTGAGCTGATCCTGGACGTGTTCGAGGCCACGGCCGGCTCGCGGATGATGTGCAACTACATGCGCTTCGGCGGGGTGGCCCGCGACCTACCGGACGGGATCGAGGCGCGGCTGAACGAGCTGGCATTTGAGCGCCTGCCGCGCAAGGTGGACGAGCTCGATGCTTACCTGACCAACAACGAGATCATTCGTTCGCGCTGTATCGGCGTGGGCGTGCTGCCGGCCGAGCAGGCGATCGCGTACAGCACGGCCGGCCCGGTGCTGCGGGCCTCGGGCGTCCCGTACGACGTGCGCCGGGCTGACCCGTACAGCATCTATGACCGCTTCGACTGGAATGTGGCGGTGCGCTACAACGGCGATGTGTACGATCGCTACCTGATCCGCCTGGACGAGATCCGTGAGAGCATCAAGATCGTGCAGCAGGCCTTGCGCGATCTGCCCGGCGGCGAGATCCAAACAGGCAAGCCGCAGTATCAGGTCCGCGTGCCGGCTGGCGAGGCCTACGGCCGGGTAGACAACCCCAAGGGCGAGCTGGGCTTCTATGTCATCTCTACCGGCAAGCCGAACCCGTATCGCTATCACGTGCGCGCCCCGTCGTTCATCAACCTGACGCCATTTGGGGAGATGTGCAAGGGGCACAAGGTGGCCGACGTGGTCGTGATCTTGGGCAGCATCGACATCGTGCTGGGCGAGACCGACCGCTAGCCGGCTGCGGTTCAAACGGGACGGGGAGACCTCTATCATGTACGGACTTGGCATTCTGCGCGGCCTGGGAACGGTGCTGACGCACTTCGTCAACACTTACCTGGACGACATCCGCTGGCTCGGGCGCCGCTACTACAACCCCCAGGCCCTGGCGGTGCGCCAGGGGCCGAAGACGGCTGGCATCTTCACCGTGCAGTACCCTGAAGAGAAGCTGGTCACGCCCGAGGAGTTCCGCTACATTCCGTTTCTGCTGTACGAGGTGAAGGAGGACGGCACAAAGGAGGATCGCTGCACTTCGTGCGGGATCTGCGCGAAGGTCTGCCCGCCGCAGTGTATCTGGATCGAACGCACGACCGACCCCAAGACAGGCCGGCCGGTGCCCGCGCCCCGCGAGTTCTATATCGACATCGATATCTGCATGAACTGCGGTTTCTGCGCCGAATACTGCCCCTTCGACGCGATCAAGATGGACCACGATTTCGAAATCGCGTCTTACGACCGGACCAGCGCTCACATCTTTAACAAGGAGCGGCTGAGCACGTCGGTTGACTACTATGCCTCGATCCGGCCAACCAACTATGCCCGGGAAGAGGTTGCGCGCGCCGAGAAGGAAGCAAAGAAGGCGAAGAAGTAATGTATCAAAGCGATACAGAGATGCTCTTTCCCACCCGGGTGATCCCGACGCTGCGGCACTTGCGCGGGCCAGCCTGGAAACAATTGGTGGAGAAGGTCGCGCGCGTCCCCGACGGGGAGGAGGCCACGCTGGCATTCGGCCTGATGATGATTCGCCTGAGCGGCTGCTTGACGTGCCATTCGGACTCGTATCGGGCGATGCGCGGCTGCACGGCGTGTGCGCAGCAGGCCGTCACGCGTTTCAAGGACGGCGACGACGGGCTGGTCAAGCTGTACCAGCAGGCGAACCATGACGTGCAGCTCTATTTGGAAGACGGCACCCTGGTGGAGATGTAGCCGGCGGGGGCGCAGGAGCGTGAGATGGCTGATAATGCGAACACAGTAACGCTGGAGCAAGTGCGCGCGGCGCTGGCAACAGTGCAGGAGCCTGAGCTGCGCCGCGACCTGGTGACACTCGACATGATCAAGGATCTGCGCGTTGACGGCGGCCAGGTCAACTTCACGATTGTTCTAACCACGCCAGCCTGCCCGTTGAAGAACGTCATGGAGCGCGACGCGCGGTCGGCACTGGCCAAGCTGGCCGGCGTCAGCGGCGTCGAGATCCGCTGGGACGCGCGCGTGTCAGGCAACGCGCGCCTGGGCCAGGTGCCCATGCCGGCGCGCAACGTCCTGGCGATCGCCTCGGGCAAGGGCGGCGTGGGCAAATCGACGGTGGCCGTCAACGTCGCCGTGGGGTTGGCCCGGGCGGGAGCGAAGGTCGGCTTGCTGGACGCCGACATTTACGGCCCCAACGCGCCGATGATGCTGGGGGTGAGCTACCGGCCGCTGCAGGCCAACGGCAAGCTGGTGCCGGCCAGCGCACATGGCGTCGAGCTCTTCTCGATGGGCTTCCTGGTGAAGAACGAGCAGCCGATCATCTGGCGCGGCCCAATGCTTGACAAGGCTATCCGGCAATTCTTGACAGACGTGGGGTGGGGCGACCTGGACTATCTGATTGTGGACATGCCGCCGGGCACGGGCGATGCGCAGCTGACGGTTTCGCAAGCCATGTCGCTGGTCGGCGTGGTGATTGTGACCCTGCCTCAGGAAGTGTCGCAGGCCGATGCCCGCCGCGGCCTGGAAGGCTTTCGGCAGATGCAAGTCCCGGTGCTGGGCGTCGTCGAGAACATGAGCTACCTCACCATGCCCGACGGCAGCCGCCTGGATGTCTTTGGCCAGGGCGGCGGCCGACAACTGGCCCAGGCGGCCGGCGTGCCGTTTATTGGAGAAGTGCCTATCGATCCACAGGTGCGCGTCGGCGGCGACAGCGGCGTGCCGGTGGTTGTCAGCCATCCCGAATCGGCCCCGGCCCGGGCGCTGGTGGCCGTCGCCCAAGACATCGCGGCCAAGGTCAGCGTGGCCAATTTCATGAACCAGAACAACGTCATCTCGATCACGGAAATCGGCTGATCGCGCCGGTTGTGACCGCCCACGGCCCAGCACTGGCTGGGCCGTTTTGGTTAAGGGGTTGCGAGAACCTCTCCCCTCGTCTATTATGTGGCCGGGCTGGTAGAAGACTATCATGAGGGTGTGGGATTCATGGCGGAAATGACGGTCGATCAGGACGCGGCGCTTGCGACAATTGGCCGCGCGATCATCGGCGTGCGCTTCATGCGCGTTGGCAAGCTCTACCACTTCGACGCCTCGGGCTTTGCCGAGCTGCGGCCAGGCGACCGCGTTATCGTCGAGACCACGCGCGGCCGGCAACTGGGCGAAGTGGTCAGTCTGGTTCCGCCGGCGAAGCAGGCGCCGCCGCAGGGAGGCTACAAGGCAATTGAGGGTGTGGCCACCGCACGCGATCTGGCTCTGGAGCAGATGTGGAGGCAGCACGAGACCGAGGCGATGATCAATTGCCGCGAGCGCGCCCAGCAGCTCAACCTGGAGAATGTTAAGGTGGTCAAGGCGGAATACAGCTATGACGGCACCCGCCTGACCTTCCTCATCAGCGGGCCGGACGATGGCTCGGGACGGCTGGACACGCGCTCGCTGCGCGACGACATGCAGCAGGTGTATCCCAGCCAGCAGGTGGCTTTGCGCCAGATCGGCCCGCGCGACGTGGCCAAGCTGCTGGGCGGCATGGGCGCCTGCGGCTTGGAAACACGCTGCTGCGCGATGTTTCTGACCGAGTTCAGCCCCGTCAGCATCAAGATGGCTAAGGAGCAGGGGTTGTCGCTCAACCCGGAGGAGATCACGGGGATGTGCGGCCGCCTGCGCTGCTGCTTGGTCTACGAGTACGAGCAGTATGTGGCGGCGCGCAAGACCCTCCCCAAGCGCGGTAAGCAGGTGGTGACGCCCAAGGGACCGGGCAAAGTAGTTGACGTCAACCCTATGAAAGAGGCCGTGTTCGTCGCCGTCAGCGACGGCGAGGCCTCCCGCGTATACGAGTTCGTCAAGGATGACCTGCAGCCAGCGGACGAGCTGGAAGCGCTTAAGCAGAAAGCGGCCAGCCCATGCGATCGTCATGAAAGCGGCGGTTGTGACTGTGGCAGGTCCAAGAAGAAGGCGCACTAACCCGCCGGTTCCCCGCGCCAAACGCGGCCAGCGCGCCTCAATGCCCACCGCCGCCCCGGCAAGCGCCCTCGGCAACCTGACAGATCTGGATTCGCCCCACCCGCCCCAACGGGTGGGGCCGCTAGGCCCGTCGATCACGGGCAGCCTGTTCGACCTGGGGCTGGGCGGGCGCGTGGCAGCCGTCACCGACCCTAGCCTTACTCCGGCCCCAGCGCTGAGCGGCCTGCCGCGGGTGGGGGAAGCGAATCACCCAGCCATTGCGGACATCGTGGCGCTGGCTCCCGACCTCGTCATCGCCGATTGGGAAGAGAGCCGCGCAGCCGGCCGCGAAGCGCTGATGGCCTGGCTGGAGATGCCGGCGTGCGCCGCCAGCGCATCCACCTGGTCGATGGCGCCGGGCTGACGTGGGCCGGCACCCACTTGGCGCGTGCGCTGGCTGAA
>JADLEU010000315.1 GCA_020845955.1 Anaerolineales bacterium
GTGGCCTTCGATCGCCAGTTGCGCAGCAACTACCTGCCGGTGTTGCTACTGTGGCTCAGCGCCGGGTTGGCCTATGCCCTGGCGTTTGTGGAAGGCGCAGCGCGGCTGGATTGGCGCGGCTGGTGGCGGCGCTATGGCCGTGAAGCGTTTGGGGTGGGACTGGTCGTGCTGCTGGGCGCTGGCCTGCGTTTCTACCTGTTGGGCAGCCTGCCCCGCGTCATCAACGGGGACGAGGGCCTGCTGGGGCAAGCGGCCTTGGCGACGAACCAGCCGCCGCTCTCTAATCCGTTCTCCTTGTACACGAACTTCGGCGGGATCTACCTCCAGGCCATGGGGTTGGCCATCGACCTCTTCGGCCAGACGCCCTTTGCGCTGCGGCTGCTGCCGGCCATCGGCGGCACCCTGGCCATCCTGTCCACCTACCTTTTGACCCGTTGGCTGGTCGGCCGGCGGGCAGCGGTGATCGCGGCGCTGCTGCTGGCGCTGTCGCACGCGCACCTTCACTTCAGCCGCACCGTTGCCGTTGGGTATATTCAGGGCACCTTCCTGGTCCCGTTGGAGCTCTATCTGTTTCAGAGCGGCCTGGAGAAACGCAGCTCGCTTCGGCTGGCGTTGGGCGGCCTGGTGTTGGGGGTGCACTTTGGGGTCTACTTAAGTGCGCAGATCGTAGTGGGGCTGCTGTTGGTCTACTTGTTGCTGGCGGCCGTCCTATGCCGACCGCTGGTCCAGAAGGCCGCTCGCCAGGTGCCCATCTTCTGGGGCGGATTGTTGGTCACGGCGCTCCCGGAAGGCGTCTACGCCTGGCTCCATCCCGACCTGTTCTTGGAGCGCCTCAACGCTGATGGCACCTTCCAAAGCGGCTGGCTGCAGGCCACGATGACCGAGACCGGGCGCAGTGCTGCTGGTGTTCTCGTCGGCCGGGTCGTGCACGCCTTCTTGTCGCTCATCTACTATCCCGCCTTCGATTTCTACGGCGCCCGCATCCCGCTGCTCGATGTCTTGACCGGGACTCTCTTTCTGATCGGCCTGGCTTATGCCTTGTGGCGCACCCGCCATCCGGCCTACCTGCTGCTCAATGGCTTCTTTTGGTCGTCGACGGTAGCGGTGGGTGTGTTCTCTATCCCGCCCTCGGCCGATTCGTACCGCATGCTGATTGCGCTGCCGGCCGCACTCTTGCTGGCTGCCGTGGGTTTGGAGCAGCTCCTGGCCGCGTTCACCCCGGGCCAGGCGGGCCGCGCGGCGGCGCGGGTGGCGGCGGCGCTGGCGCTGCTGGCCGTGGCCGTGCTGAACCTGCGCACCTATTTCTCCGATTTCGTCGCCGAGTGCCAGTTCGGCGGCGACCCGCAGACCCGCTTTGCATCTTACCTCGGCAACTACCTGCGCGGCGTGGACCGGGAAGCCGAGGTCTACCTGTTGAGCGACGAGAATGTATGGTACGGCACGCATAGCTCAGTCGATTTTCTGAGTGGCCAACTGCCGGTGACCAATGTGCCTGAGCCGGTCGATACGCTGCGCGCGGAGCCAAACAGCGTCATCATCGCCATCTCCACCCGGGCCGACGAGCTTCGCGCCTGGGCGCGCGCCAACCCCGGCGGTCACCTGGAGCGCCAGTACGACTGTGATCAGTTAATGCTGATGGCCTACGCGCTGCCCGAGCGTTAGCCTTCCAGCGGGGCGTACAGGACGTACTGCCGCAGCGCAGCCAGCGCCTGCAGCGCGGTCAAGTTGCGGATGGTGTAGCCGTACTGCAGGTGCTCGGCGTCGAACACCGCCGAACGCCCATCGGGCGGGGTGTTGTAGTGAAAGCCGTCAGGCTGGCAGCCGCGGTTGGGCAGGGCCTCGACCGCCCGGCGCAGATCGAGCAGCGGCACATCGTATTCGACGGCCAATTGCCGGATGACCGTATTGATGTAGCCCGGTGGCGCGGTGTTCTCGAGCGACTCGAGGTCGTCGGCCTTTGTGATCAGCACCGGCACCACCCCCTCGGCCAGGCTGAACTCGATGATTTGCCGGTAGCGGGCCTCAAAACCCTGCCAGGTGTGCTGGTCGCCGGTACCCAACAGAATCAGGGCGACACTCGGCTGGTGCAGGCGGTATTCACAGGCCAGCGGCGTCTCGCCCGCCACGCAGCGCCCGTCGGCCTGAGCCGGATCGAGCACCTTGGCGGTGTTGAAGCCGCCCAGGGCCGCCGCGCTGTCGCGCGAGAACGAGCCCGCGAAGTAGGCAATGGTGGGCCCCAGGTCGCCGTAGTCCCCCAGGTCGTAGCTACCCAAGTCGTATGGCAGCAGAAATGCCGGGTTGTCGGTGTTGCTGTCGCCCACCAGCGAAAAGGCAAAGTCGCGCTTGCCCATCGCCCGCCCCCGCAGGTAGATCTCGCGCGCGTGGGCCGTGATCCCGCTCAGATAGCTCAGGCTGTCCGCTGCGGCGGCTACCGCCTCGCCCGTGACGGGCAGAGCTTGCAGGTCGCCACTCACCTGGACGTAGGCCGCACTCACCCAACCGCGCTCGCCGCTGTCCGTGGTCACCTCCAACCAGGCGCCATCTTCCGTCCGGCCCAAGACTACTAAGACCGTCAGCGCGGCCAGCTCACGGATGATCTCGCCAGCGGTGCCCGCCGAGGCGCGCAGCCTCAGGCCCGCGCCGGACTCAATGACCTGGGCCGGAAGCCCGGGCGTGGCGGTGGGGGTGAGGCTAGGGGAGGAGGTGCTCGTCGGCGCCCGCGTGGTGGTTGGCGCGCTATCCGCTGGCCGCGTGGATGCCGGCCGGTTCGTCGGGTTGGGCGCCGGGCTAACCGTTGCCAGGGCGGTGACGGTGGCCAACTGGCCGGCGGACTGGGGGCGGAAAACGAGGGCGTAGGCCAGCAAGGCCAGTCCCAGGCAGGCGGCCGCCTCGAGTCCCAGCAGCCGGCGCCATCGTTGCCGATCTGACATGTGCGCGATTGTAACGGGTGGACCAAGGCCCTGCAAGGCTTTTCAACCGCGGGTTTGCCCTGCCTCCCAAATCGTGGTATTTTGAATGTTGACGGAATCTGGCCGCGGCAAGGGCGTTCTCCGACACAGCACACTACTATGACCACCGCCAGCCCGAATGGCCGCCTGAAGAAGATCGTCGTAATCGAGGATGACGACGATTTTCGTGCGCTTGTCCAGCTCATGCTGGATCGGGACCGCTTTGAGCTCATTGCGGCTGGCACGGGGCAGAGCGGCCTGGAGGCGGTCCGGCTGCATCAACCCGACCTCGTCATCCTGGACCTCATGCTGCCGGACATGAGTGGGTGGGAAGTCTTCATGTCCATGCGCGCGGCCCCCGCGAGCGCGCAGGTTCCGGTGATCATCTTGAGCAGCGCGGGCACGCGCCACGATCGATCGTTTGGCCTGCAGGTCGCGCAGGTGCACGATTATCTGGTCAAGCCGTGCCTGCCCTCCCGGCTGCGCGCCAGTGTGGCCGCGGCGCTCGGGGAATGAACCCGCGGCGCCCGCGCTCGCGTCCTGGACGCTCTGGCGTCAGCGCCTGGCCAATCCAAGCAACCCCAGCGCCACACTGCCGGTTGAGTGTGGCGATTGCTATTGTGGAGCCCGTCAATGAACCAACGCACCGTGCTGCCATTTGTCAATCCGGCCACCGGCGAGCACTTTGGCCGTTTGGAGGCCACGACCCTGGCGGAGGCCGAGGCGGTCGTCCGCGAAATGCACGCCGCGTTTCCCGCCTGGAGCCGCAAGCCAATTGCTGAACGCGTTGCGATCCTGCGCGAGTTCCAGCGCGCGCTGATCGATGCGCGCGATGAGATCTCGGCCGTCATCACGCAGGACACCGGCAAGCCGCGGCAGGATGCTCTCATCGAGGTCTTTGTCACGGTCGACATGCTGAATGACACCTGCCGTCATGCCGCGGCCTGGCTGGGGCGCGAACGCGTGTCGCAGGGGTTATATCTCTTCAAGCGCTGCTACGTCGAGCGGCGGCCATACGGCGTTGTGGCGGTGATCACGCCCTGGAACTATCCTCTGGCGATGTGCGTGCCGCCGATGATCGCGGCGCTGCTGGCCGGCAACACGGTCGTCCTCAAGCCCTCCGAGGTGACGGCGGCCACCGGCGCGCTGGTCGAGCGCCTCTTCAAGCGTGTGCCGGCCCTGGCGCCCTACGTCCGGGTAGTGCATGGCGACGGGAGCGTTGGCGCCGCCGTCGTCAATGCGCCGCCTGATTACATCTTCCTGACCGGCGCGACCAGCACCGGCAGGAAGATCATGCGTGCCGCGGCCGAGCACGTTACGCCCATCACCTGCGAACTGGGCGGCAAAGATGCCATGATCGTGCTCGCGGACGCCGATGTCACCGCCGCCGCCGAGTGGGGAGTCTGGGGCGCGTTCTTCAACGCCGGCCAGACCTGTATGTCGGTCGAGCGGGTCTACGTGGCCACCAGCGTATATGACGACTTTGTGGCCGGCGCGGTCGCGGCGGCCGAGCGCCTGCAGGTGGGGCACGACCTGAGCACCGAGGCCCCCTACCAGGTGGGGCCGTTGACCTCGCCGGCGCAGCTTGAGGTGGTCGAGCGGCACGTCGCAGACGCGGTGGCGCGCGGCGCGCGAGTGGTGGCCGGCGGCCGGCGAACCGGCATGTTCTATGCACCCACGGTGTTAGTCGACGTGACTCACGAGATGCTGGTCATGCGCGAAGAGACCTTTGGCCCGGTGATGCCGGTCATGCGGGTTGCCAGCGAGGCCGAGGCCATCCGCCTGGCCAACGACAGTCCCTATGGTCTGAGCGCCTCGGTCTGGAGCCGCGACGTGGCCCACGCCGAGGCGGTGGCCCGCCAGCTCCATACGGGCTCGGCCATCATCAA
>JADLEU010000316.1 GCA_020845955.1 Anaerolineales bacterium
CTAGAGCGCGTTTCCGCCACATGGATGGCACGCCGCCGCCTACCGGTGTAGGGGCGTTCAGGCGTAGGGGCGTTCCCCTGGCGCCGCCCGCCACACCGCCCCCCGCCTGCGCGCCCCCCGGCCTGCGGCCGGGAAACACCCGCCCCTCGCGGGGCTTTGCAGGGGGGCAGGTGAACCCAGCACCTGCGGTTCTGGGCAGGTGTTGAACGCCCCTACAGGCCCTAGTCGGCAGGCAAGGCGCACACCTGGCGCGCCAGGATTGAAAGGACAGGCCCATTGCGCTGAAGCACGCCTTCAACCACGACAAAGACCTCGCGCAGAGCCGCCCGGCATTCAGCGTAGACCGCGGGAGGCACGATGACGTCGACCAAACCCTCGGCCTCTTCAAGCCGGATAAAACTCGTGCCCCTAGCGGTAGGTGGCCGGCGAAGCCCATCGGCCACCAGGCCGCCGGCTTTGACGCTCGCGCCGCTGCGCAGCCTTTGCAGCTCGCGGTAGGGCAGGCAGCCCGCACGCGCAAACGCGTCGCGCCGGATCTCGGCCAGGTGCGGTCCGGCCGTGACCCCAGTGGCGGCAAAGGTCCGCATCAGCTTCAGATCGGCGGGCATGGGCGCCAGCGCGGCGCGCTCGTCGGGCACGGCCAGGGGCAGTTGGGGCGCCGGCCGCTGGGCCAACTCAAAGGCCTCCGCCAGGTCCCACAACAATTGACGCCGTTCGCCAAAAGCATCCAGCGCACCGGCCAGGACCAGGTTTTCCATCGCCCGGCGGTCTAGGCCCACCGGCGGCCCGCAGGCACGGGCGGCCAGATCGGCCACCGAGACAAAGGGGCGTTCGGCCCGAACCTGTGCCAGCGCTTCAGCGCGCGCCTCGCCCAGGCCACGGACGTAGTCCAGGCCGAACCGGATGGCGCACCCTGGTTTTCCGGCGCCGGTCTTTTCCACGGTCGCCCGTGCCGCCGAGCGGTTGACGTCGAACGGCAGGAACCTGACCCCCACCCGCCGCGCCTCGGCCTCGAGCACGTTAGCCGGATAGGTGCCCAGAGGGGAGTTGCGCAGCAGACCGCAGAAGTACTCTGCCGGGTAGTGCACCCGCAGCCAAGCCGACCAGTACACGATCACGGCAAAGGCCGCGGCGTGGGCCTTGCTGAAGGAATAGCCCGCAAAGCTGGCAATCACCTGCCAGACCTGCTCCGCGACCGAGCGGGTGATAGGCGGCTGGCCCGCGACAGCCGACCGCATGGCGCCCTCAACAAACTCCACCTTGAACTTCTCCAGCTCGTCCAGCGCGTTCTTGTGGCCCAGCGCCCGCCGCAGCACTTCGCCCCGTCCGGGGGAAAAGCCGGCAAAGTCGCGCGCCAGCTTGATGACCTGCTCTTGGAAGACGATCACGCCCAGGGTCTCGGCCAGCGCGGGCTTGAGCGCCGGGTGGGCATAGGTGACGGGCTCCAGCCCCTGCCGCCGGCGCAAATAAGGCCGCACCATGTTGCCCTGCAGCGGTCCCGGCCGGATCAGGCTGATTTCGATGACCAGATCCTGAAAGCAGCGCGGCTGCATATGAGGAATCACGGAAACCTGCGCGCCGCTCTCGACTTGAAACAGACCGATGGTCTGCGCCGAGCAAATTTGCTGGTAGACGGCCGGGTCACGGAAATCCAGACGATCCAGGTCGACAGTCTCACCGCGGGCCTGAGCGATCTGGGCGAGGGCGTCGGCAATGGCCGAGAGCATGCGCAGCCCCAATAAGTCGATCTTGACGATGCCCAGGCGTTCCAGGTATTCCTTGTCGAACTGCGCCACCGTGCGCTTTTCCATGGTGGCCGGCTCCACCGGCGCCAACTGGGCAATGGGTTGGCCAGTGATCACCATGCCGCCGTTGTGCAGCCCCAGGTGGCGCGGCCGGTGATGAAGGCGGGCCGCCAGGTCGATGAGGCGCTGCCACTCGGTCGTGGAGAACGCCGGAGCACTCTCGCGCAGCCGCGCGGCGGCCGCCGCGATGGGCATGTCGGGCGGTTCCAGGCGGCCGTCAGTGTCTGGAACGTGCTGGCGCCGTTCCGCTTCGAGCAGGCCAGCCAGGCGTTCCAGCGTCTCCGCGGGGTAGCCCAGAGCGTAGCCCGCGTCGCGGATGGCACTGGCCGAGCGGAAAGTCACGTAGGTACAGGCCATGGCCGCATGGTCGCGCCCCCAACGGTCATAGACGTATTGAATGACGATCTCGCGCCGGGCCGCATCGATGTCCAGATCAATGTCGGGCGTGCCGCCGTGCTCCACCGACAAGAAGCGTTCGACCACTAGCGCTTGCGCGATCGGGTCAACCGCGCTGATGCCCAACAAGTGAGCGACCAGGCTGTTGGCGGCCGAGCCGCGCCCATGGATCAGGATCTGGCGCCGGCGGCAGAAGTTCACGATGTCCCATACGATCAAGAAGTAATTCGCCAGGCCGAGTTGCGCGATGAGACCCAGCTCTTTCTCCAGCAGCGCCAGCGCCTGCGGCGAGCCATGAGGATAGCGGCGCGGCAGCGCTTCGACGCACAATTGCCGAACGTAACCGAGCGCCGTCAGGCCGGCCGGGGTAGGATAGCTCGGGAGGATCTGGATGCCGGTGGGCAGATCGACCTGGCAGCGTTCGGCGACGAGGCGGGTGTTGTGGACCGCCTGCGGGTAGTCGGCAAACAGCGCCGCCATGGCCTGCGGAGAGCGCAGATAGTATTCGTGGTTGGGCCGCAGCCAGGCGCCGGCGCGCGGCAGCGGCTGCCGCTGGCGGAGGCTGGCCAGCGCGTCGTGCAGGCGCGCGTCCTCGCGCGCCAGGTAGTGCGGATTGCCGGTTGCCACGCAGTCTAAGCCGCGCGCGTGCGCCAGGGCGGCCAGCGCGCGGCTCAGGCGCAGATCGGCGCGCTGCAGATGGCGCTGGAGCTCAACGTAGACATCGCCTGGCCCAAAAATCTCAACCAACCGGTCGAGCGCCTGGCCGGCCTCCACCGGGCGGCCCGCCAGCCAGGCTCCCGCCACTGGCCCGCGCCGGCAGCCCGTCAGGCAAATGAGGCCGTGGGGGTGCTCGGCCAGCTTCTCCCAGGACAGCGCCGACTGCCCCTTAGGCGCTGCCAAACGCCCGTGGGTAATCAACTGGCACAGGTGGCCATAGCCCACCTGGCTCTCGGCCAGCAGGGTGAGGTGCGCGCCGTCCGCCAAAGTCATTTCAGCTCCCAGGATTGGGTGAAGGCCCAGCTCACGGGCGCGGGCAAAGAATGGCACGGCGCCGTAGAGCGCGTCGTGATCAGTCAGCGCCAGGGCCGGCAGTCCAAGCTTGAAGGCGCGCTCGGCTAAGGCTTCGGGAAAAGGCACCCCGTCCAGCAGGCTGTAGCAGCTGTGGGCGTGCAGCTCACAATATGGGCCAGGCGCGGTCAAGGTACCAGCCATAGGTGCCCAGGTCCTGAAAGAGGTTGCGGTAGGAGTCGTCGGTCAGGATCACCCGGTAGTAGTCGCGGCGGAGCGCCCGGCCTTCATCCCACCAATGTTTCTCCTCGCGCCAGTGTTCGTGGATGGCCGTCACTTTCCGGACGACACCGCCAATGGACAGGCTGACCGGTTCGCCTTGGGCATTGAGGGCGACCTCGATCGGGATGGGGATGGGCGGCCCTAACAGCGCGGCAACGCGAAGGACGGCCGCCCCAAAGCGGTGCGCTAACAACTGCAGCGCCGCCTCGAAGCGCAGCTGCTTTTCGGGCGCCCCCGCCTGCAGCAGGTCAATCTGGCGCGCGCCCAGGTGCCAGGCGCGCAAGGGATAGACGCTCAGCGCTACCGCCACCACCGGCGCCGTCACCGGCAGGCGCCCAAAAAGCTGCGCGGCCAGGCGGCCCAGGCGGATCTCGTCGGAGGTGGGCGGCTTGGCGGCCAGCCCCAGCTCGGTTGGGCTGCCTTCGACCGGGTAGAGCGTAAGCTTGAGGGCTTCGGCGTGGTAGGCCTTGTGATTCAGGGTCTTGCTCAACTGCCAGCACAGGCGCTGGATCGCGTTGAGGAGCGGCTGGCGCTCGCACACCGGGCTGGCCAGGCGCAGCGAGCGCACCAGGCGCAGCGGAGGCACATCGGGGTTGAGCGGGCGGGGATCATGGCCGCGCGCCAGCTCGTACAGGCTGGAGATCTCGCCGCCAAACTGGCGCAGCATCGCCGGCTTGCGCAGCGCCACCAGGTCCCCCAGCGTGTGCAGGTCAAACAGAGATAAACGCCGGCGCATCTCGCCTGGCAGGTTGGGCAGCGCCTCCACCGGCAGCTCGGCCAGGAAGCTCGCCTCGCCGCCTGGCGGAACGACCAGCCCGGCGCCCGGCGGCGCCCGGCGCGCGGCCTGCTCCGCCACGAAGCGCCCTCCCGCCAACCCAACCTGCACCTCCAGACCGCTGGCCGCGGCCGCGGCGGCAGCCAGGGAATCTGCCAGCGCCTGGTCGCCCCCATGGTGGGCCGCCACCGCGCGCACATCAACCAAGAACTCGCCCAACGCCACCGTCTCCAGCAGGGGCGAATAGGCCTGGAGGACGGCCTGCAGGGCGCCGTGACTGGCGTGATAGGCTAATTCGTCGGGCGCCACCAGCAGCGCCTGGGGCGCCATCTGCCGGGCTTGATAGACAGAGACGCCGGGGTAGACTCCGGCGGCGGCGGCTTCAGGCGAGCACGCGAATATCGTGCTGCTGTCAACCGGGCTGGTCACGAGCAGCGGCAATGCGCCCCCCCGGCGCTGCGTTTCAACCTGGATGGGCAAATTAGCCGCCAGGACATAGACGAGCTTGAGCGCGGACACACCCCTACCCTAGGGGAACAACTGTTCCATTTGCAAGACAAAGGCAGGTCCGAGTTGACATGCTCCGCATCTCACCATATATTGGTCGTATTAGTAAAGATACCGAACGTTAGGTTTTCTAGATGATGACGCCCAAGTCTGAGGCGACGCTAGACTCCATCTTTCACGCGGCCGAGACCCTGTTCGTCCGCCACAACTACGCCGACGTCTCCATGCGCGTTATTGCCCAGACCGCCCGCGTCACTACCGGCGCGCTGTATTACTACTTCTCCAGCAAAGAAAAGCTCTACCTGGCCATGATCCAACGCGACCTGGCCGCCAAGCGCGCGGCCATGGCCGCGGCCATCCCGCCAGGGGCCGACGACCGCGCCAAGCTGCGCGCTCTCACGCGCGTCTTCCTGGCCATGCCGCCCGAGGCGCGCAACCTCATGCGCCTGGTGCGCCGCGACGTTAACGCCTTTCGCGGGCGGGCGCGCGACACGGTCGTGCGCGCCTACCAGGCCGCCTTGCCCGAGCTGGTGGAACCAATCCTGCGCGACGCCATCGAGCGCGGCCAGCTCAAGCCAGTCGATCCGCGCTGGCTGGCCTGGGTCTACATTGCCCTGCTGGAAACCACCCTGGCGCCGTACGCCGAGGCCCGCCTGGGCGATCTGGACCAGCGCCTGGATATCGTCCTCAACCAATTCTTCTGGGGAGCCAGCCGACAGACATGAAAATCAACGTCCTGGGCGGCGGCCCGGCTGGGCTCTATTTCGCCATCCTGATGCAGCTGCAAGACCCGGCCCATCGCATCACGGTCGTCGAGCGCGACGGCCCGCGCGACACGTTTGGCTGGGGCATCGTCTTTTCCGAGACGACCCTCAATTTCCTCGACGAACACGATCATGCCACCTATGCCGCCATCACGGACGCCTCGCAGGCCTGGGAGGCGGTGATCGTTGGACACAAGAATGAGCAAATCCGGGTCAGCGGCAATCCCATCTCCGGCATCGCGCGCCTGACCTTCCTCAACATCCTGCACCAACGCTGCCGCGAGCTGGGAGTCGAGCTGCGCTTCCACACCAACGTGACCACACCGCAGCAACTGGCCGACCTGGCGCAGTGCGACCTGCTGGTAGCGGCCGACGGCGCGAACAGCCTCGTCCGCCGCACGTATGAGGGCTTTTTCCTGCCCACGATCGACGTGCGCCAGAACAAGTACATCTGGCTGGGGACCGAGCAACCCTTCGACGGGCTGAGCCTGTTCTTTCGCGAGAGCGACGCGGGGCTCTTTATCGCCCACGCTTACAAGTTCAGCCCGACGCACAGCACCTTCATCATCGAGTGTCCGCCCGAGACCTGGCTGCGGGCCGGCTTCGAGCGCATGAACGCGGCCGAAACCTGCGCCTACCTGGCCGAGGTCTTTCAGGCCGAACTGGGTGGGCAGGCGCTGCTGGCCAACAACTTTGTCCGCTGGCTCAACTTCCCCTTGATCAAGAACAAGCGCTGGCATCATCAGCACATGGTGCTGCTGGGAGACGCGCTGCACACGGCCCACTTTTCCATCGGCTCGGGCACCAAGCTCGCCCTGGAAGATGCCATCGCCCTGGCCCAGGCCTTGGCCGGCCGCAGGCCGGTCGCGCAAGCGCTGCCCGAGTTCCAGCGCATCCGCCAGCCGCCGGTCGAACGCTTCCAAGAAGCCGCCCTGCGCAGCCTCGCCTGGCTGGAAAACGTGCGCGAGCACTTGCCCCTGGACCCCGTGCCCTTTGCCTACCGGCTGATGACGCGCAGCCGGCGCGTGAGCTTCAACCGCATCGCCCGGGCCGACCCTGGTTTCGCCGCGCGCTACGCGGCCTGGCGCGACGCCCAGCCCCCCGCCCCAGGCCCCATCCCGGCCGGCTACCTGGACCTGTTCGAGAAACAGACCTTTGCCCACCTGGCGACGCTCATGCCGAACGGCACGCCGCACGTGACTTCGGTGTGGGTGGATTACGACGGCGAGCACATCCTGGTGAATTCGGCGGCCGGACGCTTGAAGGACCGCAACATGGCGGCCCGGCCCGACGTGGCCGTCGAGATCCCCGACCCCGACAACCCCAACCGCTACGTGCTGGTGCGCGGACGAGTGGTCGCCATCACCGAGGACGGGGCCGACGAGCACCTGGACAAGCTCTCGCCGCGCTACCTGCATCGCGACAAGTATCCGCCCGGCATGCGCTTCCCCGGCGAAGTGCGGCGCCTCTACAAGATCAGGCCGGGCACGGTGACGGTTTGGGACCCGTTTGCGTGAAATGTGTATTCCGCACCCCAGCCGGCTGTGCGCTGCCGCCCGGGCGCTCGCTGGCCGTCGACAGCACGCGGGGGCCGGGCCAGACGTGGCGGTCTGAGCGCCGCGGGAGACCTCATGCCCGATTCTGACTTCGGTTTCGAAGTGGCCGACGGCATCGCCACCATCACCCTCAACCGGCCGGAGGTCCTGAATGCCCTGACGTTCGAAATCTACGCGCGGCTGCGCGACCTGTTCGAGGCCCTGCGGCAGGACGACGCGGTGCGCGTGGTGATCATTACGGGCGCCGGCCGCGGCTTCTGCTCGGGCGGCGACGTGCACAAGATCATCGGCGAAGTCCTACAGCGCGACATGCGCGGGCACCTGGAATTTTGCCGCATGACGGGCCACCTGGTGCGCAACATGCGCCTGCTGCCCAAGCCAATTATCGCTGCCGTGAATGGGCTGGCGGCGGGCGCGGGCGCCGTAATCGCCCTGGCCAGCGATCTGCGCATCGTGGCTGAAGAAGCGCGGTTTGCCTTCCTGTTCACACGGGTTGGGCTGACCGGCGCCGACATGGGCGCGGCCTTCCTGCTGCCGCGCGTGGTAGGCCAGGGACGGGCCCTGGAACTGCTGCTGCTGGGCGACGACGTGGAGGCGCGCGCGGCCGAGCGCATCGGCCTGGCGAACCACGTTGTGGCCCAAGACCAGTTGCTGCCGGCCGCGCGCGAGTGGGCCGAGCGATTGGCCCGCGGCCCGGCCCTGGCGCTGGGCACCACCAAGCTGATGATCACCAACGAATGGAACATGGACCTGATCTCAGCGCTAGAGAGCGAAGCGCAGGCGCAGGCCTTGATGATGCTGGGCGACGATCACCGCGCATTCTACGAGGCCTTTCGCGCCAAGCGGGCGCCTAAGTTCAAAGGACAATAATGGACAAACAACTGCACAACCCACCCACCCTGGCGGCCCCGGCGGGCTACACGAACGGCATCACGACTCGAGGCGGGCGGCTGCTCTTCCTGGCCGGGCAGACCGGCATGGACGCGAGCGGTAAGATCGCGGCGCCCGGCGACCTGGTGGGGCAGTTCGCGCTGGCGCTGGCCAACCTGCGGGCCGTCGTGGAGGCGGCCGGGGGTCAGATGACCGACATCGTCAAGCTGACGCTCTTCGTCACCGATGCAGCCGCCTACCGCGCTCAGATCAGGCCCCTGGGCGCCGCTTACCGCGCCGTGTTTGACCGCTACTACCCCGCAATGACGCTGGTCGAGGTCAAGGGCTTGTTCGATCCGCAGGCCCTGATCGAAATCGAGGGGCTGGCGGTGCTGCCGGAGGGTTGATGGATTTCGCCCTGAGCCCGGAACAGGCCGGCGTCCAGGCGCGGGCGCGCGACTTTGCCCAGACGCGCGTGGCTCCGCTGGCCCGCAGCATGGACGAACAGGGCCGAATGCCGCGGGAATTGATCGGCGAGATGGCCCGGCGGGGTCTGTTGGGCGGCCCGCTGCCGCCCGAGTACGGCGGCGAGGGGTGGGACGCTCTGTCGCTGGCCCTGTGCTACGAGGAACTGGGCCGGGCCGATTCGTCGGTGCGCGGCTTCATGACGGTGCACACCAGCCTGGTCGCGCTGTGTCTGCTGCGCTGGGGCACCGGCGAGCAACGCGCGGCTTACCTGCCGCGGCTGGCGCGCGGCGAGCTGATCGGCTGCTACTGCCTGACCGAGCCGAATGCCGGCTCGGATGCCGGCAGCCTGGAGAGCACCGCCACGCCGGAGGGCGGCGACTACGTGCTGCGCGGCGAGAAGATTTGGATCACCAACGGCAACCTGGCCGGGCTGGCGCTGGTGTTTGCCAACGCCGATCCCAGCCAAAAACACCGCGGCATCTGCGCGTTCCTCGTCGACACGCACCTGCCCGGGTTTCGGCGCGAGCCGATGCCGGGCCGCGAGCTCGGCCACCGCGCCTCAGACCATGCCCGGATCGTGCTGGATGGGCTGCGCCTGCCGCGCTCGGCGCTGCTGGGCCAGCCCGGCGAAGGGTTCCGCGTGGCGATGTCGGCCCTCGACCAAGGGCGGTTGGGCGTGGCGGCGGGTGCGCTGGGAGTGGCCCAGGCCTGTCTCGACGCCAGCGTCGATTTCGCGCGCCAGCGGCGGCAGTTTGGCCGGCGGCTGGCCGATTTCGAGATGATCCAGCACGACCTGGCCGATATGGCGGCCGACGTGGACGCCGCGCGCCTGCTGGTCTACCGCGCCGGCTGGCTGCAGTCGCAGGGCGCGCGGGCCACGCGCGAGGTGTCCATTGCCAAGCTGTTCGCCACCGAGGCCGCCGGGCGCGTGGCCGGACAGGCCGTGCTGCTGCACGGCGGGCGCGGCTACTCGAACGAGTACCCGGTCGAGCGTCACTACCGCGACATCAAGGGCCTGCAGATCTACGAGGGCACGGCCCATATCCAGCGGATTGTGATCGCCCGGGAGTTGGTCGGGAAAGAGTGAGCTGCGCGCGGGCGCCGCGGCGGGGGCGACGAGCCCGGCCGCGGCGCTGCGCGCTACAATCACCGGAATGGGAGGGTCCATGCGCGCCTCTGACCTGCCACTCACCTACAACGCGGTCAGCATTCTCGAGCACAACCTGGCCAGCCGGCCCGACAAAGTGGCGCTCGTCTCGGCAGAGCGCGAGCTGACTTTTGCCGCAGCAGCGGCCGAGGCCAACCAGGTGGGCGGGGCGCTGCGCCGCCTGGGCGTCCGCCAGGGCGAGACCGTGGCGCTGCTGGGCCTCGACAGCGCTGAGTGGGTGTGCGCCTACTTCGGGATCCTCAAGGTGGGCGGCGTGGCCCTGAGCATGAACACCCTGCTCACGCCGCACGAACACGCCTATATCCTGCGGGACGGGCGGGCGCGCGTGCTCATCGTCCATCAGACCTTGCTGCCCGCCGTCGAGCCGGTCCGAGACCAGCTCGAGTTCTTGGAGCACGTCGTCGTCATTGGCGGGCCGGGCCGCGCGGGCGACCCCGTGTATGCCGGCTGGATCGCCGGCGAGCCGGCCGAACTGGCGGCCGAGCCGACCCACCGTGACGACCTCTGCTGTCTGAACTACTCCAGCGGCACGACCGGTGAGCCCAAGGGCATCCCGCACGCCCACAAGGACCTGCCGCTGACAGCGGCGCTGTGGGGCGTGAACGTGCTTGGGCTGCGCGCGAGCGACCGCACCTTCGCCACGGCCAAGCTCTTCTTCACGTTCGGCACGGGCGGCAACCTGATCTTTCCGTGGCACGTGGGCGCCAGCGTGGTGCTCATGGCCGGCCCGCCGCGCATCACGGCCAACGTGTTGGAGACCATTCAGCGGTTCAAGCCGACCCTCTTCTACAATGCGCCCACCGGCTACGCGGCTACGTTGGCGCAGCCTGATTTCGAAACGCGATATGACCTGTCGTCGCTGCGGCTGTGTGTCTCGGCCGGCGAGGCGCTGCCCGCGCCGATCTGGCAGGCGTGGAAGGAGCGCACCGGGCTCAGCATCATCGACGGAATCGGCTGCACCGAGAACTACCACATCTTCATCTCCAATCGGCCCGATGAAATCCGCCCGGGCAGCAGCGGCCGGCCGGTGCCGGGCTACGAGGTCAAGCTCGTCGACGAAGTTGGCGCCGAAGTGCCCCAGGGCGAAATTGGAACGCTGCTGGTCAAGGGTGAGACCGCCTCGCTGTTCTACGTGCACCAGTATGAACGCAGCCAGAAGACCTTTCTCGGCCCGTGGCTGAACACGGGCGACAAGTACTTCGTGGACGAGGACGGCTATTACTGGCACGCGGGCCGGACTGACGACATGCTCAAGGTGGGCGGCATCTGGGTCTCGCCGGTGGAAGTCGAGAGCACGCTGATCAGCCACCCGGCGGTCTTGGAGTGCGCCGTGATCGGCCGGGGAGACCAATCCAACCTGGTGAAGCCCAAGGCCTATGTCGTCTTGCAGGCAGGCCAGGCTCCGACGGATGCGCTGCGGGAAGAGCTGATCGCGTACTGCCGCGAGCAGATGGCGGACTATAAGCGCCCCCGGTGGATCGAGTTTGTCAGCGAGCTGCCAAAGACCGCCACGGGCAAGATCCAGCGGTTTCGGCTGCGGGCGGGCGAGGCGTGATGGGGGCGACATTTGACGTGATCGTGGTGGGCGCGGGACCGGGCGGGGCCACGGCCGCCTACTTCCTGGCAGAAGGCGGGCAGAAAGTGCTGGTGCTCGAGAAGGAGCGGCCGCCTCGTTACAAGGCATGCGGCGGCGGTCTGTCGGCCCAGATGCTGGCAGATGTCTTTCCCTTCTCGTTCGATTCGGTGGTCGAGACCCGGCTGGGCGCGGTGACGTTCGCGATGGGAGCGGCGAGCGTCACGGTGCCGGTCCCGCGCCAGGCGGTGCGAACGGTGATGCGCGACCGCTTCGACGCGCACTTGCTGGCCCAGGTGCGGGCCGAGGTGCGTCCGAACGCGGCGGTGCGGCGGGTGCGTGAGCAGACGGATGGGGTTGTGGTGGAGACGGCCGGCGGCCAACGGGAGGCGGCGCGCTACGTCATCGGCGCCGACGGCGCCAACTCGGTGGTGGCGCGCGAGGCGGGACTGCGGCGCGGCAAGACTATGGCCGCCGCGCTGGAGGCCGAGGTGCCGGCCGATGAGAGCACGCTGGAGCGGCTGGGCCGGAGCTTGATGTTCATCTTTGGCGACGTGCGCGCCGGCTATGCCTGGATCTTTCCCAAAGCGCGGCACCTGTCCGTGGGCATCATGGGGCTGCGGGCGGGGCCTGGCGCGCTGCAAGCGGGACTGCGCCAGATGGCGGCGCGCTACGGCCTCCAGCTGGAGGGCGTGCCCATCCACGGCCACGCGATCCCGCTCTACCTGTGGCCCGAGCGGCTGATGACGCGCCGGGTGCTGCTGGTGGGTGACGCGGCCGGGCTGGCGGACCCACTGTCGGGTGAGGGGATCCGGCTGGCGATCAAGAGCGGGCAGTTGGCGGCCCAGGCGCTGCTGAGCGGGCGGCCAACGCGTTACCCCGCGCAAGTATGGCGCCGCCTGGGCTGGAGCCAGATGATCGCGGCCGGGTTCGCCGCGCTGTACGCCCGCTTTCCGCGGTTGATGTTTGCGATGGGAGCCAGCAACCCCTGGCTGGCGCCGGCCTTGATGGAAGTGCTGACGGGGCGCGGCACGTACGCGGGCGTTGCCTGGCGGGCCGCGGCGACGCTGCCGCTGCACGCGGCGCGGGCGGTGTGGCAGGCGGCAGGCGGGCGGAGGCCGTAGGCGGACGGCAGAAAGCTGGCACGCTATCGCGCGGCGAGCGCGGGCAAAGCAGGGCGAATCACAACGGATCAGCAGCGTTTGCGGTGGGCTGAGCGCCGGGCTGGGGATATGACCAGCGTCATATGCGGCCGGACAGGGATTGCGTATGCTTATCCGCGTAGGATATTGCGTTTGACGATCGGAGAACACCATAAAATGGGTTACGTGGAGCGCGGGCCTGAATCCTGGCAGGTGAGGATCGGTAAGGCAGCGTGAATACCAGCCGGCGCGCGGCGCATCTGCCGCTGTTGGCCGGGGCCGGGATAGCGCTGCTGGCCGCGCTGTGGGCGGGCCTGGTGCGGCTAGGCTGGCGGCTGCCCGCCTGGCCGCCGATCGCGGCGGGCCAGCACGGCCCCCTGATGGTCAGCGGGTTCCTGGGAACGCTGATCAGCCTGGAACGGGCGGTGGCCCTGAGCTATGCGCGCCGCGAGGACGCGCGCTATCGCCTGGCCTACGCGGCGCCCGCCTGTGCGGCTCTGAGCACTCTCGCCATGCTGGCGGGTGGGCCGGCCTGGCTCAGCCGGGGGCTAGCCCTGGCGGCGGCGATTGGCTTGGCGGCCATCTTTGGCACGATCCTACGCCAGCAGCGCACCGACGCGCACCTGGTGATGGGCCTCGGGGCGCTGCTGTGGGCCGCCGGGAATGGGCTGTGGCTGGCAGGTCAACCGGTAGCGCGTGTCGTGCCCTGGTGGGTAGGGTTTCTGATCGTCACCATCGCCGGCGAGCGGCTGGAGTTGGGGCGGGTGCGCTGGCCGAGCGCGGGCCAGCAGTGGGCGTTCTATGGCGCGGCGGCGGTGGTCGTCGCCGGCCTGCTCATCTCGCTGGCGGCCTTCTCGGCGGGCGTGCGCGTGGCAGGCGCCGGCCTGGTGCTGCTGGGCCTCTGGCTGCTGCGCTATGACGTGGCACGCCGCACAATCCGGCTGGCCGGGCTGACACGCTTTATGGCCGCCTGTCTGCTGCCTGGATACGTCTGGCTGGCGTTTGGCGGCGCGTTGTGGCTTTGGCTCGGCGGGGGCTACCTGGCCGGGCCATACTACGATGCGCTGCTGCACACGCTGATGATCGGATTCACGCTGTCGATGATCTTCGGGCACGCGCCCATCATCCTGCCGGCCGTGCTGGGCCTGCCGGTGCTGTACCAGCCGAGCTTTTACCTTCACCTGGCCCTGCTGCACCTCTCGCTGGCGCTGCGCGTGACGGGCGACCTGGCGGGACTGCCTGGCTGGCGGGCCTGGGGCGGGCTGCTGAATGAGGTGGCCGTCGTCGTGTTCTTGGCCAACACGGCCTTGGCGGCAGCGCGTTCGACGCGCCGAGCTGAAGGCCAGGCGCAGTAGGCAGCAGGCAGGATATCAGATGGCGCCGCAGGCGCCTTCTGTATTAAGCGCAGAGGGGCCTATTCCGAAGATGCTTCGCCCCGACCCACGGCCGGCCACCGGCAATGGGCGGTCCCCCTGGTGTCCGCCACGGCGGCGCACCGAGAGCCGTGGTAAACTTGAGGCCATTGGCCCGACCGGGAATGCCGGGAGCAGGCAGGAAGCTGCCCGAGCAGGACCGGTTTCTTGTTGGCTGGCGGAAGGTGAGAGGCGCTGGTCCCCGGGCCTCGAATGCCATGGCTGGACCAACCCCCGCGCTTGCTTCAGACGAACCGACCAACGCCGAAAAGATGCGCAAGCTGCCGTGGGCGCTCTTTGCCAACGCGGCGAACGCGGCCTTTGGGCAGTTAACGGTCTTCGGCGCGGTCTTCGTGCTGTTCCTCAACGCGCTGGGACTTAGCAAGACCAGCATTGGCCTCCTGTTCTCACTCTTTCCGTTCTTCGGCCTGACGGCCCTGTTTACGGCGCCGGTGGTGGCGCGCTTCGGCTACAAGCGCACCTATCAAACCTTTTGGGGGCTGCGCAAACTGGTGGCAGCCGGGCTGCTGCTGACGCCGTGGGTGCTGACCACGTTTGGCGGGCAAGCCGCGGCCTGGTACGTGGGCGCGTGCGTGGCGGTGTTCGCCATGTTCCGCGCCATCGGGGAAACGGGTTACTACCCGTGGGCGCAGGAATTCATCCCGGCCGGGGTGCGCGGCAAGTTCACCGCCGCCGAGAACATGCTGGTGACGCTCGCCAGCCTGGCGGCCGTGGGCGTGGCAGGCTACGTCATCGCGCACACCGAGGGCCTGACCGGCTTCATGGCGCTGATCGCGGTCGGCGTGGTGTTTGGCCTGATCTCGGTATGGGGGTCGGGTCACCTGCCGGGCGGCGCGCCGGTGCCGCGCGAGCGCGCACAGCAGGCCGGGTTGGGCCGATTAGCCGGGCCGCTGCGCGACCGCGACTTCCGGCTGTACCTGTTTGGCGCGAGCCTGGTGACGCTGGCCTGGAACCCGCTGGGATCATTCTTGCCGCTGTTCATGCAGGAACAGGCCGGGCTCACGTCCAGCCAGGTGGTGTGGCTGGAGATGGGCGGCCTGACTGCCGGCCTGCTGGCAGCCTACGTGTGGGGCTGGGCGGCCGATCGCTATGGCAGCAAACCCGTCATGCTGACGGGGCTGTTCCTGATCTCGCTGGTACCAATCTTGTGGCTGATCATGCCGCGCTTTACGGCCATGAGTGCCTATGCGGCCCTGGCGATCGCGTTTCTGCGCGGGCTGGTGGGTCTGGGGTGGAGCATCGGCTCGACCCGGCTGCTGTTCGTCAACCTGGTGCCGCCCGACCAGAAGTCGGCCTATATGGCGGTGAACTACGCCTGGATGGGGGCCGTGGGCGGCGTCAGCCAGGCGCTGGGCGGCCGCTTGCTCGACCTGACGGCCGGGGTCTCGGGCAAGCTGCTGTTTATCACGCTCGACCCCTATAGCGTGCTGTTCGTGGCCGGCATCGGGCTGCCCGTCCTGGCCGGGCTGCTGCTGCGGCGCATCCGGACCGACAGCCGCTTCAGCATGGCGGAGTTCGCCGGCATGTTCCTGCAAGGCAACCCGCTGCTGGCGGCCGGCTCGCTGATCCGCTACGGCCGGGCGCGCGACGAGCAGGCGGCGGTAAGCGTGACCGAGCGCCTGGGGCAGGCCCGCAGCCGTCTGACAGTGGAAGAACTGCTGGAGGCGCTGGCCGACCCGCGCTTCAACGTCCGCTTTGAGGCGGTGCTGGCGTTGGCCCGGATGCCGGCCGACGCGCGCGTGGCGGAGGCGCTGGCCAACGTCCTGGCGGGTGAGGAGCCGGCCCTGAGCGTCGTGGCGGCCTGGGCGCTGGGCCGGCTGGGCGACGAGCGCGGCGTGCCGGCGCTGCGCGCGGCCCTGAGCGACTCCCCCTACCGGTCGGTGCAGGCCCACAGCGCCCGCGCGCTGGGCACGCTGGAGGACGCCGGGTCGACCGCGCTGCTGCTGGAACGCTTCGAGCGCGAGAGCGATCATGGCCTGCGCATGGCCTATGCCGCGGCGCTGGGCAAGCTGGGCGAAACCCAGGCGGTCGGGCCACTGCTCGCCTTCTTGCGCACGCGGCGCGACCCCAGCGCCCGCAAGGAGCTGGCGCTGACGCTGGCGCGCCTGC
>JADLEU010000317.1 GCA_020845955.1 Anaerolineales bacterium
AGATCAAGTGGGTCATCGAGGGCGAAGAGGAAATCGGCAGCCCCAACCTGGACAGCTTCGCCCGCACCCACGCCGACCTGCTGCGGGCCGACGGCTGCCTGTGGGAGACGGGTGGCCGCAACGAGCTCGATCAATTCAGCTTGTGGCTGGGCCTCAAGGGCATCGCCTATTTCGAATTACGCCTCAGGCTGCTCGACACCGACGCCCACTCGGCCAACGCGCCGGTGCTGCCCAACGCCGCCTGGCGCCTGGTCTGGGCGCTGAATACGCTCAAAAGCGCCGACGACCGCCTGACCCTGGACGACTATTGGGAGCACGTGCTGCCGCCCACGCCCGAAGAGCTGGCGCTGGTTGACCGCCTGCCCTACGACGCTGAGAAGATCAAGGGGCTTTACGGCGCTCGCAGCTTTATCAATGGCATGGACGCCGCCAGCGCCAAGCGGGCCTACTATTTCAACCCCACGATCACGATTTGCGGGCTGGAGGCGGGGTATACCGGCGAAGGCACGAAGACCGTCCTGCCGAAGGAGGCGCGCGTCAAGCTCGACTTCCGCCTGGTGCCCAACCTGACGCCCGATTTGGTCTACGACCTGCTGCGCCAACACCTCGACCGCCGCGGCTTTGGCAATATCGAGATCGTCCGCTACGCCGGCGAGCATACTTCCCAATGCAGCGCCGACGCGGACATCGTCCAGGCCGCCATTCGCGCCGCGCGCACCGTGTACGGGGCCGACCCTGTCATCTATCCGCGCATGGCCGGGTCGGGCCCGATGTACCCGCTCTCCAACATGCTGGGCACCCCGGCGGTGCTGGCGGGCATCACCCATCAGGGCGCCCGCGCCCACGCCCCCAACGAACACATCCGCCTGGAGGATTACTGGCTTGGGCAGCGTTTTATGGGCGAGTTGATCCGCGAGTTCTCGAGGGAATAGCGTCTCACTCGTCGCGAAGGACGGCCAGCATCTCCGCGTGGATCAAACCATTGGAGACGACGATGGCATCTTGCCCCAAGAAGTCGTCGCCGCCTGCCGGGCTGGTCACCCGCCCACCAGCCTCACGCGCGATCAGCGCCCCGGCGGCCACGTCCCAGGGGCTGACCCTCAACTCCCAGTACCCATCCGCGCGCCCGGCCGCAACCCAGGCACAATCCAGCGCGGCCGCGCCCGGCCGCCGCACCGCCTGGCAGCGCAGCTGAAAGCGCGTGAATTCGGCCAGGTTGTTGCGCGGGTTGGTGCGAATGTCGTAGGGAAAGCCAGTGGTCAGCAGCGCCTGATCCAACGACCGGACGGCCGACACCCGGATGGCCGCACCGTTCAGCGTGGCGCCCTGCCCGGACCGCGCCGCAAAGAGCTCATCGCGCAGCGGGTCATACACCACGCCGACCGTCAGGCGCCCATGCTCGGTCAGCGCCAGCGACACGGCAAACTGCGGGAAGCCGTGGGCGAAGTTCGTGGTGCCGTCCAACGGGTCCACCAGCCACTCGCGCGCGCTGCCCGCCGTGCGCCCGCTTTCTTCAGCATTGATGGCATGCTCAGGAAAGGCGGCCCGCAGCCTTGCCAGGATCAGCGCTTCGGCCTGGCGGTCGTAATCGGTCACCAAATCGATCGCGCCCTTGTGCTCCACGCGCGTCGCCTGGCCGAACCCCTCGCGCAGCAGCGCGCCCGCCTCGCGCGCCGCCACGATAGCCAAGGTCAAGTAATCAGGCATAGATAGTCTGCCCAGCCGGTCGGCCAGCCGCTCGCGAATGCCGGGTGGGAATGTGTGCTAGGCGAAATCAGGCGCGGCTGAGGACCAGGGGACCGGACGGGCCGCGCTCAGCCGCTGCCAGAAGGTCTCCCGCTGCTCGGCAGCCGAAGCCGGCAGCAGCATCAAAGGAACCAGGCGCTGGCTCGGCCAACCGCCCGGCAGCACCGCCGGCTGCTGCAGCGCCAGGAAGCGCCGCGCGCCCTCCGCGTCAGCCGTTCCCCGCGGGATGACCCAGTCCAGCTCCACCAGGGGAGTGCCTTCCAGCGGCAGGTCGCCGGCCTGCACCGTTGATAGGCCGGCCCAGCCGAAGGCCAGACCTGGCGCGTCCTCGGCCGCCAGCCGCGGCGCTCGGGCCAGCAGGTCGGCCTCGACCTCGGCCAGATGGCCGGGGTGGGTGTCGTTGGGCGAGTAGCCGCGCCGCAGCAGCGCCGCGCCGATCACCAGCCGGGCCGCGCGCGGCCATGGGCCGCTCGCCGCGTCGTCCCACACGGCCGCCCAACTGGCGGGTCGACCTAGCCGGCGGCCGCGCAGCACACCCACCTGAAAGGCGCCAGGCCAGGTGAAGGCGCCGTCGGGATCGTGCGCGCGACCGCGCGGCCCCTTCAGCATCTCGAGGAACCCTCCACGAATGTAGGCCGCCGCCGCATCGGCTGGCGCCAGCAGCAAGTCAAACCCGGCCGGCGGCTGTGCCGGCCACGCCCGGAGGTCGACCGTTTCCGCGCCCGGCCATGATATCGCTGCGCCCAGGCGCAGGCGTGTGCCCACCAGCGCCGCCGGCCAGCCCAGGCCGGCTCCCAGGACAGCGCTGAGCTTGAGAAAACCGCGGCGGCTGACCGGGCTGCGATCCATTGGCCAGCTCACTCCATCTCGCGCAGCACGTTGAGCAGCACCCCCAGTTCGCCCTGAATTTCGTCGTACTGGGCTTGTGTCTCGGCCAGCAGCTGCTGATAGGTGTCGCGCTGATCGCCCGACAGGCTGTCGAGCTGCTGGTAGCCGCGCGCGATCTGCGCTGCCTTGTCTCGCAGCTTGCTTTCCAGCCGCTGGCGGTAGCCGAAGAAGAACTCCCGCTCCGACAACAGCGGCGCGGCCGCCGTCTGCCCGGTCAGCGCGTCGGCCACCGCAATAAACAGTTCGTCGGCATCGATCGGCTTGGGCAAGAAGCGCAGTGCGCCCAGGTCCATGGCGAAACGCTCGTCTTCGGCCGAAACATACGTGGCCGAAAGAAAGATGATGGGCAGGCTGGTCGTCTGCGGGTCGGCCCGCAGACAATGCGCCAGCGCAAACCCATCCATGCGCGGCATCAGGATATCCGTGACAACCACGGCCGGCCGGGCGCCATCCATCATCTGCAGCGCCTCGAGGCCATCGCGCGCCGTAAGCACCCTGTAACCCCGCAGCCTGAGCTGCACTTCGATGAGTTCGCGCACAGCCCCGATGTCTTCGACCACCAGGATCGGTCCAGTGCTGATCGTCACAACCGTTTCTCAGAACCCTCTGCAAAGGTTGGTGATTGGTTTTAGGGACGTCTGCGTGGGGTCATTCTAATGTTAGATTTCGGTTTGGTCAATCCGGCTCAGTCGGACCACGCACTCCACGTGGTGGGTCTGCGGGAACATGTCGACCGGCTGCACCCAGTCGACGCCGTAGCCGCCCGCCGCCAGGCGCTTCAGGTCGCGCGCCAGGGTAGCGGCATCGCACGAGACGTACACCAGCCGAGAGGCCCGGGCCGCCAGCAGCGCGTCGAGCACCGCCGGGGCACATCCCGCGCGCGGAGGATCGAGCACTGCCGCGTCGAACCGCCCGGCGAGCTGTGGCAGAACAGCCTCGACCTCGGCCTCGTAGATCTCCACGTTGTCGAACTCGTCCAGGTTGGCGGCCGCGTCGGCCACGGCCGGCCCAAAGGCCTCGACCCCAATCACCCGCCCGGCTGCCGGCGCGATGAAGGCTGTGAACAGCCCCACCCCGCAGTACAGGTCGAGCACGGTCTGGCCCCCGGTGGGGGCCAGGCCCTCGCTTACCAGCGCCACCAGGACCTCCGCCAGCGGCGTGTTCACCTGGAAGAACGAGCCAGCCGACACCCGGAAGGGCCGCCCGCGCACTTCGACCAGCACGTAGTCGCGACCAGCCAGGGTGAGGGCCGAGCCATCCTCGCGGAGAACGGCCACCGACACGGGCAAGTCCACCGCCACCTCGGGAGCCTCGGAGGCGCCCTCAAAGACCATCAGGACATCGTCATCGCTCCCGGCTCGCAGGCTCAGTCGTTCCAGCTCAGGCAGTGCCTCAGCCTCCAACACCACGCGCGGGAACAGCGCGCCCAAGATCGGCTCGATCTGAGGGCACTCTCGGATTGGGACGACGTGGTGCGACTGGGCCGCGCGCAGCCCGAGCTGCCCAGCGGGCGTCAGCGAAAACTGGGCGTGGTTGCGGTAGTAATAGGGATTGGGCGACCGCAGCGTTGGACGCACGGCCAGATCCAGCCCGGCGATGCGCTGCAGCTGCTCGCGCACCATCTGCTGCTTGAAGGCCAATTGCCCCGCGTAAGACAGGTGCTGCAACTGGCAGCCCCCGCAAGCCAGGCCGGGCCGCGCCCGCCCTGGCCCGGCCGGCGGCTCAATAGCAAAGTGGTGCGGGCAGCGCGGCGCGACGCGCTCGGGCGCAGCTGCCAACACTTCCAGCAGCCGCGCTCGGGCGTAGCCCTTCTTGGCCTCGACCAGCGCTGCCCGCACGGTCTCACCCGGCAGCGCAAAAGGCACGAACACCGCCCGTCCCTCGTGGCGGCCGACCCCCTCCCCCGCATGGGTCAACGCTGCAATGGTCAGCTCAATGGTCGTATCGTCCATCACCACCCGCCCCACCCTGGGGTTGGCCATTCGAGTCAGGCGTCGCTCATCCAACAACCCGGCGCCGGGCCTACGCCCCTCCCAACTTCCGCCTGGCCGCCACCACCCGCTCACGCGCCTCCGCCACCGTCGCTCCCAGCGCCGTCAGATGACCCATCTTGCGACCGGGCCGCGCCTCGCGCTTGCCATAAAGGTGCAGCGCCACGCCCCGCACAGCCAGCGCCGCGGCCCAATCGGGTTCGCCGGCGGCCCACAAATCTCCAAGCAGGTTGGCCATGGCCGCGGGCTGAAACTGGCCGGGGTCGCCCAGCGGCGCCCCGCACACCGCTCGCAATTGCTGCTCAAACTGGCTGGTGCGGCAGGCGTCGACCGTCAGGTGGCCGGAGTTGTGCGGCCGCGGCGCCAGCTCGTTAATGAGCAACCTGCCGCCCGGCGCTACAAAGAACTCCACGCACAGCACGCCGACGACGCCCAACTGCTCCAAGACCGCCCGCGCCGCCTCAATCGCCTGGGCCGCCACAGACGCTGGGATCTCGGCCGGCGCTGCCGAGACGTCGAGGATGTGGTTGCGGTGTGTATTCTCGATAACGCCAAAGTGGGCAAAGGTGCCGTCCAGCCCGCGGGCTGCCACGACCGACACTTCGCGCTCGTACGGGATGAAGGCCTCTAGCACCGCCGGCTGCCCGCCAAGGGCCGCCCAGCCCGCGGCTGCCTGCGTGGGCTGCTCCAGCGTCACCTGCCCCTTGCCGTCATAGCCGTAGCCGGCTGTCTTCAACACAGCCGGGCAGCCCAGCCGCGCCAAGCCAGTCTCCAACTCGGCCAGGCTGCCGACCGGCTGGTAGGGCGCCACCGGCAGCCCCGCCCTGGTCAGAAAGTCCTTCTCGCGCCGCCGGTTCTGCGTCACGCGCAGCACATCGCCGCTGGGCCGCACCGGCGCGTTCTGGGCGGCGGCCGCCGCCGTGGCGGCGGGCACGTTCTCAAACTCAAATGTCACCACGTCCACGCCGCGCGCGAACTCGCCCACCGCGCTCAGATCGGCAAAGCCGGCCGTCACCTCGCGATCGGCCACCTGCCCGGCCGGCGTATCGGCCTCGGGCGAAAAAACCCACACCCGATAACCCAGCCTACGCGCGGCCAGAGCCAGCATGCGGCCCAACTGCCCGCTGCCCAGAATGCCGATGGTCGCTCCCGGAAGAATTGGCGCCGGGGTCAAAGCGAATTCAGGCGTCGCTGTTTGTCGTCTGCCAGCACAGCCCGCGTCTGCGCTTCTCGAAACGACCGCAGCGCCTCGCGTAGGGCCGGGCGGCTGTTGGCCAGGATCGCCACGGCCAGCAGTGCAGCGTTAATGGCGCCGGCCTTACCGATGGCCAGCGTGCCCACCGGGATGCCGCCCGGCATCTGGACGATCGCTAACAGCGAATCCATGCCCTTCAGCGCCTGCGATTCAACCGGCACCCCCAAGACCGGCACCAGCGTCTGCGCGGCCGCCATGCCCGGCAGGTGCGCCGCGCCGCCGGCCCCGGCGATGATGACTTCCAGACCGCGCACCTCCGCCTGGGCCGCATACTCGGCCAGCCAGGCCGGCGTGCGGTGGGCCGAGACGATGCGGCACTCGTGCGCCACGGCAAAACGAGCCAGGGTCTCGGCGGCGTGCCGCATGGTCTCCCAGTCCGATTGGCTGCCCATGATCACGCCCACCAGCGGCGTGCCACTCTGGCTTTCGACGGGCGCCTCAGCGAGATCAGGCATTGGGCACACTCCTTGGGCCGGCCCGGTTCACCGGCGTCCGGCCGCGGCCCATCATATCATGCTCGCCCAAGGGGGCCCATTTCTATCCGCCCTACTACACTCCGCCGTCCACCCCTCCCGGCGGCGAGCAATTGCCGGCGACCGCCGCCACGCCGCCGGTCCGGCAGCTTCGCGCCGCCATCACTACTGCCGGCTACGACCGCCTGCTGGCCTTTTGCACCGCCGGCCGGGGCCTGCAGCCGGTCGAACTCTGGACCACCGCGGGCTCGCCGCTTCGCCGACCAGC
>JADLEU010000318.1 GCA_020845955.1 Anaerolineales bacterium
AGCTTCTCCCAATTCTCGAGCACCTCGCCCACCCCGCTTACCCGAGTGTCGCCAAAAACGTGCGGATGACGCCGGATCAACTTGGCGCGAATGCCGGCGATGACTTCCGCCAGGCTAAACTCGCCCGCCTCCAGCCCGATCTGAGCGTGCAGCACCACCTGCAGCAACAGGTCGCCGAACTCCTCGCGCATCGCGGCGGCCTCGTCTCGATCAATCGCCTCCAGCGCTTCGTGAGCCTCTTCCAACAGGTTGGCTCGCAGCGTCTTGTGGGTTTGTTCGCGGTCCCACGGGCACCCGTCGGGCGCGCGCAGGTGCGCGACGACGTCTTGCAGCGCCTCAAAACTCGACGGCCGCGATAGGGGCGGCACGTACAGCGCCGTCAGGTGGGCAATCTGCCGGCTGCGGTCCATCTCAAACAGCGGCCGCCACTCGATCTGCGCCGCGGCAGTGCCTGCCGCGTGCACCAGGGCGACGGCATGCTCGTCGGGATACTGGTTCATCAGCGTCAGCTTCACATCGCCGGCGATGGCGGGCGAATAAAGTTGCGCTACCAGCGTTGGCGCATCGGGGTGGAAGCCGGGGTGATGGCGGGCTGCCAGGTCAAGGGCATCGGCCATTTGCAGGTTAGGCAGCGCGTCCAGCTCGAGCGCTGTGAGGACCGGCTCCACAAACGACAACCCCGGCACGATGCGCACATCCAGGCCAGCCTCCAGCGCCGCCCGTGTGCGAATCAGGGCCACGGTGGCCTCGCCCACGGCCGGGTGTCCCGGGACCGCATAGACTACACCTTCCGGCCGGCGCCCCAGGGTCAGCACGCGTTCGGCGATGGTCTCATACACCTGGTCGAAGTCGGCCGCGCCTTCGTAAACCTCATCGAAGCTGTGGACAGCCAAGCTGGCTGGCAAGCCAGACACCGTAGGATGCTGCCGCGTGCGGACGTGGACTTCCAGCACGCTGCTCAACACATCCCAAGCTTCGCGCGTCAGGTGGGCTGGATCACCTGGGCCGAGCCCAACGATCGTGATCGTCATAAGTCCTTCTTTCGAGTTCGGCCAGAGCAGGTCGCAGCGCCCTGTCCGGCAACCCATTCGAGAAGCTTACCCGGCGCCCACGCCTGGGTCAAGGCACTGGTCGCCCGCTCGCAACTGCGGAACGCAAAGGACGAGACCGGGTGGTCTCGTCCAGCGAACGGCCGCCGATTCGCAAGCCGGAGACTTAGCGTTTGGTGTAGGTCGGCGCCTTGCGTGCGCGCTTCAGGCCGGGCTTCTTGCGTTCCTTCTCGCGCGGGTCGCGGGAAAGGAAATCGCCCTTGCGCAGCGGCTTGCGCAAATCGACGTTGAGTTTGAGCAGCGCGCGGGCCACGGCCAGTTGCGCCGCGCCCACCTGGCCGGTGACGCCGCCGCCTTTCACCTGGATGCTGACATCGTACTTGCCCGTCAGACCCACGGCCTTGAGCGGCGCCAGCACCAGATCCATATCGCCCTGGCGCGGAAAGTACTCGGACCCGGCCCGCTGGTTGCAGACCACGGCCCCTTCGCCCGCCATCAGGCGCGCTCGCGCGGTGCTGGTCTTGCGGCGTCCCACGCCTTCGTAATATTGAGTCGACATCGTTCTTCCTCTAGCTCCTGGCTACTTCAGTTCCGCCGGCTTCTGAGCCTGATGCGGGTGTTGAGGACCCGCGTAGACCTTGAGCTTCTTCAGCAGCGCCCGACCCAGCCGGTTATGGGGCAGCATGCCCCACACGGCGTGCTCAATCACCCGGTCCGGGTGCTTGGCCAACTGATCTTGCAGCGAGATGGCCGTCATGCCGCCAGGATAGCCTGAATACCGATAATAGAACTTCTCGGTCAGTTTTTTCCCGGTCACGGTGACTTTCTCGGCGTTGACAACGATCACAAAGTCGCCGGTGTCCAGGCCTGGCGTGAAGATCGGCTTGTGCTTCCCGCGCAGCACGGTGGCCACCTTGCTGGCCAGGCGGCCCAGGTTTTGGCCGGCCGCGTCGATCACAAACCAGTCGCGCTTGATATCGTCTAGCTTCGTCACGTACGTCTTATTGAGAGTCATTCGTGCTCCCGCCTTGCAGCGCATTCCTGCCGCCCGCGTACCGGGCTAGGCAGGATTGCGGCTTAGTACACAACTTCCACCAGGCACAGGCCGTGCGGCGGCGCGATGGGCGGACACTGGGCCCGGTCGCGCGAGGCCAACAAAGCTTCGAACTGCGTCACTGTCATCGCGCCTTGCCCCACCCGCCGGAGCGCGCCAACCAGGCTGCGCACCATACGAAAAAGGAACGCCTCGGCCTGTATCTCGAATGTCTGCCAGCCGCCTGGCGCCGCGTGCCACTCGGCCACGGCCACGGTCCGCACCGTGTTGGCGCCGCGCTCTGGGTCGCTGCCGAAAGCCGCGAAGTCGTGCCGCCCCAGCACCACCGCGCTGGCGGCCCGCAGGCCCTCCAGTTCGAGGGGCGGCCAGACCTGCCAACAATAGCGCGCCGACAAGGGCGAACGCACCGGCTGGCTGCTGATTGTGTAACGGTACCGCCGCCCCCGGGCGCTATAACGCGGGTGAAAGTCCGGGGCGCAGACCTCCAGCGCTCTCACGGCAATATCGGCAGGCAGGTTCGCGTTCAGCGCCCGCAGCAGATCGGCCGGGCTGTGCCGCCAATCAAAGTCAAAAGCGATCACCTGGCCGACCGCGTGCACACCGCTGTCGGTTCGGCCCGCGCCCAGCACCGCCTGCCCGCGCCAGCCAATCCGCCCGAGGGCCGTTTCCAGTTCTCCCTGCACCGTTCGACCGGTGGCCTGGCGCTGAAAGCCAAAGAGGTCGGTGCCGTCGTACTCGACCACGCCTCGGTAGCGCGCGCCCAGCGAGGCGGACATACCCGGCTGAGTCAGGCTGGCGCGAGGCGCTTACTCCTCCACCAGCTCCAGCAGAACGATCCGGGCCGCATCGCCCTTGCGGACGCCGAGCTTCAGGATGCGCGAATAACCGCCCGGCCGCTTCTCGTAGCGCGGAGCAATCGTCTCAAACAGCTTGTGCACCACGGCGGGGTCATTCAGGCGCGCTGCCGCCAAACGGTTGGCGCTGACAAAGCGCGCCACGCCTTCGGGCGTCTCAGAGCTCTTCGCGCGCAGCCCGCGCTTGGCTAAGCTAATGAGCTTTTCCAGGTCCGAACGCACGAACTTGGCCTTGGCCTCGGTCGTCTTGATGCGCTCGTGTTCGATCACTTGGGTCAGCAAGTTGCGGGTCAGGGCCGCGCGTTCGCTGGCCGACCGGCCCAGCTTGCTGCCGGAGATTTGATGCCTCATGACGGGTTCTCCGCGGTTGCCTCGGGCTTGGCCTCCCCGTCTTTGAGATAGCCCTTCTCGCGCAGCTTGTCGCGCAGCTCGTCCAGGCTCTTATCGCCAAAGTTGCGGATGGCCAGCATCGTCTCTTCGCCCTTGTTCAGCATGTCCATCACCTCGCCCACGGTCGTAATGCCCGTGCGCTTCAGCGAGTTGAACACGCGCACCGAAAGATCCAGGTGCTCAATCGGCGTCTCGTATACCTCGCTCGAGACCTTGGGCGCCTCTTCAGACGGCGCGACGGCCGCCGCCAGCGACTCCTCCGTCACGCCGGCGACCAGGCGCAGGTGCGACATCAGGATCTGGGCGCTCTGGCGCAGCGCGGCCTCGGGCCGGATACTGCCGTCGGTCCAGATTTCGATGACCAGGCGGTCGAAGTTCGTGATTTGCCCCACGCGCGCCCGCTGGACGTCGAAATTGACGCGCTTAACCGGGCTAAAGATCGCATCGACGGGCACCTCGCCGATGGGCAGCCGCCCACGCTCCTCGGCCGGCGAGTAGCCACGCCCGCGCTGCACCGACAGCTCGATCTCGAGTTTAGCCTTGTCGTTATCAACCGTGAACAGGTACAGGTCGGGATTGATGATCTCGACCTCGGCCGGACAGATGATGTCGGCAGCCGTTACGGTGCCTTCGCCGCGCACGTCCAGGCGTAGGCGCGACGACTCACCCTCGTGCAGGATGATGCGCAGTTGCTTCACTTGCAGCAGCAACTGCGTCATGTCTTCCTTAACGCCGGGGATATCGGAAAACTCGTGCGGCACGTCAGACACGCGCAGCGACGTGATGGCCGCGCCTTCCAGCGAGGCCAGCAGCACGCGCCGCAGCGCATTGCCCAGCGTAACGCCGTAGCCGCTCTCGAGCGGGCTGATGATGAACTTGCCGTAGTTGCGCGAGGTTGTTTCGGCCTCGATTTTTGGCAAGACCAGGCTGTTGGTAAGAGTCATATTGCTTTCTTTCCCTCGGAACACCCTGTGAAACCGCGCCCGAGGCTGTTCGATTGGTCCGTGCCACCCCAATGCGGCCAGGCCGCCCAGCGCTACCGGGAATAGTACTCCACGATCAACTGCTCGTTGAGATTCGCCTCAATCTCTTCCCGCCCCGGCAGCCGCAGCACTTTGCCCGACAGCGACGGCAGGTCGGCCGACAGCCAGGCCGGCAGGCCGCGTGCCTCGTCGCCCGCCTTCAGGTCCCGGAAATACGGCCGGCGCTGCGAACCCGGCCGGACCTCGATGACATCGCCGGGCATAATCGTCAGCGAGGGCACATCGGTGCGGCGGCCGTTCACGTTGAAGTGACCGTGTGTCACGAGGTTTCGGGCCTGGGCGCGGTTGGCGGCAAAACCCAGCCGGTAGACCACGTTGTCTAGGCGCCGCTCCAATATCTGCAGCAGCACCTGGCCGGTCAGCCCGCGGCTCCGCAGCGCCTGCTTGTAGTAGCGGTGGAACTGCGCCTCCAGCACACCGTAGACCCGGCGCGCTTTCTGCTTTTCGCGCAACTGCAGCAGGTAGTCCGACGAGCGGTTGCGCCTGAACTGCCCTTCCTTGCCGTGCTGGCCGGGGGGGAAGTTGCGCTTTTCGATCGCGCACTTTGGCGATAGGCAGCGCGCGCCCTTGAGATACAGCTTTTCACCTTCACGGCGGCACAAACGGCACACCGGACCGATATATTTCGACATGCGTGTAGATCCTTCCTGGGCCGGGCGCGGGCAGCCGAGCGGCGGCCGCGGCCGGCCGTCGCTTTGTCCCGCGGCCCGGGCGTTATACGCGGCGCTTTTTGGGCGGGCGGCAGCCGTTGTGCGGCACAGGGGTCACGTCGCGAATGGAACGCACTTTGATACCTGTGCTCTGGATCGCCCGGATAGCCGCCTCGCGGCCAGGACCGGGCCCTTTGACAAACAGCTCAACTTCCGACATGCCCAGATCCATGGCCGTCTTGGCCGCGTCCTGGGCCGCCATCCGGGCGGCGTAGGGCGTGCTCTTGCGGGAGCCCTTGAAACCGGCCGTGCCGGCTGAACCCCAGCTGATGGCATTGCCCTGCTGGTCGGTCACCGTGACGATGGTGTTGTTGAACGACGCGTGTATATGAATCTGGCCGTTAGCCGGCGCGCGTTTCGTGCGTTTGGCGGCCGTGCGGCGGGCGCCCTTTGCAGATCGTCCCATTGTCCCTCACTCTTGACGGAGCTCACCCAGCGGGCTGCCAGCGGCCGATCAGGCTTCGCCGTCGTAGCGCCAGGCGCAGCCGGTTGTCAGCCGCGGGCCGGAAGGGTAGCCCAAACAACCAACTGCCCCAGCGCTCCACCGGCGGGCCGCCGGCAGCCAGCGGATTACTTCTTCTTCGCGCCGCGCCGGCGTCCGCGCCCGGCCACGGTCTTCTTAACCCCTTTGCGCACGCGCGCATTGGTCCGTGTGCGCTGCCCGCGCACGGGCAGATTGCGGCGGTGGCGCAGCCCGCGATAGCAACCAATTTCGGTCAACCGCTTGATGTTGAGCTGCACCTCGCGCCGCAGGTCGCCCTCGACCGTGCAGTTCTGGCCGATATAGTCACGGAGCGCCGAGACCTCAGCTTCGGTCAAGTCGCGCACCCGTGTGTCGGGCTTGACACCCGTGACGCTCAAGATCTGCTGCGCCGTCTTCAACCCAACACCATACAGATAGGTCAGGCCGATTTCGATGCGCTTCTCGCGGGGCAGGTCAACGCCTTCAATACGTGCCATACGGTGTCTCTTTCACTCCTGTCAGCCGCTGCAATAACCGCCGGCCTTAGCCCTGGCGCTGCTTGTGCTTCGGGTTTTCGCAGATCACATAGACTTTGCCCGCCCGGCGCACGATCTTGCACTTCGGGCAGCGCTTGCGAATCGATGCCTGGACCTTCATGATTCCTCTCCAATACCGCCGGCGCTCTGCGCCAAAGCGTTTGATTATACCCGCCAGGCGGCCGTTCGTCCAGGGTTATGTATCTTCTGGAAGGGTGAGTATTTCAGGCTCACCCTCAGTCACAGCCACCGTGTGCTCGAAGTGGGCTGTCGGCGCCCCATCTGCCGACACCACCGTCCAACGGTCAGGCTTCACCCGGGTTTCCCCGCTGCTGACCAGCACCATTGGCTCCAGAGCGATCGTCATGCCCGGCCGCAGCAGTGTGCCAGTGCCCGGCTTAACGTAATATCTGACCTCGGGATCTTCGTGCATGTGCCGCCCGATCCCGTGACTCGTATAGTCGCGCACCATCCTGAACCCGTGGTCTTCCACGAAGACCTGCATCGCCGCGGCCGAATCGCCGGTGCGCTGGCCCGGCCGCATCCACTTGATCCCCACGTGCAGCGCCTGCTCGGTAATCTCAACCAGGCGCTGGGCTAAAGGCGACAAGGTTCCGACACCCACCGTGATCGCCGAGTCCGCATAGAAACCCTGGTACACCGTGCCGCAATCCAGGCTGACCACATCTCCCGCGCGCAGCACCCGCGGCCCGGGCAGACCATGCACCAACTCCTCGTTCACCGAGACTGTCACCGAAAACGGATACGGATAGGGCCCGGGGTAACCTTTGAAGGCCGGCACACCCTGGTGCTGGGTGATGACTTTCTCCGCCAGGGCATCAAGTTCCCGCGTGGCGATGCCCGGCCGCACGACCGCGGCCATTTCGGCCAGCGCCAGGGCATTGATGCGCCCCGCCTGCCGCATCAACCCAAGCTCCCGTGCGCTTTTCCGCTCGACCCCGGCGCGCCTCATCGGGGCCGGGCTGACTAATCGGATCATCAAACGGCGGTCATTCCCTCCACGGCAGCCAGCAAATCGGCGGCCACCGCCGAGATGGGCTGTTCGCCGTTGATCTCGACCAGGTCACCGCGCTGACGATAGAAGTCGATCAGCGGCGACGTCTGCTCGAAAAACACCCTGATGCGCCGGGCCTGCACCTCGGCCGTGTCATCGTCGCGCTGATAGAGCGCCGTCCCGTCAATGTCGCAGACGCCAGGCACCCTCGGCGGGTTGAAGAGCATGTGATACGTATGCTGCTGCGGACCGCGGCAGACCCATCGGCCGGCCAGGCGCTCCAACAGCACCGCCTCATCCACCTGAACGTACAACACGACGTCTACCCGCCCGCCGAACTCGGCCAGCAGCGCATCCAGCGCCTGGGCCTGCGGGATGGTACGTGGAAAACCATCCAGCACCGCCCCGCGCGCCGCGTCGGGCTGCCGCAGACGCTCGCGGATCATCGCCACGGTCACGTCGTCGGGCACCAGCTCACCCCGGTCCATGTACTGCTTGGCCTGCCGCCCCAGCGGCGTCTCGCGCTTCAGGTTGTCTCGAAATAGATCGCCCGAGGCCACCTGCGGCAGACCCAGTTTCTCCCGCAGCACCTGAGCTTGAGTGCCCTTGCCCGCTCCAGGTCCCCCGATCAACAAGATGTATTTCGGCATGCGGCCAGGCGCCAGGCGCTGAGTGCTGCGTGAGCGCCGCTGCGGCCGATCACGCAACACCCGCATCCTGTCACCCCCTAGCGCACCAGCAGCGTGTCGTCGTAGCCGCGTAGTTTGAGCTCGGCGTCCAGGCCGAAGAACGTGTCGCGAACTACGCCCACGACGATCAATAAGCCGGTGCTAAGAATTGAGATGTTAGCAGCGCCGGGGATGAGCGGCTGCACCAGGAACGGCAAGACCGCCACGATCCCCAGGAACACGGCGCCCGGCAGCGTAATGCGCCGCAGCACCTTCATCAGGTAGCGCTGGGTCGGCGCACCCTTTGTCACGCCCGGCACCTGCGCCCCCACCCGCTTCAGGTTCTCACCATAGTTCTGCTGTGAGAAGACGACATCGGTATAGAAGAACGTAAAGCCCACGACCATAAAGAAGAACAGCAGCCAATACCAGTTGCTCTGGCCACCAAACAGATTCGAGATGCCGACGGCGGTGTTGCGCACCCAATCGGTCTGTGAGGCCACAAAGAATTGCGCGATGATGGCCGGAAACGTCAGAATGGACTGGGCGAAGATGACGGGGATCATGCCGGCCATATTGACTTGCAGCGGTAGGTTGCCGCGCACCGGCATGCTCTGCCGGTTGCCCATACGGCGGCCGGGATACATGACCGGCACATTCCGCCGGCCTTGCTGCACGAACACGATCGCCAGGACAGCCAGGATCACGATGACGATAAACGCAATCAGCGCCACCACCCGGTTCTGTTCGTCGGCCATGATCTGGCCCAAGTTGGCCGGGATGCGCGCCACAATCCCGGCAAAAATGATCAGCGACAGCCCCTGGTTGCGGATCCCATATTCCGAGATCAGCTCGCCCAGCCAAATCGCAAACATCGTGCCGCCGGTCATGGCGATGATCATCGTCGCGGTCGGCAGGTTGAACCCCAGGTCGCTGCCAAACGTCAAGATCTGCACCCCCGGCGCAATCGACAGCATCAGCCGAATTTGCCCAAAGGCGTTCAGCGCCGCCATTGGCACCGCCAGGTAGTACGTCCAGCGCTCCATGAACTCGCGCCCCTGGCGCGGGTCCTCCTCAGTCATCTTCTGCAGCCGCGGAATGATCGGCACCAACAGCTGCAGGATGATCTGGGCCGTGATGTAGGGATACACGCCCATCGCCAGCACCGAGAAGTTCGACACCGTGCCGCCCGACAGCAGGTCGAGCAAGTTGACCAGGTTGCTGGCACCGCCGCTGGAGGCCGCTAACAGCTGGCGCACCGCTTCGCGATCGACCCCCGGCACTGGCACGTGCGAAGCCAGCCGGTAGATCAGCAGCAGCAAGAACGTGACCAACAGCCGGTTACGAATATCGCCGGCCGTCCACAGGTAGCGCCAAGCAGATCGTTTCATGATCCGGTCTCTAGTCGACCTGCAGCAGCTCGACCTTGCCGCCCACCGCTTCGACCTTGGCCACCGCGTTCTTGCTGGCGCGATGCACCTTGATCGTCAGCGGCTGGCTGATCTTGCCGCGGCCCAGCAACGCCACGGGCAGATCGCCGCCGCCCCTCAGCAGGCCCGCCGCGGCCAGGGTCTCTGGTGTGATCTCGGCATTGGCTGCGAAGGCGCCCAGCCGGTCGACGTTCACTTCGGCGTACTCCACGCGGCGAATGTTGGTAAATCCGCGCTTGAAGGGCAGGCTGCGGTAGAACGGCAGCTGGCCGCCCTGGCGATAGAGGCTGCCGCCCTTCGCCTTGCGGGCCCCTTCCCCCTTCGTGCCCCGGCCGGCGGTCTTGCCCTGTCCGGCCGCAATGCCGCGGCCCACGCGCTTCTTCTTCTTTCTCGCGCCTTCGTTCGGCGCCAGGTCATGCAGCTTCATCGTTCGTCCTTCCCTGCCAATGGCAGCCGGGCTGGCAGCGTTCAGCAGCCGCCAGCGCAGAGACGCTTGCCATTGGGCTTCAGATCTCTTCCACCTTGACCAGGTGGGTCACCTTGGCGACCATGCCGCGCAGCTGCGGCGTATCCTGCTGCTCGACGCTCTGATGCATGCGGCGCAAACCCAGCGCGCGCACCGTGGCCTTGTGCCGCTGAGAATACCCCAGCGGGCTGCGCACCAACGTGATGCGCAGGCGTTTCATGTCAGTCGTGTGGCTGTCCATTCTTCTTCCGGTCCCAGAAGGGCTTGACGTCCTTCACGTCCTTGCCGCGGCGCACGGCTTCCGTCTCGGCATCTTTCAATTCGCTGAGGGCTTCCAGCGTCGCGTACACAACGTTCAGGACGTTCGCGCTGCCCATCGACTTGGTCAGAATATCGCGCACGCCCGCCGCTTCCAACACCGCGCGCACGCCGCCGCCGGCGATGACACCCGTGCCGGGCGAGGCCGGCTTCAGCAGCACTTCGGCCCCGGCATGGCGCGCCAACACCTCATGCGGGATCGTCGTCCCCGCCAGGTTGACGTGCTTGAGGTTGCGCCTGGCCCGGTCGGTAGCCTTGCGGATCGCGTCGGGCACAATCCGGCTCTTGCCGACACCCACGCCCACGCGGCCCTTGTTGTCGCCGACCACAATCACGGTCCGGAAGGCAAAGCGCCGGCCGCCCTTGATGACCTTGGCGACGCGCGAGATGTCTATGACGCGCTCGTCCAGTTCTTCGCCGCGCTCCTCGTCACGCGGGCCGCGGCTGCGCGGGTTGCGATTGTCACGTCGAGCCATAGCTAAAACTCCAATCCGCCTTCCCGGGCGCCGTCGGCCACTGCCTTGACGCGCCCATGATAGCGATAACCGCCGCGGTCAAACACCACGCTTGAAAAGCCTTTGGCCTGCGCGCGGGCCGCCACGGCCTGCCCCACCAGCTTGGCCTGCTCGGCCTTCTTCTTGCCGGCCATTTGTGCGCGCAGTTCGGCATCGAGGCTCGAGGCCGAGACGAGCGTGTTGCCAGTCGTGTCGTCGATCACCTGCGCGTAGATGTGCGTCAGGCTACGGAACACGTTCAGGCGCGGGCGCTCGGGCGTGCCGGTGATCGTAGCGCGCACGCGGCGATGGCGGCGAGCGCGCGATTCTTTGCGGTTGACTTTGCTCATAGTCTCATGCTCCCACGGACCGGCCCTGGCATGCGCCCGGCCCCCAACCTTCCGGGGGCGGCCTGGCGCCGCGGGCCCGCCGCATACCAGCGGGCCTAACCCGCCTTGCGGGCCTAACCCGCCTTGCCAGCCTTCCCAGCCT
Source organism: Anaerolineales bacterium (assembly GCA_020845955.1). Taxonomy (GTDB): domain Bacteria; phylum Chloroflexota; class Anaerolineae; order Anaerolineales; family UBA6663; genus JADLEU01. The sequence goes on from JADLEU010000318.1 coordinate 10,983, forward strand.
TGCGGCGAATTCGCTCGCCGGCGTAGCGCAGGCCCTTGCCCTTGTAGGGCTCGGGCGGGCGCCAGCTGCGGATATCGGCCGCCACCTGCCCAACCATCTCGCGGTCAACTCCCGAAATAGTGATCGTCTTGGCCTTCTCGTCCACGGCAAACGTGATCCCGGGCGGCGGTTCGACCGGCACCGGGTGGGAGTAGCCAAGCGCCATCACCAACTGCTTGCCCTTCATTTCGGCCCGGTATCCGACGCCCTCGACCACCAAGGACTTAGAAAAGCCGTGGCTCACGCCCGTAACCATGTTCTGGATCAACGCCCGGGTCGTGCCATGCAGTGCCCGCACGCTGGGCGCATCCGACGGCCTGCTCACCTGAATATGGCCGTCGCTCAGCTCGATCTTGATAGGCGGCGCAAACGTGCGCGTCAATTCTCCCTTGGGGCCCTTGACCCGGACGGTATTCCCGTCCACCTTGACCTCCACGCCCTTGGGGAGCGTGACCGGTTTCTTGCCTACACGCGACACAGCTCATTCCTCCTGGGGCTCCGGCAAGCGCTTGGCGCGCTCGCAGCGCCAGGCGCCCCGCGCCTGGCCGGCACCACCGGCTTGACGATCACCAGACTTTGCAGATCACCTCGCCGCCCACACCCAATTGGCGGGCCCGGGCGCCGGTCATCACCCCCTTGGGCGTCGACAAAATCGCCACCCCCATCCCCGACAACACCCAGGGGATCTCCTTCTTGCGCGCATACACCCGCCGGCCCGGCGTCGAGACTCGCTCAATGCCGCTGATCACGGGCCGCCGTTGGCGCCGCGTGCCAACGTACTTGAGCGCCAGGCGCAGCGTCGGCTGCACGGCCCCGTCGCTGGCCTGGGTGCTGAAGTCTTCGATGAAGCCCTCCTGCTTCAGAATCTGGGCAATGGCCGCCTTTAACTTTGAGCTCGGCAGCGAAACCGTGTTGTGCCCTGCCATATGCGCGTTGCGAATGCGGGTCAGCATGTCGGCAATTGGATCGCTATTCATCCTTGTTACTCCGTCCCGGTCTACCAGGAACTCTTGACGACGCCCGGGATCTTGCCCGCCAACGCCTTCTCGCGGAAGCAGATGCGGCACAGCTGGAAACGGCGGATATAGCCCCGCGGCCGGCCGCACAGCTTACAGCGATTGCGCACCCGCACCGGATACTTGCGCCGAGTCTCGCGGTAAATGAGAGAGGTCTTGGCCATCTTGCTTACGCGCCTTTCTTGCCGAAGGGCATGCCCAGCAGCTGCAGCAACCGCCGTCCCTGCTCGTCGTTGCGGGCCGTGGTCACAACGGTGATCTCCATCCCGCGCAGCTTGTCGATCTTGTCGTACTCGATCTCGGGGAACACCAACTGCTCCCGCAGGCCCAGCGTATAGTTGCCGCGGCCGTCGAACGCGTCCGGCGGCACGCCGCGGAAGTCGCGCACGCGCGGCAGCGCCACGTTCATCAGCCGGTCCAGGAAGGCCCACATGCGCTGACCGCGCAGCGTCACCTTCACGCCGATGGGCTTGCCCTCTCGCAGTTTGAAATTGGCAATGCTCTTGCGCGCCTTGGCGATCACGGGCTTTTGGCCGGTGACGATAGTCAGATCGTTCACCGCGGCGTCCAGGGCCTTCGAGTCGGTCTGCGTCTCGGAGCCAACGCCAATGTTGACCACGACCTTATCGAGGCGCGGGACCTGCATGACGTTGCGCAGCTCGAACTCGCGCTGTAGCTGGCCGCGCACTTCGTTCTGATAGCGTTCCTGCAAAAGATACATCCTTGCTTACTCCCGCACGGCCCGACCGCCTAGCGGCCTAGCACGTTCTCGCATTCTGGGCACACCCGCGCCGCCGCGCCGTCCTCATCGCGCTTCCGGCGGACGCGCACGCGCTCGCCGCATTTCGGGCAAATCAGCATGACATTCGCGGCGTCCAGGGCGCCCTCGAAAGTCACGATTTCCGGCGCCAGTTGCCGACCGCCGGCCCCCGGCCGAGCGCGCTGGTGCTTCTTGCGCAGGTTCAGGCCCTGCACAACCACGCGGTTGACCTTGGGCAGCACGCGCAGCACCTCGCCGCGCTTGCCCCGGTCTTTGCCCGCGATGACTTCCACGGTGTCGCCTTTCTTAATCCTCACGGTGTACTCTCCCGCGCGGCAGTGGTGGAAAGGGGTCTCGGCCTCTCCGACCAGACTGCGCTATATTACTTCGGGCGCCAGGGACACGATCTTCATGTAGCCCTTCTCGCGCAGCTCGCGCGCCACCGGGCCAAAGATACGGGTTCCCTTGGGGTTCTCGCCATCCTCATCCAAAATGACCGCGGCGTTGTCGTCAAAGCGAATATACGACCCGTCGTCGCGGCGCATCTCTTTCGCACAGCGCACAATGACAGCCTTGACCACCGTGCTCTTCTTGACCGAGCCTTGCGGGGCAGCGTCCTTGACCGTCGCCACGACCACATCTCCCACGGAGCCATAGCGCCGGCGCGAGCCGCCCATAACCCGGATGACCAGCAGTTCGCGCGCGCCAGTATTGTCAGCGACCGCCAGGCGGGTCTCTTGCTGGATCATTCCGCGCCCCCTCCAGGCCCGCCCTCAGCCATCTGGTCCGCGGCAGCGCCCGCGCCCGTGATCGCGCTGTCATCCGGCAGAACGACGTGGTAGCCCTTGGCGATGACGCTTTCGACCACCCAGTGCTTTTCCTTGCTGATCGGCTTGCTCTCGACAATCTGGACCGTATCGCCCAACTGGCACCCGATCTCATCGTGGGCCTTGTAACGACGCGCGCGGCTGACCACTTTCCCGTACAGCGGATGGCGCTGGCGGCTGTCCACCTGCACCACCACGGTCTTCATCATTTTATTGCTCGTCACCTTGCCGACTAGCCGGCGGCGATTGCCCTTCATGCCTTCTCTCCTTGCGCCGCCAATTGGGCCGCCAGCTCACGCTCGCGCACCACCGTGGCCAGGCGGGCCACCGTGCGGCGGCTGGCGCGCAGGCGCGAATAATCGGTCAACTGGCCCGTCCGGAACTGGAAACGCAGCTTAAACAGCTCCTCGCGGGCATCGTCCAGCTTGGCCTCGATCTGCGGCGTGGCCAACGCCCGAATCTCACTCATCAACATGGCTTATGACCCTCCTTCGCGGGCCAGGTCATAGGCCACGACCATCTTGGTCTTGATCGGCAGCTTGTGAGAGGCGAGCCGCATCGCCTCGCGCGCCACGTCTTCCGGCAGACCCGACACCTCCAAGATAATGCGCCCCGGCTTAATCACCGCCACCCAATGGTCGACCGCGCCCTTACCCTTGCCCATGCGGGTTTCGGCGGCCCGCTGCGTCACCGGCTTATCGGGGAAAATGCGGATCCACACCTTGCCACGGCGCTTCATATAGCGCACCAGCGCGCGGCGGGCGGCCTCGATCTGGCGCTGCGTCAGCCAGCAGGGCTCGAGCGCCTGCAGCCCGTATTCGCCAAACGAGACCTCTACGCCGCGGGTCTCGTGGCCCTTCATCCGGCCGCGCATCTGCTTGCGCCACTTCACACGTTTTGGTAGCAGCATGTTTCGTTACCTCTGGCAATTGGCCATCGAACCCCGGCGAATGGCATTCGCCAATCCCGGCCGGCCAGCCGCCTCTACTCGCTCACGTACACGTCGGTGGCCTCGGGCGCCTCGACCTCTTCAGGCAGCTTCTCGCCCTTGTAGATCCAGACCTTTACGCCAATTCGGCCAAAGGTCGTCAGCGCCTCGGCCCGGGCGAAATCAATATCGGCGCGCAGGGTCTGCAGCGGCACTCGGCCCTCACGCTGCCATTCGCGCCGCGACATTTCGGAACCGCCCAGGCGGCCAGCCACCACAATCTTGATCCCCTGAGCCCCCTGGCGCATGGCCTGCCCAATCGCGCGCTTCATCGCCCGGCTGTGGCTGATCCGGCGCTCGATTTGATCGGCGATGTTCTCGGCCACCAGCTGCGCTTCCAGGTCAGGCTGCGTAATCTCTTCCACCTCGACCTTCACCCGGGTGCCCGTCAGCTCCTCCAGCTTCTGGCGCAGCATTTTCACCTGCGCGCCCTTGCGGCCGATGACGATGCCCGGCTTGGCCGTCCAGATCGTCACCACCAACTGCGAGGGAAAGCGGTCCAGGTCCACTCGGGCAATGCCCGAGCGCTGCGCTTCGGTGGCGATCAGGCGGCGGATGGTGAAGTCTTGCTGCAGCTGCTCGGCGTACTTGCCCTTGGAAGCGTACCAGCGCGCCTCCCAATCCTTGATGATGCCCAGGCGAAAACCGATGGGATGAACTTTCCGGCCCATTAGGACGCTGCTCCTTCCCGCTCTGCAACCACAATGGTAATATGCGCCGACCGCCGCAAGAGCGGCTTGAACCGGCCGCGTGCGCCAAATCGGCGCCACTTCCGGGTTGGGCCCTCGTCGGCGAAGGCCTGGGTCACAACCAGTTCGTCCCGATTGAGGCCGAAATTCTCTTCCGCGTTGGCAATGGCCGTGCGCAACACTTTTGCCACCGGCCGGGCCGCAGCATTCGGCAGAAACTTGAGCATGCTCAGGGCATCGTCTGCCTGCCGGCCGCGCACCAAGTTCACGACTAGGCGGACCTTCTGCGCCGACATGCCCACATACTTGCCTTTGGCGATCGCGTCAGCCATGCGCTAGCCCTCCCCAACCCCGGTGGTCTTTTCCTTGGTGACGTGACCGCGGAAGGTGCGGGTCGGCGCGAACTCGCCCAGCTTGTGCCCGACCATGTTCTCGGTGATATAGATCGGCACGTGCCGGCGGCCGTCGTGGACCGCAATGGTGTGCCCCACCATCTGCGGAAAGACGGTGCTGGCGCGGCTCCAGGTGCGCACGACTTTCTTCTCGCCGCGCTGGTTCATCGCTTCGACCTTCTTCAGCAGCTTGGGCTCGACAAACGGGCCCTTCTTGAGTGAGCGTGACATGGCGACTCCTGGGCCTAGCGGCGCTTCTTCCCGCGCCGCTTGACGATTAGCGGATCGGACAGCTTGTTGCGCCGCGTCTTGTAGCCCCGCGTGGGCTTGCCCCACGGGCTGCGCGGACCCGGCTTGCCTACCGGCTGGCGGCCTTCGCCGCCGCCATGCGGGTGGTCACGCGGGCTCATCGCGGTGCCGCGGACGGTCGGGCGGATGCCGAGATGCCGCTTCCGGCCGGCCTTACCCAGCTTGACGTTGCTGTGATCAAGGTTGCCCACCTCGCCGATCGTGGCCATGCAGGTCTGGCGGATCAAACGCACTTCGCCCGACGGCAGGCGCACCTGCGCATAGTCGCCTTCCTTGCCCAGCAGCTGCGCCGCCGCGCCGGCCGAGCGCGCCAGCTGGCCGCCCTTACCCGGCTGCAGCTCGATGTTGTGAATGAGCGTGCCGAGCGGGATGCTGCCGATCGGCAGCGCATTCCCCGGGCGAATGTCGGCCCCCCGGCCGGCCATGAGCGTATCGCCGACCTTCACCTCCAGCGGAGCCACGATGTAGCGCTTCTCGCCATCGACATAGCACAACAGGGCGATGCGCGCTGAACGATTGGGGTCATACTCAATCGAGGCCACCTTCGCCGGGATGTCCAGCTTGTCGCGCTTGAAATCGATCACGCGGTAGTGGCGCCGGGCGCCTCCGCCGCGGTGGCGAATGCTGATCGAGCCGGTGAAGTCGCGCCCGCCCCGCTTGCGCAGCGGGCGCAGCAGGCTGCGCTCGGGCTTGGTCCGCGTAATTTCCTCGAAGGTCGCGCTGGTCATCCCCCGGCGGCCAGGCGAAGTCGGCTTGTAGATTTTGACGGCCATTACTTCACCCCTTCGAACACGTCGATAGATTGGTCAGCTCGAATGGTGACCACGGCCTTCTTGTATTCCTGCCCGCGCACGACCGTGCGCCGCCCATACTTGCCGCGCCGGCCGCGCTTGGCGGGCGCCACCAGGACGTTCACCTTCCGCACTTCCACGTCAAACAGGGTCTGGACCGCGTCCTTGATCTGGACCTTGGTAGCATCCCGGGCGACCTCGAACACGTACTGGTGAAGTTTGGCGTTCTGATGTCGAGACTTTTCCGTCTCAATCGGCCGGCGGAGGACCTCATAAATTGTTGTCATCTGCGTCTCTCCCTCCGTGCTGTCTAGCCCAGATAGCCCTGGATCACTTCCAGCGCGCCCAGCGGGAGCAAGACCCGGTCGTAACCCAGCAGGTCGCGGATATTGAGATAGTTCGCGCGCAAATACTTGGCATGCGTCAGGTTGCGCAGTGAGCGCTCGACCGGCTCGTTCTTGGCCGGCAGAAGCACCAGCGCCGATTGTCCCTCGCCCACCAGCCCCACCAGGGTCTGCGCCATCGCGCTGGTCTTAATGGTGTCCAGGTTCAGGTCTTCGACCACCACGATCTGGCCATCCCCGGCCTTCACCGACAGAGCGCTGCGCAGCGCGGCCCGGCGCATCTGGCGCGGCATATCCTGCCGATAGGAGCGCGGTTTGGGCGTGTGCACTTTTCCGCCGCCCACGAACTGCGGCGCGCGGCGCGAGCCCTGGCGCGCGCGGCCCGTGCCCTTCTGCTTCCAGGGTTTCTTGCCGCCCCCTGAGACCTCCCCGCGACGCTTGGTGCTGTGCGTGCCCAGGCGCGCGTTCGCCAATTGGCGGACCAGCGCCTGGTGCATCAAGGCCTTGTTGATGGGCGCCTCGAAGATTTCGGCCGGCAACTCGACCGTCGTCACTGTTTCGCCCTTCAGGTTCTTGACATCTGCTTGCATGACGGTTAACTCCACGCTCGCCGGCGGCTAGCCGCGATGCGCCTGGATGACCACGACGGCGCCCTTGGCGCCGGGCACGCTGCCACGCACGCCCACAAGGTTGCGCTCGCCGTCCACCAACACCACGCGGATATTCTGCGAAGTCACGCGCTCGCTGCCCATGTGGCCGGCCATCCGTTTGCCTTTGTACAGGCGGCCAGGCGTGGTCGTCTGGCCGCTCGAACCCGGCGAGCGGGTGCGGTCAGATGCGCCGTGCGACTTCGGCTGGCGGTTGAAGTTGTGGCGCTTGATCGTCCCCTGGAAGCCTTTGCCTTTGCTGATCCCGATGACGTCTACGTGATCGCCGATCGCAAAGACGGCCGCCGTGAGCCGATCGCCAGCCTTCAGGGCCTCGGCCGCCCCGCGGAATTCGCGCAGGTGCCGCAGCGGCGGCAGGTTGTGGGCCGCCAGGTGGCCGCGCTCGCCAGCCGGCAGGCGCTTGGGGTTGACTTCCTCGAAGCCCAACTGCACCGCCTCGTAGCCCTCTTTGGCCACGGTTCGTACCTGGGTAACAAAGCAAGGCCCAGCCTCGATGAGAGTGACCGGCGTCACCGTGCCGTCCTCAGCAATGAGCTGGGTCATGCCAACCTTCTTCCCAATCAGCCCTTTCATCGCTTCGTTCTCCTTAACTTGCAGTGGGACTGTCTGGCTGGGCGCACCAGCATCATCCCTCCGGCCGGGTGGTTAGCAGCGACGAGGCGCGGCGCAGTTTGGTGTCAGGGCCGCGTGCCCGCCGGCTCATTTCCCGGCGCCAGGCGGCGGACGCCGCGGGCGGCTGGCCAGCCGCCCGCGGCCGTTCGCCGCGCCTCACTTACAGCTTGATCTCGATATCCACACCCGCGGGCAGATTCAGGCGGGTGAGCAAGTCAATCGTCTTGCTGTCAGGATCCACCACATCGATCAGACGCTTATGCGTGCGGATCTCAAAATGCTCCTGCGAATCTTTGTCAATGAACGGGCTGCGCCGCACCGTGAACTTCTCGATGCGGGTCGGCAGAGGCACCGGCCCCACCACCTTGGCGCCGGTGCGTTCCGCCGTTTCGACAATGCGCTTGGCCGACTGGTCAAGCACGCGATGATCATAAGCCTTCAAACGAATGCGGATCTTCTGCTTGGCCATGGCTTATCAGTCTATCACCTTGGTAATGACGCCGGCGCCGACGGTCAGGCCGCCTTCGCGGATGGCGAAGTGGCCGCCGGCTTCCAGGGCGACGGGCGTGATCAACTCGACCGCCATGTTGATGTTGTCGCCGGGCATGA
>JADLEU010000319.1 GCA_020845955.1 Anaerolineales bacterium
CGCAGTTGTTCGGCAGCCTGGTCGGCCGAGATCTCGCCCGCGGCCAGTTGTGCCAGAATGTCAGAGCGATTTGTGTCCATGCCAGTCAATCTCCCGCGAGTCTCCTACTGCCGCTCAGGCGCCCTGCAGCCGCCGCACGGCTTCTTCCGATGACAGTTTGCCCACGTTCAGGTCATCCAGGATCTGGCGGCGCTCTGCGTCGCTGATGCCGGCCGGCGCATCATCTTCCTGCTCCTGGCCGACTTCGAAGCCCATGGCCCCGATCAGGTCGTTCAGCCGGGCGCGCAGGGTGGGGTACGACAGGCCGACCAGGGCTTCCATCCGGTTGAGCTTGCCCTCGCAGCGAATAAACGTCTCGGCAAACGCCAGTTGCTCAGGCGTCAGCCGGTCGAACAGGCCCAGCCCAAAGTGGCCCTCAATGGCCGTGTCGCAGCTGCGGCAGTGCAAGCGCGTCACTTCCAGAGCCTGGCCGCAGACCGGGCAGGCGCCAATCAGTGGGTTCATGGAGGTTCCCATTCTACGTCAATCTCAATCGAGAAAAATGAAAGTCAATCTCAAAAGAATGACTCAAGTTGTCCGACCACATTCGTTATTCTAATCACTCCTTTTATTTTGTCAATCATGAGTTTCATTTTCTTGAGGGCGACATGAAGAATCCCAAGCAGCCCATCAAAATCAGGAGGGCAGCAGCGAAGAAGAAGCCCCATCCAGGTGCTGAACGGGTCAATTTGGATTTTATGTTGGCTCAGTCGGCCCTTTGGATGGCTTGCCGGCTAGGCCGAGGGGCTGGACGTCCCGCGCGACACGACAAGCTTCAGCCGCTTCTCGACCTCGCGCCGGGTTAGCAGCACGCGCCGGCCGCAGGTCAGGCACACCAGGCCAATGTCGGCGCCCAGGCGCACCACGCGCCACTCGTAGCCGCCGCACGGGTGCGGCTTGCGCAGCCGCAGCACATCGTCCAGGCGCAGTTCCAGGGGCATGCGCGTGATTATACTCGGCCCCGGGAGCGCACCCGCGTGCCGAACGCTGCCGGCCCACCCCCGCATGCTATAATCACTCTCCGCGCGCCTGGAGATTGTATGCTTGGCCTCACGCTTCCTAACCTGATCTCGCGAATCATCACGCTGCTGATCGCCTTTACCATCCATGAGCTGGCTCACGCGGTGACCGCGGTCCAGTTGGGCGACGATACCCCGCGCCGCATGGGCCGCATGACGCTCAACCCGCTGGCCCACCTCGACCCCCTGGGTTCGCTGCTGCTCATCTTCGCCGGTTTTGGCTGGGCCAAGCCGGTCCAGGTCAATCCCTACAACCTGCGCAACGGCCCACAGATGGGCATGGCGGTTGTGTCCGCTGCCGGCCCAATCTCCAATTTCATCATGGCCGCCCTGGCTGCCATCCCCGTGCGGCTCGACATCGTGCCCCGTATCGGCGGCGGCGAGATCTTCCCCTCCGTCGCTGGTTTCCTCCAGGACTTCATCTTTCTCAACCTCATTTTGATGCTCTTCAACCTGATCCCGATCACACCGCTGGACGGCTCAAAAATCCTGCGCGGTTTCGCGCCTCGCGAATGGGATCGCCCGCTGGCCGCGCTCGAACAGTGGGGACCATTCCTGCTCATGGCCTTAGTGTTCTTGGGCGGGCCGGTGATGAGCATCTTGATCGGCCAACCGGCGCTGAGCATCTACCGTGTGCTCGTTGGTTTGTGAAGCGCGCGCGCTATCGTGCCGGCCAGTTCCTGCGGTATCTACGCCGCGCGCCGCTAAGCCCGGCCGAGTTGGCCGAAGTCCGGCGGGTGCTGCCCCCGGCCCTGGCCGCGCCCTTTGCCCGCCTCGCGCCGGCCGAACAGGCCCACGCGCTGCGCGTGCTGCGCGCCGTGGCGGCCGGGCCGCACCCCTACGCCCGGCGGCCTGAATTGCTCCAGGCGGCGCTGCTGCACGACGTGGGCAAGTCCGTCGCGCCGCTAAGCCTGTTCGAGCGCGTGGGGATTGTCCTGGCGGGCAGGCTGCTGCCCGGCGCCGCGGCGCGCTGGGGCCAGGGTCCAGCCCGCGGCTGGCGCCGCGCCTTCGTCACCGCCCTCCGCCATCCCGAGTGGGGGGCCGATTTGTGCGCTCGGGCTGGGGCCGCGCCGCTGGTGACCAGTTTGATCCGCCGGCACCAGTCGCCGCTGCCCGCGCCGGGTTCGCCCGAGGATGAAATGCTGGCCGTGCTCCAGGCCGCTGATGACGACCAATGACCGCTGATGCCTGTTAATGTCGCGCTGATCGGCCTCGGCCGGATAGGGGGATCGCCGGCGCTGCGCCTGCACGCCGAGCCCCAAGTGCGCCTGTCCGGCAACGATCGTGATCCCGACCTGGCTGGCAGCCGGGGCTGGCTGGGCCAGGCGCATGGGGGCCTGCCAGCCGTGTTCAACCGATCACCCAGCCTGCCCTCGACCGGCGAAATGCTCGGCCGCCTGGTCTTGGGCGGCCTAGCCTCTCCGCGCGGTTCGTTCGGCCCTGGTGGCTAGCGCATGCCGTTCGTCTACGTCGTCCGCTGCGCCAATGGCGCTCTCTACACCGGCTGGGCCATGGACGTGCTCCGCCGGGTCAAGGCCCACAACGCCGGGCGCGGCGCGCGCTACACACGCATCCATGGGCCGGTTGAGCTCTTGTATTGCGAGGCGCAGCCCAGCCGTTCGGCGGCGATGAAGCGCGAGCTGGCCATCAAGCGCTATTCCCGCGCCAGGAAGCTGGCGCTGTGCCAGCCGTCTCCTATTCCGCCTGGCTCAACGAGACCTGTCGAGCGCGGGGCCGCCCGCGCGGCCAGGCCAAAGCCACGCCGTGCCGGTCGCTAGCGCGCGCCGGTGCCGACCCTGCCACCTGGGCCGACTGCCGATTGCCAACTCCGCTTATAATCTCTTTATCGGAGAGTCTGAATGGCCACACAAACTTCCACCAAACTCGATTGGATTACCCACGAGCTCGACCAGCTCCAGTCCCAGGGTCTGTACAACACCATCCGGACCATCAGCTCTCCCCAGGGCGCCTGGCTGGTGGTCGACGACCGCCGTGTCCTCAATTTCTGTTCCAATAACTACCTGGGCCTGGCCAACGATGCGCGCCTGGTAGCGGCAGCCAAGGCGGCGGTCGATCAGTATGGCGTCGGCCCTGGAGCCGTCCGCTCGATCGCCGGCACCTTCAGCCTGCACGTCGAACTCGAGCGGCGCCTGGCCGCCTTCAAGGGGGTCGAGGCCGCCATCACTTTCCAGTCCGGCTTCAACGCCAACCTGGCCACCATCCCGGCGCTGGTCGGCAAGGGTGACGTCATCTTTTCCGACCGCCTCAACCATGCCTCCATCATCGACGGCTGCCGGCTGTCGGGGGCCAAGATCGTGGCCTACGAGCACTGCTCGCCCGACAGCCTGCGCGCGGCCATCGCCGCCGAGCGCCAGGCCGGCTTTGGCCGGGCGCTGATCGTCACCGACGGCGTCTTCAGCATGGACGGCGACGTGGCGCCGCTGCCGGAGATCCAGGCCATTGCGCGCGCTGAAGACATCTTGCTCATGGTCGACGATGCCCACGGCGAAGGCGTGCTCGGCCCGGGCGGGCGCGGCATCGTCGCGCACTTTGACCTGCACGGGCAGGTCGACGTCGAGGTCGGCACCCTGTCCAAGGCCTTTGGCGTCATGGGTGGCGTGGTGGCGGGCGACAAGACGATTGTCGAGTGGCTGCGGCAGCGTGGCCGGCCCTTCCTGTTCTCGTCGGCGCTAACGGTGCCCGACACGGCGGCCTGCCTGGCCGCGGTCGAGATCCTCGAAGGGTCTACCGCGCTGGTCGACCGGCTGTGGGCCAACGCCAACTACTTCAAGGCCGAGATGAAGCGGCTGGGCTTCGACACCGGCGCCAGCACCACGCCCATCACACCCGTCATGCTCGGCGAGGCGCCGCTGGCCCAGCAGTTTAGCCGCGCCCTGCTGGACAAGGGCGTGTTTGCCATGGCCATTGGCTTCCCCACGGTGCCCAAGGGCAAGGCCCGCATCCGGGTCATGATCTCGGCCGCCCACAGCCAGGACGACCTGGACCAGGGGCTGGCAGCCTTTGCCGCGGTGGGGCGCGCGTTGGGCGTCGTGGCCTAGCGCTCGAGGCGGCGCGCGATCCATGCCAGGTACGCTTTCCGAGGCTCAACTGCGGCTCAAAGCCCGCCAGCTTGACCTGATCCTGTCCATCGACCGCCTGCGCGACAACCTCGGCGACGAGCGCGAGCTGGCCGCCGCCATTGTCGCCTGCCTGACCGGCGCGCTCGACGCGCAGCTCTGCTGGCTGTGCCTGCGCGACGACGACACCGGCCAGCTGCAGCTGCGGGCGCTCACCGATCGGGTTGGCCTGAACGGCAGCGGCGCGGCCGCCGAGGCGCTGCTCAGCCTGGCCCAGCAAGCGGCGGGCCAGACGGGCGCCGAGTTCGTACAGGCCGATGTCGTTCTTGGGCCGGGACGCCCGGCTCACGGCCTGGCTGCCCCGCTGCGCGTGGGTGGCGCGAGCCTGGGGGCGCTGCTGCTGCTCAACGTCGACCGGCCTTTTAGCGCGGTCGAATTGGCCCTGGTCGAGGGCGCCATCAGCCAGATCGATTCGGCCCTGCAGCATGCCCGCACCTTGCGCGAGCTGCGCCGGCGCCAGCTAGAGCTGGAGACCATCTTTCGCATCGACCGCCTGCGCGACCACCTGCCTGAGCTGCAGCCCCTCCTGGAGGCGGTGCTGGCCGAGGTCTGCGCGGCGCTGGAGGCCGAGGCCAGCTTCCTGATGCTCCACGATCAGGCCGGTCACGAGCTTTCGCTGCGGGCTCAGTCGGGCCGAGACCTGTTCGAGGCCGACAGCGTGGCCCGCCTCCTCTTCGGCCTCGCGGAGGAGGCGCTGCGCACCGCCGAGCTGGTCAGCCGCGCCTCCCTCGCGGAGCCCGTCCAGGCCGTGGCCGTGGCGCCCTTGATCCTGCGCGACAGGCTGATCGGCGTGTTGGGCGTGGCCGGTCCCCGCGGCCGGCCGGCCTTCCAGCGCTCCGACCGGCAGCTCCTGCGCGGCATCGCCTCCCAGATGGACACCGCTATCTTTGAGAACTTGCAGAACCAGCGGCTGCGCAGCGCCTTCGGCCAGTGCGTCGGGCCGCAAGTTATGGAGCGGCTGCTGTCCATCGCCGACCACGACCTGCTCAGCGGCGAGCGACGCCTGGTCACTACGCTCTTCAGCGACATCCGCGGCTTTACGCAGATGTCGGAGCGCAACCCGCCCGAGATGCTGCAGGCCGTGCTCAACGACCACCTGTCGGCCCTCACCGACCTGGTGCTGGCGCACGAGGGCACGCTGGACAAATACGTCGGGGATTCCGTCATGTGTTTCTTTAATGCGCCCGAGGCCCAGCCCGATCACGCCCTGCGCGCGGTGCGCCTGGCGCTGGAGATGCAGGCCGCCCACCGCCGGGTCATCGACCGCTGGAGCGGCAGGCTCAGTCTACCGCCCATCGGCATCGGCATCAGCACGGGCGAGACCATGATGGGCAATTTCGGATCGTTGCGCCGCCTCGAATACACCGCCATCGGCCGCGATGTCAACCTGGCCGCCCGGCTGTGCGCCGCCGCCGAAGGCGATCAAATCCTGATCAGCAGCGCTACCTATGCCCTGGTCCAGCCCGCTGTCGTGGCCGACCCGCTGCCCGGCCTGCGGCTAAAAGGCATCGACGGCGACGTGGCCAGTTGGCAAGTGCGAGGGCTGCAGTAGCGCCGCAATCGTAGACTGATCAAAGTCCCTGCGGCGTTACGACTGCCGATTGCGCCCGGCTCTACCCCTCGGAGGCTCCAATGTCCATCACGCTTACCTGGCTCGGTCATGGCACCCAACTCCTCGATGTCAGCGGTTACAAACTCCTGGTCGACCCCTTCCTGGCGGATAACCCGGCTGCCGCGGCGAAGCCGGAGGCCATGCAGCCGGATTACATCCTGATCTCGCACGGGCATTTTGATCATATCAGCGACGCCGTGGAGATTGCCCGGCGCACCGGCGCCACCGTCATCAGCAACTTTGAGATCGCCACCTGGTGCAGCAACCAGGGCCTCAGCGCCCATGGGCAGCACCTGGGCGGCGGCCATCAGTTCCCCTTTGGCTACCTCAAGCTCACCCTGGCCCTGCACGGCTCGGCCCTGCCCGATGGCTCGTACGGCGGCAACCCGGCCGGCTTCCTGCTCACCGCCGAGGGCAAGAAGATCTACCTGGCCTGCGACACGGGCCTGTTTGGCGATATGCAGCTCATCGGCGATGAGGGCCTTGACCTGGCGGTGCTGCCCATCGGCGACAACTTCACCATGGGCCCGGCCGACGCGCTGCGCGCGGTGCGTTTCCTGCGCCCCAAAACGGTCATCCCCGTCCACTACAACACCTGGGAGTTGATTGCCCAGGATGCGGAGGCCTGGGCCAGGCAGGTCGAGGCGGAAACCCGCTCAAGCGTGCGGGTGCTCAAGCCGGGCGAAAGCTTCTCGCTGTAGGGTCACTGCGGCGTGCGGCTCAGCGGCGCCATCGGTGCGCCCCCTGCTCAGTCATTGGAACAGCTCGGCAGAATGAGGCTGGCCCGGCGCTGCCGGCTTGTTCAGCGCCAGGCACAGGAGGCGAGCAATGAAGCGCAAGTTTCCGCCCTTTGAGCTGATGGTGCTGCTGTTGGCCGTCCTGGCCTGCAACGTCCTGCAGCCGACGGCTGTGCCAGATCAGACGCCGCTGCCGCCGTCCGCGACGCCGGCCGGTCCCAGACCGGCGACGCCCACGGAGCAGCCCGCCAGCCCCACGCCCGCCGAGCCAGCCTCGCCATCGGCGACTCCCACCGTAGCGGCCGGCCCAGCGCAGCCGGCGCCCACCCCTGCGCCCGGCGCGACCAGCTTTGTTGCCTACCTGCGCGCCGGCCACTTGCTCGTCACCGACGTCACCGGCGGCGTGCTCGGCGGCACCACGCAGTACACGCGGGCCGGCGTCGACGACGGCGTCTACGATTTTGTCTGGTCGCCTTCCGGTCAGTTCATCGCCTTCACCTCCGCCGCCTCCGGCGTGCCTCACGTGTACGTCGTTTACGCGGTCGGCGCCGGCACGCCGCTGGACCTGGGACCCGGCGGCCAGCCCGGCTGGTCGCCCGACAGCACGCGCCTAGCCTACGTCAACGAGGACAACCTTTGGCTGACCGACATCGAGGGCGCCGTGCCCCAGCCGTTGACGGCGCAGACCAACTGGGCCTGGGGCCGGCCCACGTTTACGCCCGACGGCAGCGCCCTGGTGGTCACCGGAAACTCCCGCGACAATCTGGGCGCCCAGGGCAACACCGAGTTCACGCCCAGCCTGCTGCCGCTCGACGGGTCGGGCACCCTCACGCCGCTTCCGGGCATCGACCACCCCATCGGCGGGCGCCTGCCCTATGATTTGCAGTTCTCGCCCGATGGGCAGAAGCTGGCCTTCTCCACCTCGTTCCACCTCAGCGCCTGCGCTACCCAGGGTCAATACTACCTGGCCAACGCCGATGGCAATGACCTGCGCGAGCTCTACAGCCCGTCGCTGCGAGCCTTGCTTTCCCCCGGTCAGGAGACTTACCCCATCGGCTTTGGCTTTGCCTGGACCCCAGAGAGCGACGCGCTGCTGCTGCAAGGGGTGGTCGTCAACTGCAGCCCCGACAACCCCGGTCAGCAGTTGGGCGCCCAGCTTTCGCTCGTAGACCTCGCCGAGCAGGAAAGCCTGATCGTGCCCGGTTTCTTTTCGGCGCCCAGCTTCGACCGTACCGGTGCCCTGTTTGCCGCCGCGCGCAGCGCCGACCCGGCCTCCCCCGGGCAGGTCCAGATCTTCAGCCGCGCCGGCGAGGTGGTGCTTGAAGTGGGAGAGGGCAACGGGCCGCGCTTCCAACCCTGACGGTGCTATAATGAAAGCAGGTTGCCGTTGGAGGAAGCCATGACTGACGCCAAACCCACCCGCCATCCGTTCGAGGACTTCGTGCCGGTTGAGGCGGTTGAGCACATGCGGGCCGCCCGCGCCGAGATGCGCAAGGGCTTCGAGAAGCTCCTGCCGCCCGGCTATTTGGAACATCGCCGGGCCGCGCGGCGCGAAATGCTGCTCGCGGTGCGCAGCGTTATCGACGCCGCCCTGCAGCGCACTGAGCCGCCCAGGTCTGATCCGACCTTGTAGCTTGTCTGCGTCCGGCTTAGAAAGCGGGCCGGGAGCAATCCCGGCCCGCGTGGCTTACCTACGCCGTCCTGGCAATAGCAGCATCCAGAGCGCCGCTAGGCTGGCGCCCGCCAGCCCCAGCCCGCCCGCCCAGGTCTGGCCAGCCACGACCAGCTGCACCCCCGCCAACAGCAAGCCGGCGAACACCACGGCCGCGCCCACGCGCCGCAGCGCCCGGTTGAGGTCGCCAAGCTGTGCCTCCAGGCGGGGCACGCTCAGGCTCACATCGCCGCGTTCGAGCCGGGCCAGCGCGCTTTCCAGTTGTCGCGGCAAGCCGGCCACCGTCCGCACCCAGTTGCCGGCCTCGGCCAGCCAGAAGTCCAACCCGGCGCCCGACGCCTCGTCGGCGATGAGTTTCTGAGCATAGGGCGCGATCCCGGTCCACACGTTGAACTGCGGGTTCAGCCCCGTGCACATCCCCGACAGGATTGCCACCGTGCGCCCCAGCAAGATCAGGTCTTCGGGCACCTGGAAGGGCATGGCAAACATCAATTCCTGGAACTCGCCGGCGAAGGCCTGCATCTCGCGCATATCGATCTGGCGCAGTTCGGCCATGTCCTTGCCCCAGAAGCGCTCGAACATTCGCCTCTCGGCCCGTTCCAGCAGCGCCAGGTCGGCCTGCGGCAGCAGCACGCCCAGGATCTGGTAGGCTTTCAACAGCCGGGCCGGGTCGCGCGTGCCGACCCCGATAAACATCTCTCGCAGCCCGGCTTTGACATTGGCCGGCACGTGACCCACCATCCCAAAATCGATGAAGGTCAGCCGCCACGGCCTGGCGCTCGCCGCGGCCTCGCCTCCGGCCGCTGGTTGCTCCAGGGGTTCGACGAAGAGGTTGCCGGGGTGCGGGTCGGCGTGGAACAACGCGTAGTCGAAGATCTGCGACAAATAAGTCTGGAACAGCCGCTCGGCGACATCGGCGCGGCTGACGCCGGCCGCCGTGATGGCCGCATAATCCGTGATCTTGATGGCGTAGACGTCTTCGAGGGTCAAGACGCGCCTGGTCGTGTGGGTCCACACGATGCCGGGCACGCGCACGCCCGCGTTGCCGGCGAAATTGGCCGCAAAGCTTTCCGCATTCCGGCCCTCGGCCAGGTAGTCGATCTCGTTATAGAGGATGCGCGTGAACTCGGCCAGCAAGGCAGGCACGTCGGCGCGCCGGCGGATGGGCGGGTAGCGTTTCAACCAACCGCCCACCGTGCGCAGGGCGGCCAGGTCGGTGGCGATCAGCAGCTCGACCCCCGGCCGCTGGACCTTGACCACGACCTTCCGCGGCGGAGCGCCGGCCTCAGCGGCCGGCAGCGTGGCGCGGTGGACCTGCCCCAGCGAGGCGGCGGCCAGCGGCGTGGTCTCAAACGCCAGGTAACGCTCGGCCAGCGTGGCCCCTAATTCGGCCTCGGCCAGGCGCTGGATGTCGGCGAAGCGTTCGGGCGGCACCTCGTCCTGCAATCCGGCCAGCTCGGACGTGATGACTTCCGGCAGGACGTCGAGGCGGGAGGAAAGGAATTGGCCTACCTTGATCAGCACGCCCCCCAGGCGGATGGCCAGCGCGCGAAAACCTGCCGCGCTGCGCTGCAGGCGTTCGGAGCGCGTGCGCTCGCTCCAGGCCCGTAATCCCAGGCGTGGCATGACCAGCTCCCACCAGATCAGGCTGGCGACGACACGCGCAAAGAAGAAGACAATGCGGCGGTAGCGACTTGTCAGCATGGCGCGCGGCCATTGTATCAGGGGTTGCGGCGGCGCGGCGCTGACTACGGTTTGTCAACGCCCAGCGGCAACACCACCCGGTTGTCCGGCAGCGGCTCGCCCCGAGCATCGACGGCCGCCAGCCGGTCAAGGTTCGTGCTGGATGGATCATACCAACCAACCGCGACACCGTATTGCCCAGGCGCCAGGTCGCTCAAGTCAAAGCTGACCGTGTCGGTCACGACTTCGCCGGCCACCCACAGCGCAGTGGGGTAGGCAAAGTCGCGCGGCATGGCATCGACCTGCTTGGCCACGAATCCGTCGGCCTGGTTGAACAGGTGCACGAAGAACTTGTAATCGCGGCCCGGCGCGGTCAGCGCGCCCCAGGCCAGGGTCAGCTCAAGGCTGTCTTCGGTCTGTACCGCGTCGTAGCCATGCAAGACCAGCGCCTGCCCAAAGACGGCGCCGACGGGCGTCTGCAGCCTCGGTACCTCAAAGCTGCGCGGCCGGCCCACGACCTCGACCGTGCCGACCACGACCTCCGCGCTCTGTGGCTGGCCCGCCTCGTTGACCAACGCCAGGGAGACGGCATATTGCCCGGGCGCCAGAGAGGCGGGCGTGCCAAAGCGTGCTCGCCCCAAAACGAAGGCGTTGGCGGGCCAGCCGCCGCTCGGCGAGCCCGGTGCCAGTGCCAGCACCTGGGTCATCCGCGCGCCGTCCGGCCCAGCCAGAGTCCAGCGCGCCCGGTAAGCCCGGCCCGGGGCAGCCGTGGTCAGCCACTCCGCCTGGAACTCGGGCGCGGCTCCCTGGTCGAACTGCGCCGGCAGCCGCACCGCGCCCAATTGCACGTCCTCGGTGAGCGCGTGCTGGGCGAGGCGGTCACCGCGCGGCGTCGCCTTTGACAGCAGCGCCGGGAACGTGGTCGTGCCCAGGCTGGTCAGCCCGGGTGCGGTATAGAGATTCAGCTCGACCTGGTAATCGCCGGGCGGCGTGCCGGCCGGCAAGGCCAGGGTATAGAAATCGGGCACGACCTCGCCGGGCCGCCAAAAGTGTGTCGGGTAGAAGCCGTAGGCGAGTTGAGCGTCGAGCGAGCCCCATTCGGCGCCGGCCGCGTCGCGCAGGCGTAGCGCTACTTGGTGGTTGCCGGCGATATCGGCCAGCGCCTGCCACGTCAGGCTGACGTGCAGGGCGTCCGCGCTGGGCGTCGTCGCGCCAGCCTTCCACAGCGTAATCGCCGGCCCAAAGCGTGCCAGGGCAGTCTCGCCGGCCGCTGGCGGCTTCGGCCCGGCATCATCCACCCACACCGGCGCCAGGTGCACCTGGCCGCGCTCGCGCCCGGCCGCAGTCACGGCCGCCAACGGGCCGTCCGGCCCGGCCAGTGCCACGGTGACAAAATACACGCCGGGCGGGATTTCTTCCGGGATGGTCAGGGCCTGGGTTACCTGGCCGGCCTCGCCTGCCAGCGCGGCGGTGTCGGCCGCCAACACTACGGGCGCCTGGCTCAGCAGGTTGGAGGCCGGCACCAGGCGCAGCGTGGCCTGGCGGCCGGCGGCGTGCTGCCAGATGCTGGTCACGCGCAACGTCTCGCCGCGCGCCAGATGGTCGGCGTCGTAGGTCACCTCCACCAGCTCGGCGCCGCCCGCAAAGCGCACGACGTCGCGCTGCCAGTTGGTCAGCTGCACAAAGTCAATGGAGAGCGGCAGCGTCGACGGCGCTGGCTGGCGGGTGTGCAGCGCGAGCGCGCCCGCCGCGGCCAGACCCACGGCCCCGGCCGAGATGAGCAGAGTCTTTCGGCTGGCAATCGGGCGCGGAACCGCGATAGCGCGTCGCCGGCGGTGGAGGGCATAAGCCGCCGGTCCGGCCGCGGCGGCCAGGCTCAGCGCCATGGCCGCCGCGCGCACCGGGGTTGAGCCCAGCCACAGTTCCACGGTATGCGAGCCCATGTCAAGGTCGACCGCGATCCAGCCGAGGCTCTCTACCACTCGCGGGGCGGCCGGCTGGCCATCGACGCTGATGCGCCAGCCCGGCCAGGCGTGGCGCGGCACGGCCACCCGCGCGGGTCCGCTTGTAACCTCCACACGCCAGGCTTCGCGCGCGCCGCGCTGCCACAGGCGGGCGCCGCTCGCCTGGCCGCTGAGCACCTTCAGCCGCGCCGGCCGGTCGAGCAGCGTCTCGGCCGCAAACGGCCGCGGCCTCACCATGCTCGGGAGATATTCGTAGCCGATGGTGCTGCCGATGTTGGCTGAGAAGTATTCGAGCAGGTTTAGCCGCTCGGACGTCACGTCGGCGTCCGCCAGCGGGACGAACTCGGGGCGCAACCGGCCCAACCCGAACAGCGCCAACCCCAGCCCCAGGCCCAGCGCCAGGAGCCAGGGCTTGTTCCGCGTCCAACCCGCCGCGCCACGACTGGCGCCGGCCGGGAGCACGTGCGCCGCCAGCCCGGCCGCGAACAAGGCCTGGATGGATAGGAACCGCCACGGGAATTGGGTAAAGCGAACCAGCGGCAGGTTGGCCCAGGCCCAGGCTGAGGCTGGCGTGATC
Organism: Anaerolineales bacterium; assembly: GCA_020845955.1. GTDB lineage: Bacteria > Chloroflexota > Anaerolineae > Anaerolineales > UBA6663 > JADLEU01. Next base: position 12,441 of record JADLEU010000319.1, read on the forward strand.
ATCAGCGTTGACACCAGCAGGCCGAGCAGCACGAAGGTGTCGTCGCTGGTCCAACGCCGGGCGCGCCCCGCCCGCAGCGCCAGGACCAACAGCCCCAATCCCGTCAGGACCGCCTGGGCCAATCCCATGCTGAACGGCGTGGGCAGTCCGGGACCGGTCTCGGCATTGTAGAAGAGCGACCTCTGCACCAGGTCTGCGCCGCGAAAGTGATTGCCGTAGAAGAAGTAGCCTTGGGTCACATCGCCGATCTGCACGGCGCCGATTTCGGTCAGGGCGGGCAGCCAGAAGAAGGCCGCCAGCGCCAGCCCCCAGGCCAGCGCCAACGCGCCAACGGCCACTGGCCACGGGCCTCGGCCTCGGCTAAGTCCCGCGCGCGCCGTTTGCTGCGCCGCCGGCCAGCCCAGCAGAAAATACAGCGCCGCAAAGGGGATGAAGTTCAGGGCCGAGATGTTGTGCGTCAGCGTCAGCAGGCCGGTGAAGGACGCCAGCAGTGCCGCTCGCCCCAGGCTGGGCCGCTGCCGGCAGCGCTGAGCGGCCCACAGCAGCAGCGGGTAAAGCGACATCGCCCACAGCTCCGAGAGCGAGTCGCCGCGCACGTATAGGTTGGCCAGGTGAAAGGGGGCAAACGTGAAGGCCGCCGCCGCCAGCCAGGCCTGCGGCTGAGAATACCCGGCCGGGGCCGCGCCGGAGCGCATCCCGCGCGCCCACAGATAGGCGCCTCCGGCGGCAGTGCATAGGGCCGCCAGTTGGGTCAGTTTGAGCGCGCCGGTGTACGAGAAGCCGTAGACGCGCAGGAGCGCCGCCAGGTAATACGGCAGCGCCGCATAGTAGTGGAAGAACGGATAGCCGTAGCCGTAGTCGGCGTCCGGCATCCAGCGCGCTGGGAACTGCCCCCCGCCCAGGGCGGCGAGCAGTTGCTGCAGGCGCAGCAGCAGAAAGGGGCTGTCACCGCCTCCGCGCGTCAGCAGAAAGCCGCTGTTGGCCAGCAGGGGCGCCGCGGCCAGCCCGCCCAGTCCCAGCGCGGCAGCCAACCGGCCATAGCGCGCCCAGCGCGTGGCACGGCCTTTCAGGCGCGCGCTGCTGGTACGATCCAAGTTTCACACCCATGCGCGCCGCGCGGCCTGCCCGCGGCCCCTGCCGCGCGCCGGCTACTTGGGGCGGCGCAGGAACAGGAACCCGCCCACGCCCGCGGCCAGCAGCAGGAAGACGATGCCGCCGGCGAACAGCAGCGCCGTGAGCAGCGCCTGGTTGTCGTTGCCTTCACCCGGCGCGGGCCGCTCGGCCGCTTCCGCGCTTGGCTGCGCACCGAATTCGAGCGCCGAGGTCGACCCGGCGCTGACCTCCAGCGGCGTGGAGGTGACCGTGGTGGGGTGGTACGCCCCAGGCGGGGCCGACGAGATCGTGTACTGCCCAACCGGCAGGTCGGCAAAGCAGTGCGGCTCGTTGACGCCGTCGGTGGTGTACGACTGGACCGGCGCGCCCGTGGCGATATCCACGACCGTCACTTGACCGCCGGCCAGCAGCCCTTCCGCCGAATCGCGCACGCCATTGCCGTTGGCGTCGTTATACAGCAGGGCGCAGACCGTGCCGGTCAGCATCGCCTCGGTGGCGGCCGCCACTGGTGTGGCCGGCGGCTGGCCCTCGCCGGTCGCCGTGGTTTCTGCCCCTGGCGCGCTGGTCGCCGCGGCGTTCGCGTCGCTCGTCGGCGCGCTGGCGTCCGCCGTTGGCTCGACCGTGGCGGTTGGGCTGGCGGCCCCGCTTGTGCCGATGATCAGGCGCTGGCCCACGCTGATGATGTCGGAGGTGAGGCCGTTGAGCGCGCGGAGTTGGTCGACGCTCACGCCGGTGATGGCCGAGATGCGCCAGAGCGTGTCGCCGGGCTGCACCACATAGATGATGTTGCCGTCAGCCCCCGGCGTGGGCGTCTGGAACGCGGTCGCGGCCGGGCCGGCGCTGGTCGGCTGCGGCTGGCTGCCGGTCGTGGGCTGCGGGGCGCTGGTCTGCCCTGGGGCGGGCGTGTTGGCCGTGGTCCCGCCGGTGCTGATCACCGTGGCGGTCACATCGTCCCACCAGGCGTCCAGGTGATAGCGGCTGTCGCCCTTGAAATTGCCGGACAAAAAGACCGTCACCCGGCCGCTGGCGCCGGCCGTGACGTCGACCGTCAGCGCCGCCCAGGCGCCATGCGGGTTGGCTGTCCCCGACCACCTGACCGTGTTGCTGTACCAGAGCACGCTGCCATCGGGCTCGGCGCCGATGCGCATGCGCGTTTGCACCGCCGCATCGGAGGGCGAGGGGAAGTCTGGCGTTGACGCGAAGACCCGCGCGTAGCCCGTGAGCCGCACGCTTGCGCCGGCTGGCACGCTGAAGGTCTGGCGAATACCGCCGTGCCACGGGTCCCAGTTGCGGCCGATGTGCTGCGACAGGCCGCCCGAGTGCACAAACGTGGGGTTGCCTTCCTGAATGAAGTTCGGGGGATCGGCATAGTCCAGGCTGCCCGTCCCGGGGTTGTCCGTGTCCTCCCACCACGGCTCCCAACCGGCGGCGACACCGTTGGAGCCAAAACTCTCCATACCGCCGTTGGTGAGCAGGTTGGCTTGCCCCGCGGGCGCGGCCGCCGCGGGCCTGGCGCCGCGCGCGCTTAGCGCGGCGGCCAGGATGACCGCGGCGGCCGCGAGTGATCGGGTGAGGTTTGACGTCATACCAGGTTCCTGTTTGGTTAGGGCGCAATAATCAGCACTTGACCAATGTAGATGATGTCCCCTGTCAGGTTGTTAAGCTGCTTGATGCGCGCGACGGTGGTCCCAAAGCGCACCGAGAGCCGGTAGAGGTTATCGCCGCGCTGGACAACGTACGTGAACGCGCCTGGGACCTCGGCCGGTGAGAGCGTGGCGGTCGGGGCGGGAGCCGGCGCGGCTTGGGTCGGGGCCGGACCGCCGGTCGCCGGGGCCGGGCCGGAGACGCCCGGGATGATGAGCACGGAGCCGGCATATAAGAGATTGGGATTGGCAACGTTGTTCGCTGCATAGATGGCCTGGACGGTGACGCCAAAGCGCCGCGCGATGCGGTAGTAGTTGTCGCCGCGCTGCACCACGTAGCGAAAACCGCTGACGGGCGTCGGCACGGCCGTGGGCGCGCTGGTGGGCGCTGGCGCGGGACTGTCGCCCGTCGTCGGGCCGGCCGCGCCCGCGACGACCAGGCTGGCGTCGTCCACGTAGATGTCATTGTGCTGCAGCGCGTAGTGCGGCCGTGACCGGGTGAAGACCGTGACCGTGCTGCCGCGGGCTACGGCCTCCACGCTGTAGAAGCCCCAGGCGTCATACACATCGGCGAC
>JADLEU010000320.1 GCA_020845955.1 Anaerolineales bacterium
CCGCCGCTTCCGCGCAACGGCGTTGAGACGCCTGGGCCAACTATTGATTCCGAGGCGTTGTGGGCCGAGGACTCTGGTTGTGAAAGGCGGCCTTAGTGTATGCCAAAGCACCGGCCCGTCAACCCGATTGTTCGGCCACCCGATTTGGAGTAGACTCAGCAGCGCTGACCCGCACCCGACCGCACATGTCGACGCCCTCGCAGCCGAACACGCTTGGAAACGCCAGCCTGGCCCTGGGTCTGGCCTCGTCGGGGCTGGTCTTCGGGCTCGGCCTGTGCGCGCTGGTCGGCGTGCAGCAAGGCACTTGGATCCAGTTGGCCGCCACGCCGCTCTTCGTGTGCGGCGCTAGCAGCGCCTTCCTGGGCCTGCTCGGCGCCGGGGTAGGACTGGGCGGCCTGTTGGGCCGCGGAAGGTCCAAGGCCACGGCCGTCGTCGGGCTGGTGCTGGGCCTGCTGGGCGTCTGCCTGTTCCTGGGTGTCTTGAGCGCCGTTCAACGCGGGGCGGCCGGCTGACCGCCCGCCCCCTACCGACCGACCGGCCACCGCGCCGGGCCAGATGCGGCCGCTGCCGGCGCGGCCGCTCAAGGAGCAAGCCATGAGCAAAGTCTATCGGCATCGCCCCGCGGCGCCCGACGAGCTGGTGGGGCGCGTGGAAGTCGACGGCAGCGTCTACGAGACCCGCCTCGGCCCGGACAAACGCGTCGGCCGGGTGGAGATCGACACTGGCAAGATCTTCGAGACGCGCTTGGGGCCAGACAAGGTCGCCGGGCGCGTGGCCCTCGACAACGGCAAAGTCTACCGCGCCCGTTTTGGGCCAGACGAGTACGTCGGCCGAGTCGACGGCGACGGAAAGCTTCACCGCCACAAATCGCTGGCCCCCGACGAGTACCTGGGGCGGCTGACCGAAATGCCGTCCTTCGCTCACGGCGGCGCGGCCCTGCTGCTGCTGGTTCTGCCCTTGTGGGAAGAGGCCGCGACGGCCTCCACGCCCAAAGACGGGCCCGCCCGGCCGGCCAAACCCGACGGCGCCCCGGAGGCCTGAATGACCAGCCTCGACCTCTCGCCCCTGGCCCCGGTGTGGGGTCGGGCCGTGCCCGCCACCCTCGTCGCCGAGCGCGGCGAGGGCGCCTACCTGTACACCACCGGCGGCCAACGCTACCTCGACTTCACCTGCGGCATCGGCGTCACCAACACCGGCCACGCCCACCCGCGCGTGGTGCAGGCCATCCAGGAGCAGGCTGCCCGCCTGCTGCACGGGCAGGTCAACATCGTCTACCACCGCCCCATGCTCGAGCTGGCCGACGGGCTGCGCCAGGTGCTGCCCGCGCCGCTCGACACGTTTTTCTTCTCCAACTCAGGCGCCGAGATCCTCGAGGCCGCCGTCAAACTGGCCAAGCACGCCACCCGCCGCCCCAACATCATCGTCTTCAGCGGCTCGTTCCACGGCCGCACCCATCTGACGATGAGCATGACCACCTCCAAGACCGTCTACCGCGCTGGCTTTCAGCCCCTGGTGCCCGGCATCTTCGTCGCCCCCTATCCCTACGCCTACCGCTACGGCTGGGACGAGGACACCACCACCGACTTCTGCCTCCGGGAGCTCAAGCAACTCCTGAAGGGCCAGACCGCGCCCGACGAGACGGCCGCCATGGTGATCGAGCCGGTGCTAGGCGAGGGCGGCTACGTGGCCCCGCCACGGCGCTTCATGCAGGCGCTGCGCGAACTGTGTGACCACTACGGCATCCTGCTGGTGGCCGACGAGGTGCAGTCTGGCTTCGGCCGCACGGGCAAGTGGTTCGCCTTCGAGCATTTCGGCATCGTGCCCGATGTAGTGGCCATGGCCAAGGGGCTGGCCTCCGGCCTGCCGTTGTCGGCCTTGTCCGCCAGCGCCGATCTGATGGCCAAGTGGTCGCCCGGCGTCCACGGCGGCACCTATGGCGGCAACGCCGTGGCCTGCGCCGCGGCGGTGGCCACGTTGCAGGTGATGCGCGACGAGCGCCTGATCGAGAATTCGGCCCGCATGGGCGGCGTACTCGTGGCCGGGCTGCGGCGCCTGCAGGAGGACCACCCGGCCATCGGCGATGTGCGTGGTCTGGGCCTGATGGTGGCCACCGAGTTCAGCACGCCTCAGCGCGAGCCCTGGCCAGAGCGGGCCAAGGCTGCCGTCCGAGGCGCGTTCGACCGGGGTCTGCTGCTGTTGACCTGCGGCAGCTATGACCATACCATCCGCTGGATCCCGCCGCTCATTGTGGACGAGGCGCAGATCAAGGCCGCCCTGGAGATCTTCGCGGAGGGAATGAACGCATAGCGAGCCGCCGCCTGATCGCCTCTAGCAGCGCCGCACTGGCCCTGTGCCTGCTGGCCGGCGGGGGGGCCTGGGCGCTGCTGCGCTGCGACCGCAGCGCCTTTGCCGGGCGCTCGACCGCCTCCTGGCTGAACCTGCGCGAGCGCTACCTGTTTGCCTGCGGCCAGGTGTGGCACAGCCTCGACGACGGACGGGGTTGGTCCCGGGTGCCCAGCCAGGGCCTGCCCAGCTTCGCACGGGAGGGGCTGATCGCCGTCGACCGCGCCCCCGGCCGCCTGTACCTGGCGATGCTGCTGTCGGGCCGCAGCACCCTGCGCTGCCCGCTGTGCGCCTGGACCGAAGCGACGCCCGTCATCTTCTTGAGCGAAGACGGCGGCCAGCACTGGGCGCTCTCCGAGCGCTTCCCGACCGGCCCGGCCGGAAGCAGCATTTTCCGGGCCCTGTACGCCGACCCCGACTTCGCCGGCTCGGCCTGGACCATCCTCACCCGCGGCAGCGAAACCGCCTACTACGGCACCAACGACGCCGGCCAAAGCTGGGTCAAGACCTGTGTCGAGATTTACAGCGGCCGGTGCGACCCGCCCGACGAGCTGCTTGGCCGCTTCGAGACGCCGCGGCGCGAGTACGCGCCCTAGCGTCGTATGCGGGGCCCTTACCGACGGCAAGTGAAGCTCCCGGTTCCCGCCCGAACCACACGCCACCGCCTGTGGTGCGAACGCGGGCGGTGGCAGGCGCGAAAGGCAGACTAGCACGCGCCAAATGCCCCGCCGCAACCGTCATGCTGAGCGCGAACGCCTGCTGTTGGTCCTCCACTCAACCTCGCGCGCGAAGCATCTCGCCGCCCTCGTTTCGCGCTTCGCCCGTCGGCTCGACGTCTTTCCTTCCAAACGGCCCTACGCTCATGCCGCTCTCCGCCGCCGAACTGGCCGCCTGCCTCACCAAACCCGAGTTCCCGCGCTCGGCCAGCTACGCGTCCGAGTTCGTCGTGGAAAACCACATGGGCCCCAACGTGCTCTGGCTGGCCGAGGCGCTGGCTGAGACGCTTGACCTGCGCACCGGGATGCGCGTACTCGACCTGGGCAGCTGCCGGTCCTTGAGTTCGATCTTCCTGGCGCGCGAGTTCGGGGCGCAGGTGTGGGCCGCTGACTTGTGGATCGGTCCCGAGGAGAACGCCGCCCGCCGCCAGGTGAGGCCTGGTCCGTCGCGCCTCCTTCGTGTCTTCTCCACGACACCCACACCCGCGCCGGCAGCTAGAACAGCCTACAACACGCGCAGCGGCCGGCCAACAGCGACCGCCGAAAGGAGATTAGCATGACCGATGATCCACTCCCCCTTGCCGCGCCTAACCGCCCGGCGCCACCCCCTGCCCCGGCGGCCGGCGAGGGCCGCGCCTTCTGGCGCACCCTGCTGACCCTGGCGGCCGGTTTCGCCCTGCCGGTGCTGGCCTGCTATGGCTTCGTGTTCGTCAGCGCCCTGGCCTGCCAGCTGGCGCTGGTCAGCGGCCCGCGCTCCGGCCTACCGCTCACACCGGCCGGGTCGGGGCCGGCGGTGGCCGTCATCCGCGTGGAGGGCGTCATCGCCTCGGGCGAGGCCTCGCCCTTTGACGTCAGCCGGGTGGCCGGCGCCGCGACGCTGGTGGACCAGATCGAGCGCGCCGCGGAGGACGATGCCGTCCGCGCCATCCTCCTGCGCGTCAACAGCCCCGGCGGCGGTGTGGCGGCCTCCGACATCATCTATCACGCCCTCAAACAGGTGGATAAGCCGATAGTAGTGCTGATGGGCGACACGGCCGCCAGCGGCGGTTACTACATCAGCATGGCCGCGGATTGGCTGATCGCCAACCCCAACACCCTCACCGGCTCAATCGGCGTGATCAGCGAGTTCCCCACGGCCGAGGGGTTGCTAGAGGAGATCGGCGTCGAGTTCGTCGTCATCACCTCCGGCGCGCGCAAGGACTTCGGTTCGCCCTACCGCGACATGACGCCCGAGGAACGCGCCTACTGGCAGACGACCGTCGACGAGATCTACGCCGATTTCGTTGCGATCGTGGCCGAGGGGCGCGGCATGACGGTGGATGACGTGCTGCCCCTGGCCGACGGCGGAGTGTTCACCGGCCAGCAGGCGCTGGAGGCGGGCTTAATTGACGCGCTGGGCTACGAGGACGACGCTATTGCCAAGGCGGCCGAGCTGGGCGGCATCCGCGGCGAGCCGCGCCTGATCGAGTACGACGTTGCGCCGGGCTTCTTCGACCTGCTGCGGCAGGCCGCTCGGGGACCGGAGCTGGTGCCGTCGCTGGCCGAGCTCGTCGACCTGGCCGGCCTTCCGCGGCTGCAGGCGCGCTGGGTGCGCTAAACGCGCGGCCAGGCTGCCTCAGCCCGTGACGTAGGAGAGCTTCTCGGCGCTCTGCCCGCCGCGCAGGCCGTAGGCGCTCGCCCCGACCAGGGGACCGCCTGCGTTTGTGCGGGAGGGAGGGTCAATAGGTCGAGCTACCGCGCTGGCCGCACGCGCGGCCCGCTGGGCGTGTCCTCGACCTGCCAGCCATGCGCCTGGAGCTCCCGGCGCACTTCGTCGGCAGCGCTCCAGTCGTGGGCGGCGCGCAGTTGCTCGCGCTGCTGCACCAGGCTCAGCACCTCGGCGTCCGGGGTTAAAGGCGCCGTGGACTGCACGGCGGCGGCGGCCGCGACCTGGCGCAGCAGCCGCGCCGGCAGCCCTGGCTCGGGCCCCGGATGCTGAAACGGTCCCAGCACGCCCAGCGCAAAGTCAGCCCCGGCCTCGAAGCGCAGCGCCTGCCCCCCGCGCAACACGCTCACTCCGCCCGGCCCAGCCACGCGGCCGCTGCCGGCCTCCAGGTCCAGCAGCAGCGCCGTCACCTCGTCCACGCCCAGCACCACAGTCGCGGGCGGCAATAGTGCCTGCAGTCGCTCGAAGCGCGCCTGGCCCATGTAGCAGCGGCTGGTGTCCAGCTCGGCGCCCCCGGCGCTGTTGTTCCAGTGGGTCACAATCGCCAGGTTCAGCCCAAAGGGACCAAAGAAGTCGAGGCCGGGCTGCCAGTGCAGGTCGGCGCCGACCTTGTAGATCTCGTAGACCGGCAGCACGCTGGCGCCAGCCGCCACGGCCCCGGCGCTGGCAAACACCACCGCCGCGCCCAGCCGGTGGCGGGCCTGGACCAGGCGCCAGGCCAGGCTGTCACGCAATTGGCGCACGGCAAAGGTAGGGCTGCCGGCCCCCATCTGAATGAAGTTGGCGTGGGCGAGTGGGGCCACCACCTCTGGCGAATCGGGGCTAAACGGGGTGCCGCGCGCACGAGCTGGGACAACGCGCACCTCGGGGCGACGCTGGCTGAACTGCTTTTCCAGAAAGATGGCCAGGCGGCCGGCCACCTGGGCCGAGTTCGGCTCGAAACCGGCCGGTGTCTCCAGCAGGCTCAGCCGCAGCGGCGGCTGCAGTTGGTCGAACACCCACTCATAGGCGCCGCGGCTGCCCGGAGCGGTCTCACCCGAGCCAAAAATCACAACCGGACCAAATGACATCGTCACATCACCGAGCAGCCGTCCTTCCGGCCTCACCCGTCCTCTACCACCTGCGCCTCCTCGCCCGTCACCGTCGCGCTGCGGCCGGACGGGAACATCACCACCGTTTCGGCCAATCCGCGCGCCACCAACAGGCCCTTGTGGCGGGCAGTCACCGGCCAGGGGAACGGGTTCCGGCCCTCCAGGTAGACCTTGCGCGGGCTGACGATGCGCACGCCCAGCGCGCGCATGAACAGCGCCACCGGCGCCACCCCCCACAGGTAGTCGCGGTCGCCCAGGCCCTCCAGGGCATCGGCGTTGTAGGCTTCGCGGAAGGCCTTCTCCTCGCGCAGGCAGTGCAGCATGCCGCGCATCAGCCGCGCGATCAGCTCGGCCGCCTCCGCCCGATAGCCATAATCTACCAGGCCCTCGCCCAGCATGGTGTTCCAAATCAGCCACACGCCGCCGCTGCCGTTGCGGTTATCGGGCTTGTAAGCCGGCGCGTTGGCGGCGCAGTTGGGGATGCCGTACGGCCGCCAGAAGCGCTCGGGGTCGAGCAGCGCACGCCGAACCAGGGCCTCGGCCCGCGCGGCGTCCGGCAGTCCCGCCCAGAGCGGCAATAGCAGAGTCTGGTCTTGATAGGTGTAGTCCACCACTGCCACCGTCACTTCATGCGCGGCCGTCAAGCCGCGGATTTCCACCCGCTCCAGGGTGGAGTAGAGCTTGCCGCTGACCGCCGTGCTGACGCCAAAGAACGACTGCACGTGCGCGCGGCGCAGCGTCTCGACGCGGTGCCGCCCGCGCCGGCCCCGCCCCGCGAAACTGACTTCCATTTGGGCACTGAGGTCGCGCGGCCCCACGGCCTTCACCAGCAGGCGCGCCGGCGGGCTGAAGCGGCGCAGAAGGTCGATCACCAACCCGTCGGGGCTGGAATGCCCCGTGAACAGCACCTCACCGGCGCGCGACAGGTGCGAGTCGCGATCGATGTAGTGGTAGAGCGCCGTGGCGTCGCGCCACATGATGGCCACCCGCGCCGCCAGCTGCGCCGCGTGCGCCTCCAGGGCCGGGTCGCCCGGCTGGCCGATGAGTGCCCCCAGGCGCTGCAGCGCGCGGCACTCGCCATACAGGTAGCTGGCCAGGTCGGGGCACTCGGCGGCCGTGATGTCGGCTCCCTGCCCCCACGGCATCCAGCGCACGAACGACGGGTTTTCGTCGAAGGCCGACTGGAGGGTGTGAGACCATTCGGGCAGGCCGTCGCCGTCGCGATCATGCCGCGCGCCGAACCAGCAGTCCAGGAAGCGCCGCAGACCGGGATAGACCTCGGCCGCGAAAGCAGCATCCTCGGTGTGCTCGTAGATCCGCCAGGCCAGGCTGGCCAATAGCGGGATCGACAGTGTGCGCTCGCGCTGTCCAGCCAGACCCGGCTTCCAGTCGATGAAGCCGTCTTCGGCCTGCACCGCCAGCCAGTTACGGATCACGCCCTTGGCCAGATCCGGCGCGGCGGTCACGATCTGCGGCAGGTTTACGTAGGCCTCGGTCGCTACCTGCCCGCTCCACTGCCAGACGTGGTCAGTACCGTCACCTTTCACCGAATAGCCTCGGTCGGGGTGGCGGGCGAAGACAAAAGAGGCGTGCGGCAAGTGCTCGGTCGGCCCCAGGTAGCAGCGCAGTGCCACGGTCTGGGCGAAGGCCAAGGCGGCATCCCAGTCCCGATCGCCGGTCTCAATGTCCAGCAGGCCGGAGTTGACCAGCTCGATGCGCGCCAGTTCGCCGTCCCATTCGCGCGCCATCAGCTCGCGGATCTTCGTCATCCCGGCTTCGCGATGGTCGATGCCGGGCCGGGCGCCGCGCGGCGGCGGCGGCGGCGGCTCGGTTGGCGTCGGCTCGGCGGCCTGCACCCAGCGCACCACCGCTGTATCGCCCGGAGCCAGGTCCACGGGGCGGGCCAGGCCTGCCGGGCTGGTAGGCACCATCACAGCCACGTTCAGCGGCGCGTTCTCAGGCAGGGGCGACCGGGGCGGCAGCGGCCGAGGCGCGGCCGGGCCCTCCAGCAGCACCAGCACGTCCAGGTTGCCCGTGCCGCCGACCAACAGACCGGCCTCGGAGAATATAGACAATTGTTCGGCAGCCAGCGGTCGCGGCTGCTCCATCGGTTTGAGCAGGCCCGACAGCCACACTTCCAGGCGGCGCGGCGCGGCGCCCGTGTTGGTCAGCGCCCATTGGACGGCCAAGGTGTGCGAATCAGGCACCCAATAATCGGCCGCCACGCTAATTCCGTCCAGCGGCTGGCAGACCACGCGGACGTAGTTCACGTAGAAGGCCTCGACCCTGGGCGCGCCGGCGAAATCGTGCGGGTCGGTGACAACGCGCTTGCCTTCGACGAAGCTCGGGTACAAACGCATATCCTGCGCCCGCAACCCATAGCTGGTTCGCGCGGCCAGCGCCGGTGGGTCGCCGCCGGCCAACACCAACTCCCAACTTTGGTCGTTGGCGTAGTCGGTGGGGCCCAGGCGCGCGTCGGCGGCCAGGCGCAGAGAGAGGGGGTCGGCGGCGGTAAACGACCATCGGCGCACGTGAGGCATTGTAGCGCACAATTGGAGACGCCGGGCGTGGAACGGCTGGCATTGGCGGTCAACCCCACCCCTCGCCCGCATCAGAGCACCCGCCGGATTCGCCGCGGCCCCATGCCAGTGTTGACGCCGAGCCGCGCCGGACAGCCGTGCGGCGGGGGACCGGACGCCCCCTCACGGCATGACCCAATCCAACGGCCCGCCCGCGGCGGCCGGGGGGCCTGAGCCAACCGCCGCCAACCGCGGCCTGGCCCTGGGGACGCCGCTCCTGGCTGGCGGCACGGTGCTCCGCCGCGCCAGATCAAAGCCGGCCTGGCGAGACGCTCGGGGAGGTGAAACGCAGGCTCAGGGCAGCACGCTCCACCCTGACCGCTCGGGCTCCAGCACATACACCCCGCCTGGCCCGCTCACGTAGCAGCGGCTGTAGCTAGGCCCGGCGTCGCACTGGAAGTAGCCTCCCGTGATCTCGAACTCGGTCTCAGTGGCCCAGCCAAGCCGGTCGCGTACCACCTGCGCCGGCGAGACGTAACCCGTGCGCCAGGCCACGCCAAAACCGCGGCGGGGCTGATACAGCCCGGGTGGCGGCACAATTTCCGGGTCGTCCTCGGGCTGGCCTGGGAACCAGGCGTTGGCGAAGCTGTCCCAGCGCGGCGTGGCGCCGTCGGCATACAGCACGTAGATCCGGTCGTCGAATTGAGTCCACACCATCAGCCCGTGCTCGAAGTGCTCGGCCGCCAGCGTCGTCTGGCGCGCTGGCCCCGCCGGGCAATCGGCCGGCGCAGTGGCAAAGAACCAATCGTCCGGGCATAGCACCCGGGCTGATACCGTTGCGCTGGCGGTCGAGGCGCCGGCGCTGGCCGTGAGCAAAAAGTCCAGCCGGTAACGCTGTTCGGCTGGCGCCGCCACCGTCAGCGTGCCCGAGAGCGGCACGCCATAGGCCTCCGCCAGCCGGCCGTCGGTCGAAAGGCGCCAGAGCGCGATCTGCTCGGCCACCACCTGCCAGGCCAGCGTCACCGGCTGCCCGGGGCGCACCTCGGCCGGCTGGACGGTGAAGGACACGATCGAGATCGGGGCGGCGGTCGAGTTGGGCGGGCGTGTGGGCGGCGCGGGCTGCTGCGGCGTGGGGCTGGGTGCCGCAGGCGTTTGGGTTGCGGTGACCGTGGGCGAGGCCAGCGGCGTTTCGCTGGGCGGCGGGTTAGGCGTGGCGGAGACGATGGCGATCGTTAGTGGCGTGGGCGACGCCGAGAGCACCGGCAGCGGCAGCGCCGGCAGGCGGGTGGAGGTGAGCACCGCCGCGGTGGGGCGCGGCGTTGGAGTGGCCGGCATCACCACCACGCAGCCGGCGCACAGCAGCGCGGCTAGCAGTACCAACCTTGATCGGCCGGGGGGCATGCGCCGATTATACGCCTGGCCCAGCTGCGCCGCCCTGATCGCTCCTGGCCGCGCCCTGGTCCGAGCCGCGGCGGTCAGCCGCTAGTGCGACCTCCTATCGAGTTTGCGGCGTTGCCAGCCTTCAGTCATCGCCAGGGCCCCCGCTCCCACTATTGCCATCATCATCATCAGGCTCGGGCGTGTGCGGAGTTGACGAGCCGCCGTCACCGTCATCGTCGTCGTCGCTCGGGTCGGGCGTGTTCGACGGCGATGACCCTCCGCCGCCATCATCATCATCATCAATGTCGTCGTCCTCCAGCTCGATGCGCGTGGCCAGCAGGCTTCCGTCGGCCTGGCGTTCGGCGCGCACGCCCACCACCTGCCCCACCAGCGGGTTGTCGCGGACCTCGGTCGCGGCGCTCACCCGCACGGTCTGGCCGCCGATCTGCCAGGCGGTAGGGGCGATGGCCTGGACCACCCCAGTAAACTCCACGTCTTCGCCGGCGCCCGGCACGGCCGTGGTCAGCGGCGCCGTTGAAGGCGCTGGCGTGGCGGTCGGCAGTGGCACATCGGCGTTGCTCAGCACGCCCACTCGTTCGGCCAAGATGCTTCCGTCCACGCGCACGGCCCCCGCCACGTGCACCCAGGTGCCCGGCGCGGGCTCGCCGGTGACAGGCGTGCCGGCCGGCACAATCACGGGCAGCCCCGACACCGTCCAGCGCTCTCCGTCCAGTGCCGAAAGCCAGCCCGTGAACGCCACGCGGGTCTCGCGCCCCTGAGCGGCCACCGTCTGCGCTTCGTCAATGCGGCGCTGGGCGAAATCGGCCTCCAGCCTGGCGCGCGCCGCGGGGTGGTTGGCCAGCAGGAGCTCAGTGCGCTCGACCGCGCGCTTGAGGGCATACAAAGGATCGCCCGGCAGGGCATCGGCGGAGGCCGTCACGGCGCCGTAGGTGCCGGCCGCGAAGCCGGCCAGGAAGACGAACAGGACGGCCAATCCCCGCGCCAGCGCGGGCGCAAGAAAGCGCCCCAACCCGCCCCGCCGAGGTTGAGCCGGACGTCGCAGAGCGCCGGCCCGCGCCAAGAAGCTTGCCCGGCTGGCCAACTGCGCCGGCCGTGGGACCGCGGCCAGGGACTGGCCGGCTCCGGCCGCCTGCGCCGCCGCAAGCAGCGCGCCAAGCTCGCCGGCCTGCTCCGGATGGCGCGCGGCCAGCTCAACCTGCACCGCCGCCAGGGGCTGCCCCGCCTCCAGCGCGGCCAGGCCGTCTTCGAGAGCGTTCGACAGCGTGTCCACGTCAGTCATCGTCGGTGCGCAGCGCCCGGCGCAGCGCCTCCACAGCGCGGAACTGCAGCGCCTTCACGGCCGTCACCGACTTGCCCAGTGTGGCCGCGGTGTCTTCTAGCGAAAAACCGTCGCCAAAACGCAGCGCCAGCACATGCTGCTGCTCATCGGTCAGGCGGCGCAGCTGCGCCCGCACTGCCCCCCGCGCTAGTCGGGCTTCTGCCTCGCCCGCCACCGACTGCCCGTCAGACAGCGCCTCGCTGAGCGGCACGGTCGGCCGGCGCCGGAAATGGTCGGCCACCAGGTGCGCCGCCACGCCGAACAGCCAGCCGCGCAGGCTGGTCTGCGGCGCGCGCCCAGCGTGCAGCGCGTCGAGCAGGCGCACAAACACCTCGGCCGCCAGGTCAGCGGCCGCCTCAGGCTCGCCCAGGCGGTACAGGGCAAAACGGTAGAGGGCTGGATAGTATTGGTCGTGGATCTGAGCCAGGGCTTGGCCGTCGAGGCGGCAGGCGCGCCCAAGCAGCGCCGCTTCAAGATCAAGCGAAGCAGACATGTGCTGAGGTACCGCGGCCCAGTGTGGCGCCAGGGAGCGCGCGGGCGGTAGACAGGAGGGCGGGGCGGGCATGGGCAGCGTCCAGGGCGTTTGTTCTCCTTGGTTAAGTCGGTCCTACCGCTCTTTGGTTGTGTTAGAGAATGGCTAGAGGACGAATTGGCGCTGAGCGTTTAAACGATCACAGCGAAGCGCACGCTGCTTCGCTGTGACCCAAATCAATCACCCGGTGGGTACGCACCGGGGCCCCAATAATCCCGTCCGAAGGGAAACCTAGTCGTCGGTATGGCGCAGTAGCTTGACAATCCGCTCCAGGCACAAACCGATCAAGAAGCCGCCCAAAATGCCAACCAGGGGAGCCGTCAACATCGCCAATGCTCCTTACTTGAACATCAAACCAGGGCCAAGCACCGCCAGACCCTCGCGCACTCCGCCGGCTTGCCAAACGAAATGCAGCCTTCGGGCCAGTAGCGCCGAGAATACGAGCAAGTCGCGCCACGCGGTATCCGTAAGTGCCCGGAAAAGACGCGGATTCTGTCCGTAATTGCCGCTAGCCAAACCGTCCTGTTACATAATCCTCGGTGCGCTGGTCGCGCGGGGCCACGAACAGGTCGCGTCCGGGACCGGCTTCCACCAACTCACCCTGCAGAAAAAACGCGGCCAGGTCGGCGATGCGGCCGGCCTGTTGCACCGAATGCGGCACGATGACAATGGTGTAGTTTTGCTTGATCTCCTGCAGCGACGCCTCCACCTTAGCCGTCGAGACGGGATCCAGGCCCGAGGTCGGCTCGTCCAGCAGCACTACTTCCGGCTCCAGCGCCAGCACACGCGCCAGGCACAGCCGCTGCTGCTGCCCGCCTGACAAGGCCGCGGCCGGCTCGTCCAGCCGGTCGTGGACCTCATCCCACAGCGCTGCCTGGCGCAGCGAGCGCTCGATGGCCTCGGCCAGCCGGCCGGCGTGTCGCTGCCCGGCCAGCTCCAGGCCGTAGGTCAGGTTCTGGCGGATCGTCATCGGCAGCGCCACAGGCTGGGCAAAGACGATGCCCACGCGCCGCCGCAAGGCCACCACGTTCAATTTGGGCCGGGTGATGTCCTCGCCATCCAGGTAGATCTTGCCGCTGACGCGCACGTCCGGCACCAGATCGTTCAGACGGTTGAGCATACGCAGCAGCGTGCTCTTGCCACCGCCGGCCGGGCCAAACAGCACCGTGATCTGGTTGGGCGGGATATCGAGGCTGACGTCTCGGAGGGACTCTGTGCCGTCGGAGTACTGGACCGACAGATGCTCCACCCGCAGCTTGGGCGGGGTGTTCACCACTGCCTCCGGGCGCGGGCGCGCGATCGGATGACCGTCGCCAGCAGGTTCATCGACAGCACGAACACCAGCAGCACCAGCGCAGTGCCGTACTGCAGGTGAATGGGCATGCCCGGCACCTGAGTCGAGATCACGAACAGGTGATACGGCAGCGCCATGGTCGGGTCCAGGGCCGAGTCGGGCAGGCGCGGCAGGAAGAAGGCCGCGGCCGTGAACAGGATCGGGGCCGTCTCGCCCGCCGCCCGTTCCAGCCCCAGAATGACGCCCGTGAGGATGCCGGGCAGGGCCTGCGGCAGCACTACGCGCCAGATGGTCTGCCAGCGTGTGCCGCCCAGGCTGAAGCTCACCAGTCGAAAGCTCTGTGGCACGGCCCGCAGCGCAACTTCCGACGTGGAGATGATGACCGGCAGGGTCATGATAGCCAGAGTCAGGCTGCCGGCCGCGATGGAGGTGCTCAGGCGCAGGAAGAGCACGAACAGCCCCAACCCAAACAGCCCGTAGACCACCGATGGGATGCCGGCCAGGTTGATGATGGCCAGCCGGATCGCGCGCGTAAAAGCGTTGTCGGGCGCGTACTCCGACAGGTAAACCGCGGCCGCCACGCCCAGCGGCACGGCGACCACCGCCGTGCCCAGCGTCAGGTACAACGTGCCCACGATCGCGGGCCAGATGCCGCCAGCGCGCATGCCCTCGCGGGGCATAGCGCTCAGGAACTCCCAACGAATGGCCGGCAGCCCCAGCCAGGCGATGTAGCCCACCACTAGCACGATGGGCGCCACGGTCAGCACGGCCGCCAGGGTCAGCGCTGCAAAGATCAGGTGTTGGGTCCGCTCGCGAGGCGGCATGGGCGTTTACGACAGCAGGCGCTCGGCGCGCTTGCGCTGCTGGAACACCACGGCGCCGGCCGCCAGGTTGACGATGAACGAGAATATGAACAGCACCAGCCCCACTGTAAAGAGCACGTGGTAATGCTCGCTGCCGTTGGCCACCTCACCCATCTCGGCCGCGATGGTGGCCGTCATGGTGCGCACCGGCCGGAAGAAGGCCGCCAGCCCCAGCGGCATGCGCGCCGCGTTGCCGGTGACCATCATCACGGTCATGGTCTCGCCGATGGCGCGCCCAACGCCGAGCATCACCGCCGTGAGCACCCCCGTGCGCGCCGCCGGCACCGTCACCCGCCAGATGGTCTGCCAGCGCGTGGCACCCAGCGCCAGGGCCGCGTCGCGGTAGCTGTTCGGCACGGCGTCGAGCGCGTCTTCGGCCACCGACACCAGCGTGGGGATGGCCATGCCCGCCAGCAGGATCGATCCGCTCAGCGCCGACAGCCCGGTCGGCACGTCCAGAACGGTCCGCACGAGCGGCGCCATCGCCACCATGCCCAGGAAGCCCAGCACCACCGACGGCAGCCCCGCCAGCACCTCCACCAGCGGTTTGAGCAACTCGCGCGCCCAGCGTGGCGCGATCTCGGCGATAAAGATAGCCGTGCCCAAGCCGAAGGGCATGGCGATCAGCATCGCGCCGATGGTCACTACCAGAGTCCCGCCCACCAGCGGCAACAAGCCGTAGTAGCCTTCGATGGGATACCAGCGCGTGCCGAAGAGCGCGTCGAACGGCACCTCGGCGAATGCCGGCAGCCCCTCGCGCAGCAGGAAGAACAGGATCAGCCCGACGAACAGGACGGCCGAATACCCGGCCGCCCGGATGAAAGCCTCGACGATCATCTCCGGCCAACGCCGGACCGCTTCAGCCCGCATGGAGTTCTGTTCCCTACTCGACCGGCACGAAGCCCAGCTCGGCCACGATCGCCTGCGCGGCCGGACCGAGCACCCACCCCAGGTAGTCCTCTTCCGTGCCAGTCGGCTCACCGGCGGTGTAGATATATAAGTCGCGCGCGATCGGATAAGCGCCGCTGGTGACGCTCGCGATGGCCGGCAGCACGAACGGCCCGCCCTCGGCGCGCGCCACCGCCACGGTCTTCATATCGGGCGTGACGTAGCCCAGGCCGTCGTAGCCGATGGCGTTGGGGTTTTGCCGCACTTCGGCCGAGATGCCCTCCGAGCTGGGCAGCAGCAGCGTCTCAGGCGAGAAGAAGATCGGCTGCTCGTTGTCGCCCAGCCGCAGCACGTGCTCCAGGAAGTAGACGTGCGTGCCCGAGTTCGTCTCGCGTGAGAGCAGCACGATCGGCCGGTCTTCGCCGCCTACCTGGCTCCAATTCGTGATCTGGCCGCTGTACATCGCCGAGAGCTGCGGCAGGGTGAGCGCAGCGACTGGGTTATCGGGATGGACGACGATGGCGATGGCGTCGCGCGCCACCACGTGCTCCACGGGAATCAAGCCGCGCGCCTCGGCCGCCGCGCGCTCTCCTTCGCTGATCGGCCGCGAGGCGTTGGCCAGGTCCACCGTTCCGTTAAGCAGCGCGGCGATGCCCGTGCCCGACCCGCCGCCCGTCACCGACACGGTGACCCCCGGCGCCACCGCCTCATAGGCCTCGGCCCAGGCCAGCGCCAGGTTGACCATGGTGTCCGAGCCTTTATTGATCAACACCAGTTGCTCACCGCCAGGCTGGGCCGTGCCGGCCGCGGGAGTAGGCGGGCTGCTGCACGCCGCGAGCAGCGCCGCCAGCGCTAGCAAACCAATCAACCAGCCAGGGGCACTTCCGGGTGGGCGGCGCGTGGGCATCGCTGCGCATTATACCGCCCTCGGCAAAGCAAGGTACAATCACGCCAGCGATGGTCCCCAAGATCCGGGTCGAGAACCTCGATTTCTATTACGGCACTAAGCGCACGCTCGACGATGTCTCGATTGACATCGCCGAACACGAGATCACCGCCCTGATCGGCCCCTCCGGCTGCGGCAAGTCGACCTTTCTGCGCTGCCTCAATCGGATGAACGACACCATCCCCGGCGCGCGGGCCGTCGGCCGTATCCTGCTCGACGGCGCCGACATCTACGCTCCCACCACCAACCTGTCCGATCTGCGCCAGCGCGTGGGCATGGTGTTTCAGAAACCCAACCCCTTTCCGCAGAGTATCCGCGCCAACGTCGCCTTTGGACCGCAGGTGCTGGGCCTGACGGCCGGTCTCGACGCGCGCCTGGAGCGCTCGCTGCGCCAGGCAGCGCTGTGGGACGAGGTCAAAGGCCGGCTGGCCGAGCCGGCCCTCAACCTCTCGTTGGGCGAGCAGCAGCGGCTGTGCCTGGCGCGCGTGCTGGCGGTGGAGCCTGAGGTCATCTTGATGGACGAGCCCTGCTCGGCGCTCGACCCGGTCGCCACGCTCAAGATCGAAGAGTTGATGCGCGTGCTTAAGGCTGATTACACCATCGTCATCGTCACCCACAACATGCAGCAGGCCGCGCGCGTCTCTGACCGCACCGGGCTGTTCTGGCTGGGCGAGCTGGTGGAATTCGACGAAACCGGCAAGATCTTCACGCGCCCGGCGCGCGAAATTACCGAGAGCTACGTCACCGGCCGCCTGGGATAGCCGTGGCTGCCTCGCCCCTTCACGCCCACCTGCTCCAGCTCGTCGCCGCCCAACTGATCACCGCGGCCGGCGGCGATGAGTTCGCCTTTCGGCACGCGCTAGTGGGCGAGGCCGTCTACGCTACCCTCCTGCGCCGCGAGCGCCTCGCCATACACCGGGCCGTGGCCCAGGTCCTGGAAGGCCTGTATGCCGGCGCGCTCGACGACTATCTGCCTGTCCTAGCCTACCACTATTACCAGGCCGGCGCCTGGGACCAGGCCCTCACCTTCGCCCGCCTGGCCGGCGAGCAGGCCGAGCGGCGACACGCTCCTCACGAGGCGCACGCCCAGTACACCCGCGCCCTGGAGGCGGCCGAAAAGCTGCCGGCCGGCCGCGGCGCCCCGCCTGGGCTCTACCGCGCCCGCGGCCAAGTGCACGAATTGCTCGGCGACTTTACCGGCGCCGCGACCGACTACGCGGCGGCGCTCGAGGCCGCGCGCGCTGCCGGCGACGGTCACGCCGAGTGGCAAACGCTGCTCGATTTGGGAGTGTTGTGGGCCGGGCGCGACTACGACCGGACCGGAGACTATTTCCAGCGGGCGCTCGGTCAGGCGCGGGCCTTGGGCGACCCCGCCACGCTGGGACGCAGCCTGAACCGGCTGGGCAACTGGCACCTCAACCGGGAGGAAGCTCAAGCGGCGCTGGCCCTCCACCAGGAGGCGCTGGCACTTTTCGAGCCCGGCGCTGACCGCCACGGCCTGGCGGAGACGCTGGACTTGTTGGGTCTCACCTGGATGATCCTCGGCGACCCGTTCGCCAGCCGCGCCGCCTACCTGCGCGCCCTGGCGCTCTTCCGGGAGTTGGACGACCGCCGCGGCCAGGCCTCAAGCCTGGCGCTCATGGCCACCAACTTCGCCAGCGACACGGCCGCCGCGGCCATCAGTCCGGCGCAGGCCTTGGCCAACTCCGAACAGTCGCTGCGCCTGGCGCGTGCCATTGGTTGGCGGGCTGGCGAGGCCTATGCCCTGCTCAACCGCGGCGCCCTCTGGCTGGCAACTGGTGATTTCGAGATAGCCCGACAAAGCATCATCCAGGGACAAACCGTTGCCGGCGAGATCGGCCATCGCCAATGGCAGACCATGGCTATGGTAGTGCTGGGCAACTATTACGCCCAGCAGCTGGACTATGCCTTGGCCCGCCAGCGTCTGGCCGAGGCCTGCACACTCGCCCGGCAGGTCAACTCAGTACTATGGATCCGCTTCAGCGGCAGCGCCCTGGCGTCGGCTTGTGTGGCCCTGGGGGATCTAGCCGCCGCCGAGGCCGCCCTGGCAGGCCTGCCGGCTGCGGCCAGGCCGCGCACCCAAGGCGAGCGCCTGGTGGCGGCCGCCTGGGTCGAACTGGCGCTGGC
>JADLEU010000321.1 GCA_020845955.1 Anaerolineales bacterium
CTGGCACGGCAACTGCGCGGTTGGCTGCAGGCCCAGGGCGCCGCGGTCGTCTTCCCCAAGCCGTTCTGCTCGCTCAGCGAGACCACCTACAACTACCCGCCCATCGTCCAGGCGTACGACAACAACCTGATTCGCCGTTTCGCCCGCCACTTTGGCCGGCCGCGCCTGACCGTTTCGGTGGACACCAGCCAGCGCGTCAGCGTGGCGCTGGTCAATCGCGATTCGGCCTGCGGCTGTGCTCAGCACGTGGCCCATGGGCTGGGGGGCCAGCCGGTGGACCAGGCCGAACACGCGGCTGGCATGCTGCACCACCATTTCCCATGTCTGGCCAGCATGAACCAGGATGCCGACTACGCTGACACGCTGATGCACGTCTCCGGCCACGCGCTGCGCGAGGCGGTGCGCGCGGAGATCAAGGATTACCTCGAGCCGGTGGCCTATCTGCGGCCGCATGGCCGGGTGAACTCAGAGTCCTTGGAGAGCTGAGCCTTTTGGAACGCCTGACCCGAGAGCTGCCCAGTCTGTACGGCGACCATCATGTCACCGCGGCGCGTGCCGTGCTGCTGACCCTGCCCGGGCTGACCCGGGTTTGTGCCAGCGCCGCCTGGCTATTGGTGTGGGTGGAGCACGACCCCGACCAGGTCACGGCCGAGGCAGTGCGCCAGGCGCTGGCGGAGCGGGGCGACACGACCGGCCGGCAGAACCTGCCGCCTGTGTCGGCGCGCACCAGTGACCTGACCGATCTTGCCGTGGGGCCCGGCGCCGCCGAGCAGTTTGTCGAGCATGTGCCGGCCTGGAACTCGCCGGACGCTCCCTGTCCAGGCCTTGAAGACGGCAGCCAGATGAGGTCCACCCGGCTGCTCACCGCTAGCTGTGTGAAGGAGATTTCGCATGCCCAAGAAACGCACCGCGGGCGAGCGCTCGATCGATCCGGCTTCGCAGCAAATCCTCATCCGAGCTGACGAGCTTGGCCTGGACACGGCCTTTTCACGCGCCGACGCGATGGCCGCCTGCCCAATCGGCATGGGCCGATCGGGTCTCTGCTGCAAGAATTGCTTCATGGGTCCATGCCGGCTGACGAAAGAGGGTCAGGTCGGCGTGTGCGGCGCCACGGCCAGCACCATTGCCGCCCGCAACATGGCCCGCGCCATCGCCGGCGGTGCGGCCGCGCACTCTGACCACGGCCGCGACATCGCCTTCACGCTCCTGGCCGCCGCCGAGGGCGAGGCCCAGGGGTACCAGATCCGCGACACGGTCAAGCTACAGGCCGTCGCCCGCCATTACAACATTCCGGCGCAGGGCAAGACCACGGCCGCGCTGGCCAAGGAGGTGGCCTTGAAGGCCATCGCCGAATTCGGCCAGCAAACGGGGCAGTTGGCCTTCGTGCAGCGCGCGCCGAACAAGCGCCAGCAAGCCTGGAAGCGCTACGGCATCGTCCCACGCGGGATCGACCGGGAAGTGGTTGACGTGTTGCACCGCACCCACATGGGCGACGACCAGCACCCTGAGCACATCCTCAAGGGCGCCCTGCGCTGCGCGCTGGCCGACGGCTGGGGCGGCTCGATGATCGCCACCGACCTGTCGGACGTGCTCTTTGGCACCCCGGCGCCCAAGGTCGGCCAGGTCAACCTGGGCGTCCTGGCCGGCGACGAGGTCAACATCGTCTTGCACGGCCACGAGCCGACCCTGTCGGAAATGATCGTGGCCGCGGCCAGCGAGCCCGAGCTGATCGCTTACGCGCAGAGCAAAGGCGCCAAGGGCATTAACCTGGCCGGCATTTGCTGTACCTCCAACGAAATCCTGCTGCGTCAGGGCGTGCCGTCGGCCGGCAATTTCCTCAACCAGGAGCTGGCCCTTATCACCGGCGCGGTCGAAGTGATGGTCGTCGACGTGCAGTGCATCATGCAGGCCCTGCCTAACCTGGCTGGGAAGTTCCACACCAAGTTCATCACGACCTCGCCTAAGGTGATGATCGAGGGCAGCCTGCACATCGAATTCGACGAGCGCCGCGCCCTGGACATCGCCCGCGAGATCGTACGCGTGGCCATCGACAACTACCCCAACCGGGGGCCGGTGGTGATCCCAGACGACGTGGAGGACATCGTCCCTGGCTTTTCGCATGAGTACATCAACTACATGCTGGGCGGCAGCTATCGCGCCTCGTTCCGCCCGCTGAACGATGCCATCATGGCCGGCCGCATCCGCGGAGTCGTGGCCGACGTGGGCTGCAACAACCCGCGCGTCACCCAGGACAAGTCCCACACCTGGCTGGTGCGCGAGTTTCTCAAGCGCGACGTGCTGGTGGTGCAAACAGGCTGCGGGGCGCTGGCCTCGGGGAAGATGGGGATGGTCACCGGCGAGGCCGCTCTGGAATACGCCGGGCCAGGGCTGCGCGAAGTGTGCGAGGCCACCGGCATGCCGCCGGTGCTGCACATGGGCTCGTGCGTGGACAACACCCGCATCCTGACGGTGCTGGCCCAGATGGCCCAGGAAGGCGGCCTGGGCGACGACATCTCCGATATCCCGGCCGTGGGGCTGGCCCCCGAGTGGATGAGCGAGAAGGCGCTGGCCATCGGCGCGTACTGCGCGGCCTCGGGCGCCTGCGTCATCTTCGGCCTGGCCTCGCCGGTGGAGTACAGCGGCGAGGTGACGCGCCTCATGGAGGAGGTGTGGGAAAAGGAGCTGGGCGGCAAGCTGCTGTTCGCGTCCGACGACGAGACCATTTTGCAGCGCTCGCTGGAGCACATCGACAGGAAGCGGGCGGCCCTGAACCTGCCGGTCTACGATCCCAGCCGCTTTGGCCGCAGCGGCGACGCGCGCATGCGGGCCCTGCGCGCGCTTCCGCTCGAAGCGCGCGCCGAGGCGCTGTATGGAGGTGTCAAGTGAGCCGCTACATTGCCACCCGCGCCATTCGAGGCGCCAACTCCATCGTCAACGAATTCGACAGCCTGCTGGCGCGCGCCCTGGCCGAGAGGGGGCCCGACTTGCCGCTGGCGTTCCCGAACACGGCCTACAGCCTGCCGCTGATCCTGGCTATAACGGGACAGACGGTTGACAAGCTGGGCGATCTGCAGCCGGTGCTAGATACCGCCAGGCAGCTGCTGCGCCCGGCGCCGCCGGATCGGCGCTGGACGCCTTACCTGGGCGAGACGCTCGATGCCGGCATGGCAACCCTGCTGGCCGAGGAGGCCATCGAGGCGGTGCGCTTTGCTTACGACCAGCAGCCCGAGGCGCTGCCCGGATTCCGGCTGGCCGGCGGCACCGCCTTCACCAACCCCGAGTTCCAAACGAACGGCGACGGCCACCTCAATGGGCCCATCGACGATATCCAGCTGCGGACGTGGGGCATTCAGCTGGTCGACGGGCGCATGCCCGGCTTCGCCGCCATCGTCGGCTGTGCCAAGTCCAACGAAGTAGCGGTCAAAATCGTGCGCGAACTGCAGCGGCGCAACATCCTGACCTTCCTGTCGGGCAACGTCAACGGCCGCAGCATCATCCACCAACTCATGGAAGCGGGGGTGGAGCTGGGCTACGACACCTACACGGTGCCCTTCGGCACCGACACCATCAGCGCCATCTACGCGCTGGGCTTTGCGGCCCGCTCGGCTCTGACCTTCGGCGGCATGAAGGGCGGGCAGGCGCGCGACATCCTGCTGTACAACAAGAACCGCGTCTTTGCCTTCGTCCTGGCCCTGGGAGAAGTCGACGACCTCAAGTACGCCACGGCGGCCGGCGCCATCAACTTCGGCTTCCCCGTCATCGCCGATACCGTCATCCCCGAGATCCTGCCCAGCGGTGTCACCCCGTACGAGCACGTCGTGTCGATGCCGTTCAACCTGATCGAGGGCGCCGACGACCTCCAGCGCGCCGAGCGCCTGGTGCAGAAGTGCATCGAAGTGCGCGGCGTCAAGGTCAAGCTGGCGGAGGTGCCCGTGCCGGTGCCCTACGGCTCAGCCTTCGAAGGCGAAGTGGTGCGCAAGGCCGACATGCGTATCGAGTTCGGGGGCAAGCACTCCAAGTGCTTCGAGTTCCTGCGTATGGCCAGCTTCGAGGCGGTCGAGGACGGCCAGGTGACAGTCGTGGGGCCCAGCTTTGCCGACCAGCCGGCCGCGGCCGCCATGGACCTGGGCGTCGTGGTCGAGGTGGCCGGCCGCAAGATGCAGAAAGACTTCGAGCCGGTGCTCGAGCGCCAGATCCACCACTTCGTCAACGGGGCCTCCGGCGTGCAGCACATCGGCCAGCGCGACATCACCTGGATCCGCCTCAGCCAGGCCGCGGCCGGCAAGGGTTTCGACCTCAAGCACTTTGGCGCTATCTTGCACGCGCGTTTCCACGCCGACTTCGGCGCCATCGTCGACAAGGTGCAGGTGACGATCTACACCGAGACGGCCGCCTTCGAAGCCTGGCTGGCGCAGGCGCGCGCCGCCTACGCCGAGCGCAACGTCCGGCTGGGCAACATGACCGACGAAAGCGTGGAGGAGTTCTACTCTTGCACGCTGTGCCAGTCCTTCGCGCCCAACCACGTCTGCATCGTCACGCCAGAGCGGCTCGGGCTGTGCGGCGCCTACAACTGGCTCGACTGCAAGGCCTCCTTCCAGATCAACCCCACCGGCCCGAACCAGCCGATCAAGAAAAGCATTACGCTCGACCCGCAGAAGGGCTACTGGGCGGGCACGAACGAGTTCCTAGAGAACGCCTCGCACCAGCAGGTCAACGAAGTCGCCGTGTATTCCATCATGGAAAACCCCATGACAGCCTGCGGCTGCTTCGAGTGTATCGCCATGGTGATCCCCGAAGCCAACGGGGTAATGATCGTCAGCCGCGAGGACACCAGTATGACCCCGGCGGGCATGACCTTCTCGACCCTGGCCGGGGTGGCCGGGGGCGGGCTGCAGACCCCCGGCATCATGGGGCACGGCAAGTTCTACCTCCTCAGCCCGAAGTTCATCTCGGCCGATGGCGGCTTCAAGCGGGTCGTGTGGATGTCGTCCATCCTGAAGAGCCAGATGGCCGAGCAGTTGCAGAAAGTAGCCGAACGCGAAGGCGACCCGCACTTGATTGAAAAGATCTGCGACGAGCGCAGCGCGACGGACGCCGAAGGTCTGGTGGCCTTTGTCACTGCGAAGGGCCATCCGGCCCTGGGCATGCCGCCGCTGCTTTAGGCGGCAGTGGGGCGCCCGGCGCCCACGCTGAGTGAAAGGTGGCCTATGAGAACGCTGCTTGTGCGCGACGTGATGACCATTGGCGTTCCGACCTGCCGGGCAACGGAAACCTGCTGCGCGGTCGCGGCTCGCCTAACTGCCGAAGGGGCGCGCGGCGAGGTCGTGGTCGCCCTCGATGAGGGCGGCCAGGCCTGCGGCTGGACCACGCGCCGGGCCCTGCTGGCTGCCCGCCCGAGCCGGCCGGTCAGCGCCGTCCTCGACGAACACATCCCCGAGGTGCCGCCCGACATCCCGGCGGCGGCGGCGGCCCAACTGATGCGGGAGCGCGGCCATGAGTACGCCTTCTTGATGCACGCCTGGCCGGGCCCGTCGAGGGCGGCGGCCGTCGTCACCCGGCAGGCCCTGGATCAGTGCGAGCTGGCGCCGCAGTGATCGCCCGCCGGCGTTTTGGCTAGGAGAGGAGCATGCCTGTCCCTGTAGAGATCCCCAAGGACAAATGGGCCGGCCGGGTGCGCGCCGTGACCATTGGCGCCACCGCCACTGGCGGCGGCACGCGGCTAAAGACCGTAACCATCGGGGGCGAAGCCAGCCTGCCCTTCCTGCACTTCGACGCGGCCGGGACCGAGTTGGCCATGCCGAACGCCCCCGCCATGGCGCTTGAGATCCGCGACCGCAAGCCCAACGATTGGCCGCCGCTGCTCAACGCCGCCTGGGGCGAGGCTATGGACGACCCCGGCGACTGGGCCCACGCCGCCGAGGTGGCCGGCGCCGATCTGCTGGTGCTGACCCTGTCGCTGACGCTGGCCGACGGCACGCCTAACACGCCCGAAAACGCCCGGGGCGCGGTGGCCAAGGTATTGGGCGCCAGCGGGCTGCCGCTGGCGGTCTTCGGGCCAGGACAGGCCGAGATGGACAACGCCCTCATTGTGCCGGTGGCCGAAGCGGCCCAAGGCGAGCGGCTGCTGCTTGGCGTGTGCGAGGACAAGAACTACCGCACCCTGGTGGCCGCCGCCATGGCCAACGACCACCTGGTGAGCTCCAAGACGCCGATGGACGTGAACCTGTCGAAGCAGCTCGTGATCCTGATCCATGACATGGGCATGCCCCTCGACCGCATCGTCATGGACCCCACCACGGGCGCGCTGGGCTATGGGATCGAGTATGGATACTCGGTGATGGAGCGCCTGCGGCTGGCCGCGCTTCAGGGTGACGCGATGACGCAGCAGCCGATGCTGGTGACCCCCGGCGAAGAAGCCTGGAAGGCCAAGGAAGCCAAGGTCGGCGGCGGCGTGCCCAGCGCCTGGGGCGACTGGGAAACCCGGGCGCTGAATTGGGAAACGCTGACCGCCGCTGCGCTGGTTCACGCCGGCGCCGACTTGATCGTCCTGCGTCACCCGCGTTCGCTGGCGCGCGTGCGCGCCATGGTGGCCGCGCTGGGCCAGAGCGCCTGACCCGCCGGCCCCAGGCTATCGCAGCGAGGTATCCATGCCACTGACTGGACTCGACATCTACAAGCTGCTGCCGCAGACCAACTGCAAGGAGTGCGGCTTTCCTACCTGCCTGGCGTTTGCGATGAAGCTGGCCGCCAAGCAGGCGGAGCTGAAGTCCTGCCCGCA
>JADLEU010000322.1 GCA_020845955.1 Anaerolineales bacterium
CCCTCCCGCCCATCAAGCCCCACTGCGCCCGGCGCCCTCGCGCCTGGCTTCGTTCCGCTATGCCTTCGCCGGCTGGTGGTACATGCTGCGCACGCAGCGCAACGCCTGGATCCACGCCGTCCTCTCGACGGCGGTATTCCTGTTGGGCCTGTGGCTCGGCCTGGGGCGGCTGGAGTGGGCCGTGCTGGTCCTGACGATTGCGCTAGTGTGGATGGCCGAGTTCGTTAACACCGCGCTCGAAGCGGTCGTTGATCTGGCGTCGCCGGACCTGCACCCGCTGGCCAAGGTCGGCAAGGACGTGGCGGCCGCGGCGGTGCTGGTCGGCGCGGCGACGGCCGTGCTGGTCGGGCTGTTAGTGCTGGGGCCGCCGCTGTTGGCGCGCGCGAGCCTCCTTCTCGATTTGCCCCGGCAATAGCGCGGAGACCCTCAACAGGCCGCCAATGGACGTAGACATCGAGCTGTACCGCCGGGAGGCGCGGGTCTCGGCGGCGCCGCTAGTGCGGCTGAGCGCGATCGATATCGCGCCTGACCGCGCCCAACGCACGATGGTCTTCGTGCATGGGTTCGGGGGGAACGCGCGCCAGTGGCGCTATCAACTGCAGTACTTTTCCGACGTCGCGCGGGTGATCGCGCTCGACTTGCGCGGCCACGGCCTGGCGGACAAACCTCACAGCGCGTACACCATGCTGGAGATCCAGCGCGACCTGGTGGCCGCGCTGGAGGTGTTAGGCGTGGCCGGACGCTTTGTGCTGGTCGGGCACTCCTTTGGCGGCGCGATCGCGACAGAGTACGCCGCGGCGCACCCCGAGCGTTTGGAGCGGCTGGTACTGATCGCCAGCGCCGGCGAATACCGGCTGCAGCTCAGCCAGGCGCTGGCGCTGCGGCTGCCGGTGATGCTGCTCGACCTGGCGTACGCCATCTACGCCAAGAAGTTCATCTCAGCCTCGCCGTATGCGCTGCGCGCCATGTACCGGAATACGGTGCGGCCGTGGAACGGCTGGCGCCTGCTGCGCGGCCTGGCGGCGCCGACCCTGGTGATCCGCGGCAACCGCGACCGGGTTCTGGATCCGCGCGCTTATGAGGACGTCGCGCGCGTGGTGCCCAACGCCGAGGAAGTGGACGTGGGCACCAGCGGGCATATGGTGATGCTCGAACGCCGCGAGGCCGTCAATCGGGCCATCGAGCGCTTTATGCAGGGAGGCCGCGGCCGACGGGGGCTGGAGGAAGAAGACGGCCGGCGCAGGCTTCGCCAGGAGCGCCCCTGGCTGGACCACTACGACGACGGCGTGCCCTACACCATTGGCATTCCACCGGTGCCGATGCACCGGATGCTGCGCTCGGCCGCGCGGCGCTTTCCGTTGCGCACGGCGATCCTTTACGAGGGCAACCGCCTGACCTACCGGCGCCTCAATCGGGAATCATCGCGCTTTGCCAACATGCTGCGGGCAATCGGCGTGGCGCCGGGTGACCGGGTGTTGGCGCTGCTGCCGAACCTGCCGCAGGTGGTGATCGCCTATTTTGGCATCTTGAAGGCAGCAGCCGTGGTGGTGTTCACCACGCCGCTCTCGGAGCCAGACGAGTTGGCGCGGCAGGTGCGCGACTCGGGCGCCCGGGTGCTGGTGACGCTGACCCGGCACGCCGCCATGGCGCAGGCGGTCAAGGCCAAGACGCAGCTGGAGCACGTGATCCTGACCAACGTCAAGGACTACCTGCCGGAGCCCAAGCGGCTGTGGTTCAGCTGGATGCGCGAGGCCAGAGACGGCGATGCCCCGCGGCCGCCGCTGGCCGATGGGCTGCACCTGCTGTCGGCCGAGCTGTACAAGTATGGCCCGCGCGCGCCCCAAGTCGAAGTTCAGCCCAACGACTTGGCTCTGATCCAATACACGTCGGGCACCACGGCGCAGCCCAAGGGCGTGATGCTGTCGCACCGTAACCTGGTGGCCAACACCCTGCAGACCCGCCACTGGATCCCAGGACTCGAAGAAGGACGGGAGGTGTTTCTATCCGTCCTGCCGTTCTCGCACGCCTATGGCATGACGGCGGCGTTGAACGTGCCGGTGGCACTGGCCGCGGCCTGCATCGTGCTGCCGGCTTTCGTGACCGAAGAGGTGCTGCGCGCGATTCGCCGCTACCGGCCGACGATCTTCCCAGGAGTGCCGACCATGTACGCGGCGCTGAATGCCTATCCAGGGGTGCGCCGGTTCGGCATCCAGTCGATCAAGGCCTGCATCTCGGGAGCGGCGCCGCTGCCGGTCGAGGTCCAGGAAGCCTTTGAGAAACTAACCCGCGGGCGGCTGGTAGAAGGCTATGGCCTGACCGAGGCCACGACGGTGACGCACGCCAACCCCCTGGAGAGCATGCGCAAGGCTGGATCCATCGGCATCCCCTTACCGTCTACCGAAGCTAAGATCGTGGACCTGGCGACCGGCCGCAAGCTGAGGCCTGGCCAGGTCGGCGAGCTGGCCGTGCGGGGACCACAGGTGATGCTGGGTTACTGGAACGCCGGCGCCGCCGCGCGCGAGGTCATTACGCACGACGGCTGGCTGCTGACGGGCGACCTGGCCCGCCAGGACGAGGATGGCTACTTTGAGGTGGTCGCGCGCAAACGCGAGATGATCCTGGCAGGCGATTACCAGGTGTACCCGCGCGACGTGGAGGAAGTGCTGTACGAGAACCCCAAAGTGAAAGAAGTGGCCGTGGTCGGTGTGCAGCCGCCGCGCTGGCCGTTCCAGCGCGTGAAGGCCTATGTGGTGCTGCGCGATGGCGCCAAGGCCAGCGAAGAAGAACTGGTAGCGCTGTGCAAGCGGCGCCTGGATGAATATGCGGTGCCGTGGAAGGTCAAATTCGTCAAAGAGCTGCCGAAAAACTTCGTCGGCAAAGTGCTGCGGCGGGTTCTGGTGGAAGAGAGCGACGAATAACCATGGCGAAAAGCAGGAAGCACAGGCCCTACGTGGGCGTGGACCTGGGGGGCACCAGCCTGCGAGCGGGCGTGGTGGCGCGGGACGGCGGCGTGCTGATGATGGAAAAGCTCAAGACGAAGCCCGAGCAAGGCGCGGCCGCCGTGGTGGAACGCATGGCGGAGGCTATTACCGGGGCGGTCAAGGGCGCGGGCCTGCGGCTGCGCGACGTGGGCGGGGTGGGCATCGGCGTCCCAGGCCCGATCGACGCCGAGCGCGGCGTGGTGCGGCTGGCGGTGAACCTGGGACCTGACTGGACGAACCTGCCGCTGGCGGCCGAGCTGCGCGGCCGGCTGGGGCTGCCGGTGTGCCTGGACAACGACGTGCGGGTCGGCGCGCTGGGTGAGCACCGGCATGGCGCCGGCCAGGGCCTGGACGACATGGTAGCCATCTTCGTGGGCACAGGTGTGGGCGGAGGCTTGATCCTGGGCGGGGAGCTGCGCGCGGGCTGGCGCGGCAGCGCCGGCGAGATTGGACACACGGTGGTCGCGGGCGCCAACGGCATCGTGGGGAAGACGGGCCAGCCCGGCACGGTTGAGCCGTTGGCCAGCCGCAGCGGCATGGAGCGGCAGGTGCGGGAAGTGGCCGCCGCCGGGCGCGAGAGCGTTGTTCCGGAATTGATCGAGTCCGTGGGCGGCGGCCGGCTCACCAGCAGCGTCATCCAGCAGGCGCTGCGGCGCAAGGACGCGGTCATGCAGGAGGTGCTGGCGGTCGCCCAGCACACGCTGGGCCTGCTGGCCGGCAACCTGATCAATACGCTTGATCCGCAGTTGATTGTCTTTGGCGGCGGCGTCACGGAGCGCCTGGGCGAACGGTTCGTGGCGCCCATCCGCCGCGTGGCCTACGCCAACCTGATTAACAAGCGGAGCGCCGGCCGGGCGATGATCGTGCCGGCGGCGCTAAAAGATGCCTCGGGCGTGGTAGGGGCGGCAGTGCTGGCGCGCGAGCTACTGAAATAGAGGAGCAGAGGATGGCGACGAAGCGCCGAATTGGTATTCTCACGGGCGGCGGAGACGTGCCCGGGCTGAACGTGGCGATCAAAGCGGTGGTGAACCGGGCGCAAAACCGCGATGTAGAAGTCGTGGGGCTGCGGCGGGGCTGGGCGAGCCTGCTGAACCTAAACCCAGATGACCCCAGTATGCTGGAACAATGGACGGTGCCGCTGACGATGGAGCGGGTGCGCACGATCGACCGCACGGGCGGCACGATCCTGCACACCTCGCGCACCAATCCCAGCAACGTCAAACCAGCCGATGTGCCGCCGACCGTGCGGGCCGAGGATCAGGCCGTCAACACCAAGGGCACGGTGGACTGCACCCGCCATGCGCTGCGCGTGCTCGAGTGGCTGGGGCTGGAGGCGATTGTGCCGATCGGAGGCGACGACACGCTGAGCTATGGCCAGCGGCTGCACGCGGAAGGTTTCCAGGTGGTGGCCATCCCCAAGACGATGGACAACGACGTCTTCGGCACCGACTACTGCATCGGCTTTTCGACTGCCGTCACCCGGTCGGTGGAGGCGATCACGGCCTTCCGCACGAGCGCGGGCTCGCACGAGCGCATCGGTGTGGTGGAGTTGTTCGGGCGCAACTCGGGCGAGACGTCGCTGTTCGCCGCCTACCTGGCCGACGTGGACCGGGCGGTGATCTCGGAGGTACCCTTCGACATTGAGCGGCTGTGCGAGCTGTTGTCCGAAGACCGCAGCCGCAATCCATCCAACTACGCCATCGTGACCGTGTCGGAAGGAGCCCAACCCAAAGGCGGCACGATCGTTGAGACGGGCGAAGCCGACGCGTACGGGCACCGTAAGCTGGGCGGAGTGGGCCTGTTTGTGTCAGAAGAGATCAAGCGGCGCACCGGCATCAACATCATGTATTTGCAGCTGGCGTACATCATGCGCTCGGGGGCGCCGGACTCGCTCGACCGCATGGTGGCCGTGTCGTTCGGGAACCTGGCGCTGGACCAGGTGGCGCTGGGTCATACCGGGCGCATGGTGGCGCTGCAGCAGGGGATCTATACAACCGTGCCGCTGGACGTCGTGGTGGCCAGCAAGAAGCGGGTGGACGTGACGGCGCTGTATGACTCGCAGTACTACCGGCCGAAGGTGCGCGATATGCTGGGCAAGCCGATGTTCTTGTACTAAAGCTCGCATTGGTCTGAAACACCCATCGGGGGGATGCCCAGGGCCTGGATCAGACGCGCCCAATAGTTGACCTGGGCGGCGGTGCTGGCCAGGATCACAATCTCTCGCTCCGTGAAGCTCGCTTTGAGGCGCTCGACAAACTCGGGCGGGAAGGCCAGCGGCGCGCGCGAGATCAGGCGCGCATACTCCAGGGCAACCCGCTCGCGGGTCGAAAAGCTGGGGACGGCCTCGAGCGCGGCCCGTCCCTGCAGGGCCGCCAACTCGGCCGGGGTGATCTCGTGGTGGGCGCGGTTGACGGCGTTCATATCGACGCAGAACGGGCAGGCCACCGCAAAGGAGGTCTGCAGCCGGACCAGCTTGAGCAGGCGCGCGGCCAGGTTTCCATCGTGGTGGGCGATGAGGGCTTCGAGAACCCCGGAGCTGAAGGCGGCGGGCGGGTACCAGGCCAATAGCCGCGCGGGCAGGAGTTCGCGCCCGGCCATGCGCGTGCTCAGCCAGAGGCCCAGGCGCAGGTAAAACGGCGGGCGCGCCGGCGGATCGATGAAGGCTTTCTGGGCAGCGGCGGAAGTGTTGGTCATGGTGACATCCGAGGCCTGGCACGAAACGGCAGGTCCAGTGTGCCACAACGGGCGCGCCGGCCCTAGTGACATCCGTCCCGAAATGGCGCGCAAGACCGGACCGCGCGGCCAGTGCCGCCGATCAGGGCCGGTGCCTTTGGGATCCGCGCCAATGGAGGCGCATCGAAAACCGGCCGCTCCGAGAGCGGCCGGCTTCTTCGGCGCTACTGCTTTTCGCTGCCGGGGGGCGCGATGTGGAGCTCGCGGTCGGTTTCGACCGCGGCAACGCCGCGCACGCGGCGCAGCCGCTGCCGATTGCCCGCGTCGATGCGGCCGCTGACGACGCCGATGTCCTTGAGGGCCTGATCGACCTCCAGACCCGCTTTGACGCAGCGCTTGACCACGGCCTCGAAGCGCCCCAGATATGCGTCGGCGATGACGATGTTCACCCGTTCGACGGTCATGGCGCGCACCCGTTATTCGGGCGCCTGCGCCAGCCCGGCGCCGACATCGCGCGTGGGCAGATCCACGCGCTTGGCGCTCTGGAGCAGCAGCCAGCCCAGCGCTCCGCCGCGCACGTCAGAATTGGCCTCGGCGTGCAGGGCGGCGATGCCGGCCACGTGCGGCGTCGCCATGCTGGTGCCGCTGATGGTGCGATAGAGCACCGGCCGCGGCCAGGCCGAGCGAACCTGGACGCCGGGCGCGGCGATATCCACCTGGCCGCCCTGAGGGTTGAGGCCGCCGCAGGAGAAAGCCGCAACCACCAGGGCCGAGTCGAAGGCGCCCACGGCCATGATGGACGGGCAGTTAGCCGGATGGCTGACCGGCGAGATGAGGCCCGGCCGCTGGCTCTCGTTGCCGGCCGCGGCGACGATGAGCGTGCCAGCCGCGAGCGCCCGGCGCGCGACGCTTTCGAAGATGCGCGAGAAGCCCTGGCCAGCCACCGTGGGCGCGCCCAGCGACATGGAAACCACCCGGCAATTCTGGCTGATGGCCCAGTTGATGCCGGCCAGGATGCCGGAGTCGCTGCCGCTGCCGCGGTTGCTGAGGACTTTGCCGGCGTAGATCTCGGCCTCGTAGGCAATGCCGTAGCGCGGCATTTGGCCGGGGCGCTTGGGACCACAGGCCGTGCCGACGCAGTGGGTGCCGTGGCCGTGGAGGTCTTGGACGGCTTCGAAGCGAATAAAGGAACGGGAGGTAATGCTGCGGCCGACAAAGTCCGGGTGGCCCAAGTCCATGCCGGTGTCGAGGACCGCCACGCGCACCCCCCGGCCGGTGGCGCGGCTTTCGGCGACCCGAGTGACCTGGAGGCCCCAGGTGAGGGAGCTCTGGTCAAGGGCCTCGAGAAAGACCTCCCCGGCGCCTGGCGCGGCCACCCCGGCCGCGGCCAACGCCCGGTCAACCAGGTGGTTGACCGCCTCGCGATAGCCGAGCAGAAAATCCATCGGCAGCGAGGCGCGCGGCGGCGGCGGCTGGGCGGCGGGCATGGGCGGAGCCGGGATGAGCACGTCGGGCGGAGCGCCAACCTCGAGCGGGATGGTCGTGGCGCTGTCGGCCAATAGCAGGCCAGTGGGCTCATCAATGGCATAGACCACCCGTTCGGGCTCGACCGCCAGAATGCCGCTCCCTTCGGTGGCCGCCGCGCTGACCGATGGCACCTGATCAGGGTTGAGGTCCAGAACCGCCACGGCGAGCTCGTCGAAGACGATGGCGCCCTCCGTGGATAGGGTCTCGGCATCGATCGCCCCGCCTTCGAAGTCGGCCGCACTGGCGAAGGACATCCCGGTCGCCTGGGTCAGCGCGTTGACGCCCTTTCGGACATTATCGGCGTCGATCAGCACCAGATACCGGCCGGTCGTTCCGGGCATCTGCGGTTCGGTGGGGACCTCCGGGGGCGGGCCTGAGTCAGCCGGCCGACGCCGGCGCAGCGGCTGGGTTGGTTTGGCCCGGCGACCCTTGTTTACGTTTCCATTTGTCTCTGCCATGGCTGCCTCCTTTTCTCTATACCAAGCATAACGCGCCAGGGGATTGGTTTGTCACGAACAGCGCAGGGATCAGGCGGGGAACCCGCGGGGCGGATGCGACCATACCCACTTCAACTAGGACCATTGTAGGGCTGAGCCAGGACGTTGTCATTAATCAGGCAGTACTTCTACCTGATCACCAACCATCTGTCAGGGCAGGCCTGGCCGCGACTTACCCTCGCCGGCCAACGGCGGGCTGCGCCAGGCGCACAAAGTTGCCGGCGACCCCAGGTCTGATATAGTTTACGGCGTGAACCGCTCGCCTGACCCTGGAGTCCGAGATGCTGAGCCATTATCCATCTGCTTACCTGTCGCTGCTGAAGAACCGGATTGACCTGCACCACGTCCCATTCAGCGACCGCGGCTCGCGGCTGATGGTCTTCCGCAACAACAGCCACTTTTCAGTGCGGCTGGCCGAACGCTGGTTCAAGCGCGAAGGGCAACTGGCCGCTTATCGCGACCGGCCGCCGCTGATCGACGCCTGGCAATTCACGAACGCCGAGGGCCAGCCGCTGTCGGTCAAAGTGACGACCTACCCGCACCGCGTGGATGTGGAAACCGACGCGGGGGACTTCTGCCTGGCCTTCGTAGACAGCGAGACCCT
Organism: Anaerolineales bacterium; assembly: GCA_020845955.1. Lineage (GTDB taxonomy): Bacteria > Chloroflexota > Anaerolineae > Anaerolineales > UBA6663 > JADLEU01. The sequence goes on from JADLEU010000322.1 coordinate 8,283, forward strand.
GCTGGTGACGCTGCCGCCCCAGGCCTGCGGCCTGGCCTTTAGAGCCAACCTGGACCGCTGCCAGACAGATCGGCGCGGCGGCTTGCTGCGCCTGACCGGCGACATACGGCGGAATATTGCCTATACCACCAACGCGCCGCTGCTGGTCAACGACACGCAGGCGCTCGGGGCCGACAGCCAGGCGGTGCGGCTGGGGTTCGGCGCGCACGACGGCCGCCGCGCGCTGCTGCTCAACATCACACCGCGCCTGGGCTTCAATCGCTGGGTGCCAGACCCACGGGCGGCCCTGGACGCAGCCGCGCGGCGCTGGCACGCCTGGTTTGAAGCCGCGCCGCCGGTGAGCCCGGCGCTGCAGGCCCAGTATTACTACGCCTGGTGGATCATGCGCGCGGGCCTGATCTCGACGCGCTTCTACACCACCCGCGAAGCGATGACGCCGTCGAAGCTGTTCTACGTGGGCGTCTGGCAGTGGGATGCCTATTTTCATGCCCTGGCCTACCGCCACATGGACATGCACCTGGCCAAGGACCAAATCCGGATCGTGCTCGATCATCAGCGCGAGGATGGCATGATCCCCGACGCCATTCACGACGAAGGCACGGTGACCCGCCTGACGTACCCGATCGAGGCCGACGTGACCAAGCCGCCGCTGCTGGCCTGGGCAGCCTGGAAGTTATATGAGGCCGACGGCGACCGCGAGTTTATCGACGAAATCTACGAACCCGTGGTCCGGTCCAACAACTGGTGGTTCGCGCAGAATGACACCGACAACAACGGCCTGTGCGAATATCAGCACCCCTTTTCATCAGGTCTGGATGACAGCCCGCTCTGGGATGAGGGCATGCCGGTCGAATCTCCCGACCTGAACACTTACCTGTGTCTGCAGCAGGAGGCGCTGGGCCGCATGGCGCAGGTGATCGGAGCCGCGGCAGAGGCCGAATTGTGGGCCGGGCGGGCCCAGACCATGGCGGATCGGATGCTGCGCGAGATGTGGGACCCACAGGCGGGGTTGTTCTGGGCGTCGCGCCCGCCCAGCCGAGCGCGCGTGAACGTGCGCACACCGTTCAACCTGTTCCCCCTGATCACGGGCCGCATGCCGCCCGAGGTCAGCCGGCGGCTGGTCGCCCACCTGACCGACGAGCGGTCCTTCTGGCCGCGTTATCCGGTGCCGACGGTGGCGCTGGACGATGCCAAATACGAGTCGCTAACCATGTGGCGGGGACCGACCTGGGTCAACGTCAACTACCTGCTGATCGAAGGGCTGCAGCGCGCTGGTTACGCCGAGCTGGCGCGCGAACTGCGCCGGCGGACGCTCGAGATGATCCTGGGTGACAAGGACATCTACGAATACTATCAACCCGAGACGGGCGATGGCCCGCCTAAGGCCGCCTCGACCTTTGGATGGTCGTCGGCGCTGTTTATTGAAATGGCGGTCGCCGAAACCAAGGAGAAAGAGCACGAACTTTCTACTTGACGGCCCACCCACATTGCGCTTAGGATATGGGCGTTGATAACACGTGTTAGTAACACAGTTTATCAAACATAAGGTTACGAACGTGTTACAGGACCATGGCAAAGCGCGCAACCGCGAGAGAAGTAGCCGAACGGGCAGGTGTCTCGCGCACCACCGTTTCCTTCGTCCTAAATAACGTCCCCGGAATCCGCATTAGCGAGGAAACACGGCGCCTCGTCTTGGCCGCGGCCCGCGAGCTCGATTATCACCCCGACGCGACCGCCCGCCGGATGGTGACCGGCCGGACCCAGGTGGTAGGGTTTGTCCTGCGCCAGAGCCCCGACCAGGCTTTCGCGGATCGTTTTGTGCCGACCGTGCTGGACGGCTTTTCGCGGGCGGCGGCAGCGCAAGGCAACAAAGTCTTGTTTGAGACCATCGCCCCCGACGATGCCAGCGGGGGCTATACCCGCCTGCTGCGCGAGCGCCACGTGGACGGCATCGTCCTGTCTGGCCCGCGCTCAGACGACGAAGAATTGCTGCGGATCTACGCCCAGGGCGCTCAGGTCGTGCTGCTGGGCCAACTGCCGGGCACGAGCATCCCGTTTGTCGACGTCAATAACCGCGGCGGCGCCGAGCTGGCCACGAACCACCTGCTGGCGCTGGGGCACCGGCAGATCGCGCTGATTACGAACGCGCCGCCGGTCTACACGGCCAGCACCGAGCGGCTGGCGGGGTACCGCGGCGCCGTGGAGGCGGCCGGCATCGCCTACGACGAGGCGCTGGTGCGCTACGGCAGTTTCACACCGCAAAGCGGCGCTACCGCCATGGCGGAACTCCTGCAGGCCCGCCCGGCTCCCACGGCCGTCTTTGTGGCTTCCGATACGGTGGCGCTGGGCGCGCTGCAGACTCTGCGCCGGCACGGCCTGCGCGTGCCGCGCGATGTGGCGGTGGTCGGCTTTGACGACATCCTGCTGTCGGCCTTTATCGATCCTCCCCTGACCACGGTGCGCCTGCCGGCCCTTGGCCTGGGCTGGGGCGCCGCGGAGTTGCTCGGCC
>JADLEU010000323.1 GCA_020845955.1 Anaerolineales bacterium
CATCTCCCGCGCAAGCCTTGATTTCCATCATTACGTCGGGTATCATGACGCCGCCATGAAAGTAGCGCCGTCTATCCTATCAGCCGACTTCACGCAGCTCGGCGCGCAAATTGCCGAATGTGAAGCCGCCGGGGCAGATTGGATCCACATAGATGTGATGGACGGCCACTTTGTGCCGAATATCTCGCTGGGACCCGTCATCGTTGAGGCCGCCCGTAGGGCCACCCGGCTCCCGCTGGACGTGCATCTCATGATTACGGCGCCCGAGCGCTATCTTGCGGCGTTTGCGCGCGCTGGCGCAGACCGGCTGACGGTGCATTTGGAGGCCTGCCCGCACTTGCACCGCACGGTTCAGCAGATCAAGCAGTTAGACAAAGCCGCGGGGGTGGCGCTAAACCCGGGCACGCCCGCCGCGGCGGTCAGCGAGGTGCTGAGCGAAGTCGATCTTCTGCTCGCCATGACCGTCAACCCCGGCTTCTCGGGGCAAAAGTTCATCGCCAGCGTGCTGCCCAAGATCAGACAGCTCCGACAGATGATCGCGGCGGCCCGGCCCGAGGGCGGCGTCGAGATTCAGGTTGATGGCGGCATTGACGCCGAGACGGCGCCGTTGGTCATTGCCGCTGGCGCCACCGTTCTGGTGGCGGCCAGCGCGATTTTCAAGGCAAATGTGGGGATTGGAGAAGCGATTGGCAGGATCAGGGAGAGCGCCGGCAATTAGCGGTGGACGCCAATTGGCCGCAGTGCCCATGCCGGGAACTGGCCAGTTCACCCTTGCCCGTTAGGCCTTGACCTTCCCCAACGTCCGGATGCACTTTGCGCACAGCGTCTTCTGGACCATCCGGCCGGTCTTTGGATCGTAGACGGATGTCTTCTGAAGGTTGGGACGGAAGAGGCGCGGAGTGCGGTTCTTGGCATATGAGACGTTTCGCCCAACTACCGGAACCTTGCCGCAATTTGCACACTTGGCCATGGCAGTGAAATCCTTTGCTGCACTGGACTACGAGGCAGGCTGAGACAATGAACAGCGAACCACAGCGTGGTTCGCCACTGAAGCCGAAGCGACTTCGAGTGTGATCGTACCATAAGCTGGCGCTTCTATCAACCCCGGGAAGGCCGCATGCCTGAGGACACTAACCCGCTGGGCAACATCGAGATCTCGCCCGCTGCGATTGCCACCATCGCCAGCCAGGCCGTTCTGCAATCGTACGGTGTCGTGGGCATGGCGGCAAAAAACGTGGTCGATGGCCTGACCAACCGCCTCACTCGCGATCCGCGGCACGGCATCGACGTGCGCGTGGAGGGCGATGAGATTTCGATAGACGTGTACGTTATTGTCGAGTATGGCACGCGGATTTCATCAGTCACCAACAGCGTGGCCAATACCGTGCGCTTCTACGTGGAGCGCGCCTTGGGTGCTGCGATTGGTGATATCAATGTGCACGTCCAGGGACTGCGCGTTAGCACTCCTGATGCCTGAGCTGAGGCAAGAGAGACTGATGACGAAAAGTCACGATGCCGAGGCGCAGCGGTCTGTGCGCCAGATCCGGCTGGCTGCTCAATTGCCTCGCTGTGACGGCCTGGGACTCAACCACCTCACCCTGGCCGCGCTAATCTGGCTGGAGACCAATCACAAGGCCGTCAACGCCCTCAATGTCTTTCCCGTGCCCGACGGCGACACGGGAACGAACATGTTGCTGACCATGCAAGCCGCCTTCCGCGAGATCAAGGGCAGCCGCGAGCTGAACGTCAGCAAAGTGGCGCATGCTATTGCGCAGGGCGCGCTGATGGGCGCCCGCGGCAACTCAGGTGTGATCCTTTCTCAGATCTGGCGCGGGTTCGCACGCGGGTTGGGCAACGCCGAGGCCTTCGACGCCGACCTCCTGGTCCATGCGCTGGGCACTGCCTGCGAGACGGCTTACCGCGGCGTGGTCAAACCGGTAGAAGGCACTATCCTGACGGTCATTAAGGACATTGCCACCGCGGCCGAGCAGGCCGTGGCAGGCGAGCCGGAGCAGCGCGACTTGCGCCAACTTCTGGCTGTCTGCGCCAAAGCTGCTGCGGAAGCGGTGGCGCGCACGCCCGAGCAGATGCCGCTCTTGAAGCAGGCCGGCGTGGTTGACGCGGGGGGCAAGGGCCTGGCCCTGCTCCTCGATGGCATGCTGCGGCACTTGCGCGCCCAACCCCTGGACATTGCTGAAGTGGCGGAGATTGTGCCGCTGGACCTGGCCGCGGTCGGCGCTGCCCTGGACGCGGCCGAGCCCGGCCAGGAATGGGAAGTTGTGCTCGATTTTCGGCCGCGAGGCGTGCTGCACTTGCCTACGCTCTACAGGCGGTTAGAGCAGATCGGCGCCTCCATCCAGGTCGGGGAAGGCGAAGGTCTGTACCGCGTCCACGTGCACCTGTTGCGGACCCGTCGCCATGAGCCCATTGAGTTGGCCGAAGAGCTGGGCACCGTGGTCAAGGTGCACATGGAGAACCTGCTTGACCAGATGAACGACACTCGGGCCCCAGCGGGTGGCGCCGAAGCCCTGCCGCTGTCGGCCGTCAAGCCGGGGCAGTTGGCCGTGGTAGCGGTCTCCCCCGGCCTGGGCCTTTCGCGCGTCATGGCCTCTCTAGGCGCGGCTGCGATTGTCAGCGGGGGGCAGACCATGAACCCCTCCACTCAGGACATCCTGCAGGCGATCGGCGACGTTCCCACCGACCGCGTGATCGTGCTGCCGAACAACAAGAACATCATCTCAGCCGCCATCCAGGCCGCCGAGATGACAGTCAAGCAGGTTCGCGTGGTGCCGACCCGGACAGTGCCGCAGGGCATCGCCGCTCTGCTGAACCTGGTCCCCGATGGCGACCTGGAGACCGTGCAGGCGTGCATGGAGCGAGCTTTGGCCGCGGTCCAGACCGGCGAAGTGACCACCTCCAGCCGCAGCGCGAACGTGGCCGGCGTCGCTATCCAGGAGGGCCAATTCGTCGGCCTGCACAACACGCAACTCAAGGCGGCGGGCGATGCGCTGGCCGCGGTGGTGTTGGCGCTGCTGGAGGAAATGCAGGCCAGCCAACACGAGCTGGCCACCTTCTATTACGGCGCCGATGTCAGCGCCGAGGCGGCTACCGCGATGGCCGCCCAGGTCAGGACGGATTATCCCAATTTGACCGTTGAGTTGCACGCCGGCGGTCAGCCTCATTATCACTACATCTTTTCGATCGAGTAACTCGCCGACAACACCTTTGCTGGTACCCCACCTATGCCTACCGTTCGTATCGTTACCGACAGCACAGCTCACTTCATGGACCCGGATTTCCCGGCCAAGCATGGTGTCACCGTGGTGCCGCTGACCATCCAATTTGGCCAGCAAGACTTGCTCGAAGGCAAGGACATCGACGCCGAGCGCTTTTTTCAGCGCGTGGCGGCCGGCGGCCCAATCCCAACGGCCCTGGCGCCCACGCCTCGCCAGTTCGCGGCCGTGTACGAGCAGGCCTGCCGCGGAAACGGCGACATCCTCTCGATCCACGTGTCGAGCAAGCTCAGCCGCACCCTGCACAACGCGCGCTTGGGTGCCGATGAGGTGCTCGGTCGCTGCAAGATCCATCTCATCGACTCGCTGACTACTTCTTTTGGTCTGGGTCTGCTCGTGGAACAAGCCGCGCTGGCCGCCGCGCGGGGCGCCTCGCAGGAAGACATCGTCCGCATCGTCCGCGGTATGGTGCCGCGCCTGTATGCCGTCTTCTTCATCGAGACGATGGAGTTCCTGGCCAAGGCCAAGCGTATCGGCAAGGCCCAAGCGGTGCTCGGCTCGATGCTGGGCATCAAGCCGTTTCTGACGCTGGAGGATGGCGACATCGTGCCCATGGAAAAGGTGCGCAACCGCCAGCAGGCTGTGGAGAAGCTGGTTGAGTTTGTGGCCGAGTTCTCCAACATCGAACATCTGGCCATTTTGCAGAGCGGCCTCAGCCACACGGATGACACGCGCCTCCTCCTGGAACGCCTGGCCTTGGAATTCCCGGGCCGCAGTTGGCCAGTCTTCGTCTATAGCCCCAGCCTGGGCACTATCGTTGGCCCGCATGCGATGGGCGTAGTGGTGTTTGAGGGCGAAGGCGAACCCGAGGCCCCGCCGGCTTATGCCGCTCGGCAGCGCGACGAAGAGCTGCGCTCACGCCGGGCCAAGGGCTAACGCGGAGCGGGCGCTCATCCGTGCCTCCTGCTGTACGCATCGTAACGGACTCAAACGCCGACCTTCCCGCCGCCCTGGCGGCGCAACACGCCATTGGGGTCGTGCCCTCCCTACTAAACCTGGACGGCCGTTCGTACCGGGAGGGCGTCGACATCAGCCGCACCGAATTCTACGAACGTCTCCCTACGTTGAAACAACCGCCGACGTCAGCCGCGCCTTCGACCGGCGACTTCGAGGCGGTCTTCCGCGCTTGCGGCGACGCTTTGGTCGTATCGATCAATCTGGCCAGCAAACTCAGCGCGGTCTACAACGCCGCCCGGCTGGCGGCTGAGTCCTTTGGCGGGCGCGTGACTGTGATTGATTCGGCATCTGTATCGATGGGCCAGGGCTGGCAGGTGCTTGCTGCGGCGGAGGCCGCCACGGCCGGAGCCGGCCTAGAGGCGGTGCTGGACATCGTGCGCTCTGTGCAGCGCAGGGTGCGGCTGATGGCCGCGCTGGACACGGTAGAGTATTTGCGCCGCAGCGGCCGGGCCAGCAGCCTAACAACTTTGATGGGCGAACTCTTGCAGATTAAGCCCCTGATTGAAATAGCCAATGGCGAAGTCCGGGCGCTGGGCCGGGTGCGAACGCGCGAAAAGGCCCGTGACAGCCTCGTCGCGCACATCGAGGCTCTCGGCCCGCTCGAACGCCTGGCCGTCGTGCACACCGCCGCCCTGGCAGACGCCCAGGCGCTCGCCGCCCAACTTGCCCCGCGAGCGGCGGAACCGCCGGTCGTGGTCGAAGCCACGTCAATCCTCGCGGCGCACGTTGGACCGGGGACGCTCGGGCTGGCCGCCTTGACCGCGGATTAGCCCAACTGGCACATACTTGGGCGGCAGGTTCCGCTCGAGCCCCAGTCCAGCCAGCGTGCTGCTGTCCAGCGCGCTGACCCCCTGGCAATCGGACCTTGTTGCCAATCCCTTTCGGGGTAAAATCATCCTTATGCAACCTGCACTCGACCAATTGCAGAAGATCGTCTCGCTTGAGACCACGAACGGATACCAGAACCAAGCCGTGATTGGCGGTCTGCCCAAGATGTTGGTGTTTTGGGAGCCGAACGCGCGTCGCACGGGCCTTGACCCGGCTTTTATTGAGGCCATGGCGGCCAAGATCAGGATCTATCCGGACCTCAGCGCCGAAGACCGGCCCGCCGCCATCCAGGTGATGCTTCAAATGGTGCGCGATGCTGCCCGCGCCGCCGCGCCACAGCGCGCGGCGGCGCCACCTGAGCCTGGCGAGCGCCCTGCTTCTCACCCGCCCACGCGCCCCACCGAGGCAGCGCGACCAGAGCGCTCTGCTGTGGCGCCGCCGCCGCCCGAGGCCAGGCGCGCGAATCCTTCTACTACCAACACCGGTTGGCCGGCAGGGCGCGACCATCCACCGGCCGGTGTGCCGACGGCCCCGGCGACATCACAGCCAACCGTCCAAACGCAGCCCCCCCACTCGCGTCCAGCCAAAGGGAGCAAACCGGCTAGGCCGCAGGCTGCGCCGCAACCGCGGGGGCGCCGGGCCGACGTCGACTTCGGCAGTGAGCAGCCGGTCGATCCGCGCCCGCGTCGGCCCAGCGCGCCGCGCCCGCTGCGGGCCGACACGCCTTTAGATGCCAATGCCGGCCTCGAGGCGCCCCTCACCGTGCTGCGAGGCGTTGGACCCGAGACAGCGGCGCTGTACGCCCGGCTGGGCCTGACCCGGCTGCGCGATGTGCTGATGTATTTCCCGCGCCGATACGACGATTATTCGCAAATGAAGACGATCAACCGCCTGGAATATGGCGAAGAGTGCAGCGTCATTGCCACGGTGTGGGAGGCGAAGCTTCGCCCCATCCGTGGTGGACGCCAAAAGTTGCTCAAGGTCGTCCTGTCCGATGGCACCGGCGCGCTGGAGGCCACCTTCTTCAACCAGGAACGCCTGGTCAAGCAGTTGACCCCCGGCCGGCAGATTGTGATTTCCGGCCGCATTGATCAGTATCTGGGCCGCCTGACCATCCGGCCTGACGAATGGGAAGACGTCGATCGCGAATTGCTCAGTACGGGCCGGATTGTGCCGGTCTATCGCAGAACGACCGACCTGTCCCTGAAGACCATTCGCAAGATGACGTCGCAGGTCGTTCAGTTTTGGGCGCCCCGGCAGCCCGACCCGCTGCCGCCGACACTGGTCGAGGCAGCCGCTGTCATGCGTTACGCCGATGCGCTCGGGCAAATCCACTTTCCCGACAGCCAGGAGCGGCTGGCCGAGGCCCAGCACCGGCTCGCCTTCGATGAGCTGCTGTTGCTTCAACTGGGTGCGCTGCGGCAGCGCCGCGAATGGCAGGCGCACAATGGAGAGCCCCAGGTGGTATCCGACGAGTGGCTGAGCGATTTCTTGGTCACCCTGCCATACCCACTCACGGGCGCTCAGCAGCGTGCTCTGGATGAAATCCGCACCGATATGGCCCGTGACGTGCCCATGAACCGGCTGCTCCAGGGCGATGTGGGCTCAGGCAAGACCGCCGTGGCCGCCTGCGCCATGGCGGTGGCGATTGAGGCGGGCGCGCAGGCCGCGCTAATGGCGCCGACCAGCATCCTGGCCGAGCAGCACCATCGTACCTTGCTGCAGTTGCTGGCCCCCGTCGTTGGCGGCCCCGAAGCCGCTCGGCGCAGCGTGCGCCTGCTGCAGAGCGCGCTGTCGGCCCTGGAAAAGCAGGAGGTGTATGCCGCCCTGCGCTCGGGCGAAGTCAAGGCCGTCGTCGGGACCCATGCGCTGATAGAAGGCCCGGTGGAGTTTGCCAACCTGGGGCTGGTCATTGTGGATGAGCAGCACCGGTTCGGAGTGGCCCAGCGGGCAGCGCTGCGCGCTAAAGGCGGCAACCCGCACCTGCTGGTCATGACGGCCACGCCCATCCCGCGCTCACTGGCCCTCACGGTATATGGCGACCTGGACCTGACCCTGCTGGACGAGATGCCGCCTGGGCGCAAGCCGATCCGCACCCACCTCCTGCGCGCCCAGGAGCGCGAGCGCGGCTACGCCTTTATCCGTAACCAGCTCCAGCAGGGACGGCAGGCCTTCGTGATCTTTCCGCTGGTGGAAGAATCGGACAAGCTCGACGCCAAGGCCGCCGTCGCCGAGCACGAACGCCTACAGGCCAACGTTTTTGCCGACTACAAACTCGGTTTGCTGCACGGCCGCATGCGGCCCGACGAAAAGGATGTCGTGATGGCCGCCTTCCGGACCGGGGAGTATCACGTCCTGGTCTCGACTTCGGTGGTCGAGGTGGGTGTCGACGTGCCAAACGCTACAGTGATTTTGATCGAAGGCGCCAACCGGTTTGGACTGGCTCAGCTCCACCAGTTTCGCGGTCGGGTTGGCCGCGGCGAACACGCCTCGTTCTGTCTGCTGGTGTCGGATGTGCCCACCGCCAGCACCGACCAGCGTCTGCATGTCCTGGAGCAATCACAGGACGGCTTCTTCCTGGCTGAGAAAGACCTGGAGTTCCGCGGTCCGGGTGATTTCCTGGGCACGCGGCAGTCTGGATTTGCCGCGCTGCGCATGGCGCGGCTCAGCGACCTGGCTACTATCGAAAAGGCCCGGCGTATCGCCCGCCAGATCTTCGAGCGCGATCCTGAATTGCAAGCGCCCGAGTGCCAGTTGTTGGCCAGCCGGTTGGCTGAGTTTTGGGCGCCAGGCGCCGGCGACGCCAGCTAAGCGCACCTGATACGATCTTTATTGTGAGGCGCACTCCGCCAGGCGAGGAGAACATCTTGAAGATAAGAGCTGTCTACCCGGGCACGTTCGACCCGATCCATTTCGGTCACGAAGATATCGCCCGGCGCGCCGCCAACCTGTTCGATGAACTGCTCATTGCGGTTTACGACAGGCCGCTCAAGTCCTTGTTGTTTACCCCCGACGAGCGCCTGGAGTTGGTGCGCATTTCGGTGGCGTGCATGGGTCTGACCAACGTCAGCGTGACGGGCTACAGCGGTCTGACCGTTGACTTCTGCCACACGGTCGGCGCGCAGGTGATGGTCCGCGGCCTGCGAGTGTTTTCCGACTTCGAGCACGAGTTCCGCATGGCCCTGGCCAACCATCGCCTGGTGCCCGAAATTGAAACCGTGCCGTTCATCACCAGCGAGCAGCACACCTTCCTCAGCTCGACCTCGGTGCGCGAAATCGCCTCCCTGGGTGGCGACGTTAGCTCCATGGTGCCGCCCCACGTGGAGGCCGCTATGAAGCGCCGCTTTAGCGAATTAGGCGAGGACGGTGCCCGGGTCGTGCCCCTGACGTCTCTGAGGGACTGAATTGCGTTCCGGCCGCAATTCGTGTATCTTATGGCTTTAACGTGATCCGCTGCACGGTCCCCTTTGGGGGAGGGCAATATGGACATACTGCATCTGGTTGACCGCTTGGAAGAGATCTTCAACGCCGGCACGGCCATCCCCTTGAGCCACAAGCTAATGGTAGATGAGGACCGGGTGTTGGAGATTATCGACCAGATGCGGGTCTCCATCCCTGAAGAGGTCAAGAAGTCGCAGCAGGTGCTGGCGCAGCGCGATCGCATCTTGGCCCAGGCACAGGAGGAGGCCGCCCGTACCGTGCAACTGGCTAAGGAAAAGAGCGAGCAGCTCCTCAGCCGCGAGACATTGGTCCAGCAGGCCCAGGCCAAGGCCGAGCAGATCATCCAGGCGGCCCGGGCTGACACGGCCCAAATCCGCGCGGAAGCCGATGAATACACGCTCGACGTGCTCACCAAGCTCGAAGCCGAGCTGGTCAGGTCTCTGACGCAGGCTCGCAACGGCATTGCCAAGCTGCGCGCCGACGCGGGCGTTCCCGAGGTCGCCGGATAGAGGCCCAAGCGCGAAGCGCGCTCTCGCCTTGACAGGTCTGTTCCCCGCCCTTATAATCGCCTTCGTTGCCTGCCGGCAGTCTCGGCAGGCATTACTGTGCGCCTTGCAGGGGACGTGCCTCAAAGAGGCAGAAGGAACGATCATGCCGCCGCATCCGAAACGAAAACACTCGAAGGGGCGTCGCGATCGCCGGCGCGCTCACGATGCCCTGACCCCCATCGCTCTAGTCACCTGCCGCAACTGCGGCGAACTGCGCCCGCAGCACACCGTCTGCGCCAACTGCGGCCACTACGAGGGTAAGGAAGTCATCGCTGTCAAGAAGCCAGAAAAAGGCTAAGACCAGCGGGAGCGCGCGGGATACGGAGCCTGAGCTCAGGCCAGCTTACCCGCGCCCGATGCACGCCGCTTGCCGAGCGTAAAGGCCGTTACCCGTGCCTTCTCATCGCCGGCAGATCACCTCGCGCAGCCCCACATACAAAACCGCCATGTCCCTCACTGCCGCTGCTACCGCCTTCGTCTTTCCCGGCCAGGGTTCGCAGTTTGTGGGCATGGGCCGTGACCTGGTCCAGCATTCGCCCGCCGCGCACGAGGTGTTTGCCGCGGCTGACGATGTGCTTGGGTTCGGCCTGACGCGCTTGTGCTGGGAAGGGCCGGAAGCGGAACTCAACGATACTCTCAACGCCCAGCCTGCGCTGCTCACATGCTCGATCGCGGCGCTGAGGGCATTGCACGAGCGCCTGGGAGACTTCACGCCCAGGCTGCTAGCCGGCCACTCGCTGGGTGAGATCACCGCCTTGGTAGCGGCCGGCGCCATGGAATTAGAGGATGGGCTGATGCTCGTGCGCAAGCGCGGCGAGCTCATGAAGGCGGCGGGTGAGCGCGCCCCGGGTGGGATGACGGCCATTCTTGGGCTGGATGCGGCGGCCCTGGTGGGCATCTGCGGCCAGGCGAGCGCACAGACTGGTGGCATTGTGCAAATAGCCAACGACAATTGCCCTGGCCAGGTGGTCCTATCGGGCGATTGCGCCGCACTCGACAAGGCCGCTGAGCTCGCCAAGGGTCGCGGCGCCAAGCGAACCCGGCGCCTACCGGTGTCCATCGCCGCCCACTCCCCGCTGATGCAGTCGATCGTGTCTGAGTTCACGCAGACGGTGGAAGCCGTGCCACTCATCGGCCCACTGCCCCCCATCGTCAGCAACATCACTGCCACGGCAGTGAGCGACCCCAATGAGCTACGCCGTGAGCTGCCCGCCCAATTGACGTCTCCGGTGCGCTGGACTGACTCAGTGCGCTACATGCTGGCCCAGGGCTTGACCAGCTTTGTCGAGCTAGGCCCAAAAGACGTGTTGACCAGTCTGCTCAAGCGTATCAACGGGAGTGCTCGGGGCAAGGCTGTGGGCACGCCGGAGGAGTTGGAGGCGGTGCTCGGAGATTGGTAGCCGGGCTGGCCAAAGCGCCTATTCCCAACGTCCCAGAAGGAAGAGCGCCACAGCGCCAACTAACATGCCCAGGATAAAGACGGCCGGCTGGTCAAGGCCCGAGAAAGCTACTAACAGCCCGCCGACAAAGGCGCCGGCCAGGGAACGGCCCCACCAGCTGCGGATGATCTTCTTCCACGTAATGCGTTCCATAATCCGACTCGATCGCTCCTGAACTGCGCGCGGCTGAGGCAGCCGCGCGCCGGACCAACGGTGCTATTCTAGCACGCGCCTGCCAGCCGGCTGGCTGCCCCCTGCCCTGGGGCCTTGGAGCTGTCATTGATCCCACGCGCGACGGCCGGCTCACCGGCCAGCGCCGGTCACGGGCTTAGCATATGACTGCTGAACACACATTGATCTTTGTTGGGGCGCACCCCGACGATGAATCGTTCGGGATTGGCGGCACTCTGGCCAGATACGCTCAGGCGGGAGTTCGGACCTACTATGCCTGCGCTACGCGCGGCGAGGTGGGCGAGGCATCGCCCGAGCACCTGGCCGGCCACCAAAGCCCAGGTGATATGCGCTGGGCCGAACTGATGTGTGCGGCCCAGGTGCTGGGCCTGGCCGATGTGCTCTACTTGGGCTATCGAGACTCAGGTATGCCAGGCTCGCCTGACAATCACGCACCCGGCGCGCTGGCGGCGGCGCCACTCGATGAGGTAACCGGCCGGGTGGTCGCCGTGCTGCGACGGCTGCAGCCACAAGTCGTAATCACCTTCGACCCGATTGGCGGCTACCGTCACCCCGACCATATCGCTATGTACCAGGCTGCTACGAGGGCCTTCCACGCGGCCGGCGACGCCAGCCAGTATCCCCAGGCCGGCCCGGTCTACCAGCCCCAGAAGCTGTACTACTCCGTCTTCACCCGAACGCTCCTGAAGCTGGCCGTGCGCCTGCTGCCGCTCATGGGTCGCGATCCGCGCCGGTTCGGCATCAATCACGACATCGACCTGGTTAGCCTGACGACCGAGGACTTCCCCGTGCATACCGTCATCGACGTCGGCGGGCCAGCTGCCAGGGCCAAGCTCGCCGCGGCGGAATGTCATCGTAGCCAGTTAGGCAGCGGCGCCGGGTCGCCCCGGATATTCACCCTGCTGAACCGGTTCGTCCCGCAGCGCGAAACGTTCATGCGCGCCTACCCAGAGCCGCCGGCCCGCGCCACGCGCGAGCACGACCTGTTTGCGGGTGTGAGCTGATACGATCTAGTCAAGCGGGTGTTTGTCGATGGCAAACGTGCAATTGGGTCCGCCGGCAGCTCGGCATTGGGTCTCGACAACCCGAAAGCGGCGGCCGCCCGTGCCCCAGAAGATAGCTTCCTCGAGCAGGCCGCCGGCGAGCTGGCAGCAGGGCTCGCCGGTATGGCGCTGCCAGCAGACCGGGCATCGTTCGATGATCCACAGGTGATGGGTTTCGGTCTCCGAGAGTTTGACGATCTGGTCGCTGAATTGGTTGAATACCCGGGCGAACACATCCAACCCAACGCGGAACTTCATTCCCAGCGGCATCAGCCGCATGGGCAGATCGGCGATCCCCAGGATCGGATCGAAACCTTTCAGACCCAATTCCAGCGTGCCGCGCCCGATCCGCAGGTTGAGCTGGCGGCCTCCGCGCGGGCCGAACACGCCCTCCGTGGCGGCCTGAAGATCGCTGACGGTTTGGAACGGAAAGCGCTTTTCGAAATTCCCCAGCGGCATCGTTGACAGCAGCCGCTCGTGGCCCGCTACCCGCAGGACTTCCAGCAGCCGCTGCGGGCCCAACTCTTGCCGCATGGAGTGCAAGATAATGCGCCCCATGCGGTTCGGGTAAAAGTAGTGGTTGGTTGGCGCCTGCTCGCTCATGCCGTTCCAGATGCTGCGCGGCGGCAGTCATTAGGTGACCAGCACGGCCACGACCTCGCGCGGCCCATGGACCCCCACGGTCAGGGTCATCTCGATATCGGCAGTGCGGCTTGGGCCCGTAATCAGGGTCAGGTTGCTGGCGGCCGCCAGGGCCTCGCCGCTGGCGGCCGCGCCGCCCCTCGCCAGCCAGGCCGCCCACGAAGCGTAGACATGGTCAGCCGTGAAAAACGCCACGTGAGTCTCTACCGACAGCGAGGCCAGGCGCGGACGGCCCGGGCCGGCGCGTAACGCCAGGCTACCTGTCTCGGCGAACACGGCATCGACCCCCGTGATCCCCACCTTGATCGTCTCCCAGTGAGCCAGCATTGCGCTTCGCCCCGGCTCGGCAGCCGGCAGAGCCTCGCCCACGACCTTCACCCCGCGCTCGCGCAGGGCGTCCAGCAGGCCAGGCACAGGCAGGGCAGGCTGCTCCCAAGCCAGTACTTCGTTCACACCGCGCTGCTGCAGGCACTGTGCCAGCCAGCTGCCTGCCTGCGCTTGTGGCAGCGTCTGAAAGCTCCCGCCAAGTGTCTGTAGCTCGGTCGCAAAGCGCGACACCTGCGAGGCGGCATCGGCTTGTGCCAGGCCGGAAACGGCATCGGGCAGCACCGCCGGCGATGGCGCCAGATGGCTGCCCGTCTTCAGCGCCTGGCGGATCTTCCCCAGGATGAAATTACGCGACGGAGGCATGGCTAGTCGCTCTTGGCCTTGCCGGCAGCCCGGATCTTCCAGCGGTCGCGGAAGGGTCGCGCCGCGAACGCTGGAAAGTCGCGCCGGTCAGTCCAGGCGTTCAATGGCGGCGGCAGCCGCCGCACCCAATTGCCGCGGCCCAGCAAGCCCGTGGCCAGGGCGGCAGCGCGCTGCGCCAGCCGATAGCGACCCGGCTGGGCCATTACCCATTCCCACGCTCTCAGGCCCAGCCTCAGCCAGGCTGGCGGTAGGCCGGCCGCCACGTGCTGACCGCGCACGACCAACAACATCGTCGGGATATCGATGCGCACCGGGCAGATGTCGCGGCACGCGCCACACAAGGTGCTGGCGTTGGCCAGTTCGCTGAAGTCGCTGCCGAACAGCCCCGCCGAGACCACCGACCCAATCGGCCCGCCGTAGGGTGACCCGTAGGCATGGCCGCCGATCTCGGTGAAGACAGGGCACACGTTGAGGCAGGCCCCGCAGCGAATACACAGTAGCGCCTCGGCCAACGCGCCGCCCAACATGCGCGCGCGGCCGTTATCGACCAGCACCACGTGCAGCTCTTCGGGCCCGTCAGGCTCGAAGGCGCGGCGCGGCCCGCTCAATAGTGAGACATAGGACGTGATCTTCTGAGCAGTGGCCGAGCGCGGCAGCAAACGCAGCATCACTTCCAGGTCGGCCAGCGTGGGCACCAGCCGTTCCAGGCCCATCAAGGCAATGTGTACCGGCGGCACCGTCGTGCACAGCCGGCCGTTCCCCTCATTCGTGATAAGGGCCAGTGTCCCCGTCTCGGCCACGCCAAAGTTGACGCCCGAAATGCCCACATCGGCGCTGAAGAAGACGCGCCGCAGCTCGGCACGCGCCAAGGCTGTCATGTGGGCCACGTCGAGCGTCGGCGCCATCCCAAACCGCTCGGCGAACAGCGCCGAAACCTCCTCCCGCCGCAGATGTACCGCCGGCGTGATCAGGTGCGCCGGCGGCTCGCCGCGGAGCTGCACGATGAACTCGCCCAAGTCAGTCTCGACCACACGGATACCCTCGGCCTCTAGCGCGTGGTTGAGCTCAATTTCCTCGCTCATCATCGACTTCGACTTGGCCACCAGCAGCGGGGTGGTGCGCCCAGGCGGCCGGCGGCCGGCGGCCGCCTGGACCAGATCCAGGATAATCTGCTGTGCCTCGGCCGCGTCGGCCGCCCAATGCACCCGGCCGCCGTTACGCTCCACGCTCGCCGCGAACCGCTCCAGGTAGCAGTCGAGGTGCGACAGAGTTTCGAGCCGAATGGCACGCCCACGATCGCGGGTCGCCTCGGCGGCTGGCAGCGCCGCAAACGCCAGGTCACGACCTGCTACCCGGCGTTCGTGATTGCGGTCCAGCGCCACTTGCAGAATCGGATTGCGCAACGCTGTGGCGATGCGCGCCTTGAAGGCGCCGTGGCTTTGCCCAGCAGTGCGAGGCGGATCCGTCGTCACCTTGTCGACCTCATTCAGCCGGCGCCAGGACCTGTGCCAGGTGCAGGCACCGCACCGTGGAACCATCTCGCCGCAGCCCACCCTGCAAGTGCAGCAGGCAGCTCATGTCGGCGCTCACCAGCGTCTCAGCGTCGCTGGCCCGCACGCCGGCCAGCTTGTTGTCGAGCATGGCAGCCGACAGATCGCCGTACTTGACGGCAAACAGCCCCCCGAAGCCGCAGCACTCGGCCGCCTGCGGCAGCGGCCTGAGCTCAACCCCCGGCACCGCCGCGAGAAGCCGCTCAGGCGCCTGCCTGACACCCAAGCCGCGCAACAGATGGCACGAGGGGTGATAGGCTACCCGGCCTCGAAAAGGGCTGGCGCCGGCCACCTGGTCGGGCGCGAGCCGCAGCTCATCCAGCAGGAACTGCGACAACTCGAACGTGCGCGCGGCCAGCGCTTTGGCGCGCGCGCGGTTGGGCGGATCGTCGCGGAACAGGTCCAGGTAACCATGCACGATCATCGCCGCGCACGAGCCCGACGGCGTCACGATCGGATCAGCCGAGCGCTCAAAGACGTCGAGGAAGTGCAAGGCCAGCCGCCGGGCTTCTTTGCGGAAACCACCATTGTAGCCGGGCTGGCCGCAGCACGTTTGCGCCTCGGGAAAGTCGACTTCCACACCCGCATGCTCAAGCAGCCGGACCGCTGCCTCCCCCACATCCGGGAAGAGCGCATCGATGATGCAGGTGACGAAAAGCTGAACGCGCTTGGGGCTGGCAGTAGGCATGCTTGCCATTATAAGCCGGATTGACGCTGCCGTGACGCCAGGCTAACTGCCCCTGAGCGAGTGGCCCGCCTAGGCTCGCCACGTCCGCGGCCCCTCTGATGGGTCTTGACGATACCATCAAGCTCGGCAATGTTCGTGAGCGCAATCGCGGCACTCGACCGGCCAGGCGCAATACGCGCCATTCCGCCCGCTACTAGCGCCAGCGGCGCTGTGGTATAGTCGAAGCAACTGCCCCTTCTCTGTTGCCATAAATCTTGGCACGGCGGAGGGGCGTTTTTGAGCGCATCGCGCACGGCGCCGGCAGGACGCCCCACAGCCGGCCGCGCGTCATTGAAGGAGAAGAGAGCGGATGCTAGCTGATATGAGACATGCCGGTGTCGTGCCGGCACTCGAGGCGATTGGCCTGCCGCGGCGCCTGGAACGGCTGAGTGTGCTGGCCAGCAATCTCTGGTGGACCTGGCACCCCGAAACCTGGGAGCTGTTCAAGCTGATCGACAGCACCCTATGGACCGACACGTATCACAACCCAGTCAGATTCCTGCGTCAGGTCAGGCGCAAGGCCCTAAACGCCGCCGTGCACAACCGGCGCGTTCTCGAGCTCTATGACCGAACGGTGACGGCGTTCGACGCCTATATGAACCCCGCGCAGACCTGGTATGCGAGCGCCCACCCTGACAGGCTCGATCACCTGATTGCCTATTTCTCCACCGAGTTTGGCCTGCACGAATCCTTTCCCACGTATGCCGGCGGCCTGGGCATACTCTCCGGCGACCACGCCAAGGAGGCGTCGGACCTGGGTCTACCCTTCGTGGGCATCGGCTTTCTCTACAACCAGGGCTATTTTTCACAGCGGATCACCGAGGACGGCTGGCAGGAGGCTGGCTACCGGCGTTACTCCTTCGAAGATGTCCCTGTTATCCCCTTTCAGAAGGAAGATGGGCAGCCCTTATTGGTCTCGGTCGAGCTCGCCGGTCGTGTTCTTCACGCCCGCGTCTGGCGCATCCAGGTGGGGCGAGTGCCGCTGATCTTGCTCGATAGCGACGTCGAACAAAACGCCCCCAGCGACCGCGATCTCACCGCGCGCGTGTACGGCGGCGACCTGGACACGCGCATCTCGCAGGAGGTCGTGCTGGGCATTGGCGGCGTGCGCGCGCTGCGTGCGCTCAACATCGAGCCGAAGGTCTGGCACATGAATGAGGGCCACTCGGCCTTTATGGCCCTGGAGCGCCTGCGCGAAAAGATCGTGGCTGGGGCCACATTTGCGGAAGCCGAAGCCCGCGTCCAGGCGGCCACGGTCTTTACCACGCACACGCCTGTCCCCGCCGGCAATGAGGAGTTCCCCGACTGGCTCATCGACCGCTACTTTAGCCAATACTGGGGCCAGTTGGGCCTGGACCGCGAGCGCTTCATAGACCTGGCGCGTCACTCGCAGCCTTGGGGTCAGACTTTCAGTATGTCGATGCTGGCGATCCGTATGGCGCACCTGCGCAACGGTGTCAGCGAGCTGCATGGGCGCGTCAGCCGGCGGATGTGGCACTTCATGTTCCCCGATCAGCCCGTCGAGCGGGTTCCCATTGGGTCCATCACCAACGGCGTCCACACCGGCACCTGGCTGGCCCGTCGCATGAAAAACCTGTACGACCGTTATCTCGGCCACAATTGGATGGAGGCTTTGGACGACCCGGCCACCTGGCAGGCTATCTACGCTGTGCCCGACGAAGAGCTGTGGGCGGTCCGGCGACACCTGAAACGCAAGTTGGTGGCTTTCGCCCGCGAGCGGGCCCGCGCGGAATGGCAGACGGCCAAGCGACATCCGATTCAAATCCTGGCCGGCGGCACCCTGCTCGACCCGTACATGCTCACCATCGGCTTCGCCCGGCGCTTCGCCACCTACAAGCGCGGCTCGCTGGTGCTGCGCGATCCTGACCGGCTAATGCGGCTCGTCAATGCCGTCGAGCGCCCGGTACAGATTATCTTCGCCGGCAAAGCCCACCCGATGGACGAACCTGGCAAGCTCATCATCCAGGAGGTGTACCGCACCCTCAAGCGCGCCGAGTTTGGCGGCCGCATTGTCTTCTTGGAAGATTACGATATCAACCTGGCCCGCTTTCTGGTTCAAGGGGTGGATGTGTGGCTGAACACCCCGCGCCGCCCGCTAGAAGCCTCGGGCACCTCGGGCATGAAGGCCGCGCTCAACGGCGTGCTCAACTGGTCCGTGCTCGACGGCTGGTGGCAAGAAGCCTACCACGGCGAGAACGGTTGGGCTATCGGCGACGAAACCGAGTATGCCGACCCGGATGAACAGGATCAGCGCGATGCCGAGAGCCTTTACGATACGCTCGAGAACCAGATCGTGCCGCTCTACTACGCGAACGGCGGTCCAGACGGCCCCGGCGGCTGGCTCCGCCGAGTGAAGACCTCCATCGCCACACTGGCCCCCACCTTCAGCACCCGCCGCATGGTTAAGCAGTACGTGGAGACGATGTATCTCAACCGCGCGCCGGAAGTGGCGGCCGGCTAGACAATGTCGCCCATAATCGCTGGGCTGTTTATCTTCTCCATGCGTGTGATCGACATGTCACTCGATACCGTGCGCCTGCTGTTCGTCATGCGCGGGCGCCGGTTGCTGGCAGGATTAATTGGCGCTCTGCAGGCGGCTGTGTTCATCGTGGCCGTCAGCACAGCCCTGCGCGGCCCTCTCAACGCCTGGACCGTGCTGGGCTACGCCAGCGGCTATGGCCTGGGCGTCATCCTCGGCATGGTGGCCGAAGAGCGTCTGGCCATCGGGTTCGCCATGTTTCGGATCTATTCGCCGGCGCGCGGCGCCGCCCTGGCCGCGGTCTTGCGTGCAGCCGGGCACGCCGCCACCGAGTTCACCGCGCAGGGCAAGGATGGCACTGTAACGGTCATCAACGCGGCAGTGCCGCGCAAAGAGATCCCAACCGTGCGCGCCCTCATCGACTCGGTAGACGAGCACGCCTTTGTGACCGTGGATGAAGTTCGCCCCTTGCGGCGCGGCTACTTCCGCCACTGAAGGCCAGCGGCTCGGCAAGTTGGCCTCCCTCTTATCATCTGAGGTCGTGGCCGCCGCCGCCCTGCTGGGCGCCGCGTCCCTGCCAGGTTCGTGATCTGGGCGTTAGGGACCCGGAGTTACGGGCGCAGCCAGTGTAGCGTTCGGGTCCAGGTAGCCTTCTGGCGTCAGCGTGGGCGTTTCCGTCGGCGGCACCGGACAGTCGCGCTTGGTATCGAGCACTTTGTTCGTGACTGTATAGGTCGCCCCGTTTAGCGCGGCGTCGGCCGTCAGTCCAACCACCGCAAGCCAGGTATTGCCTGGCCGCAGCGGGATCACCTGACCGTCATTCATCTCTAGCCGCAAGCGCCAACTCGTCGTGGCATCGCGGTGCCAGCGCCCCTCGTAGAGCTGCCCATCGCGGAAGACCTTGGCCGGCCCAATCGTCCACAACTGAATCTCCATCCCACAGTTGCCGCCATCCCGGAAGTCTTCCGGCACGAAGTTGTTCTGATGATTGGCGAACAGAACCACTACGTTAGATGCCGTGATCGGCTGGTTCGTGAGCGCATCGACGTGGGCCATCAGCTCGCCACTGGTATCCTTCTCCTGCCAGCGCGTATAGCTGCCGGGGGCGGTGGCGTAGCGCCAGGCCACATGCGCGGCCAACGAGTAATCCAACAGCACTTCGCCGGCTGGCGTCCCGCCCGGCAGCGCGGCCGCCGAAAACGCAAAACCCGACTGGGCAGTGCGGGTATCGCCGGCCCGATCAGCGGTGGCCGCCCAGAGTGCTTCGGTGCTGGCAAACAGGGTGTTGGCATCGTCAGGCGACTCGCGGCACAGCGGCGGGCACACGTAGCTGCTCTCCTCTGATACTAGCCGCCAGACGTTTTCACCCAGAAACCAGGGGTTAGCCCGCAGGTGCTGCATAGTGCCCAGGCTGGAGCCGGAGGTGACCAACATGGCCCCGAACATCGGGGCGATTTCCGTATCAATGTAACGTGCCGAGCGGATCGAGCCGACTTTGACCGCATCATTCTGCAGGTAGAGCGCAGTGAAGCGCGTCAGACCGGCCTCGGCCAGGTGCTCGAACACTAGGTCGGCCAGAGCCAGGCCGGATTGAGGCCGGACGGCATAGGGGAAATTGGACACCTTGACCGCGATCGGCATGCGGTCGAGTTGAGCAGGATCGGCAGCCTGGCCGGTCAGCGGGTTGATGCCAGCCGGGTACGTATCGGGCCCGTAGACAGGCGCCCTGGTGGCGGTAGGCTCCCCTCGGGTTGCCGCTGGCGCGCTCGTGGCCGCGGCGGTCGCAGGCGCTGCCGGGGTGTCCATAACGGGCGCCGGGCTGCCAGTCTGGTAGACGGCGACGATCGCTGGGGCCAGCGTGGGGGTGGCGGGAGCCCCCCGGCAAGCGGCCAGGGCAGCCAGCCCCAGCAGACACGCTACTTGACTCGCACGCTGCATTTCAGGATCTCCAACACGGGGATTCAAACTTGAATCTAATCATTGGCCGGGCGGGGTTCCGCGGGATGTGCATTCTAGCACATGAATCCGCTCAGGTTTGACGCCTCCTAACCTTGACTGTATAATCGCCGCCAGTTTTGGCTGGTTTCAGCCACGCCAGGTAATGCCCGGAGTCTAAGGATCCCATGGCGCTCAAGGGCAATTTACGTGATTTTTCCACCACCCAGCTGCTCAACCTGATCAACCTGGCTAAGAAGACCGGCACGTTGGTCGTTGAGGGGCCAAATCAGGCGGCGCAGCTGGCGTTTCGCAACGGCAAGCTTATTTATGGGCAGCTGGCCCAGGAAGATGGAAACCTGACCAGCATCCTGCACAAGGCCGGCAAGCTCAACGACGAGCAGGCCCGAGTGTTGCGCGAGCGCGCCGCCAGGTCGACCGATAAAGAGCTTGGGTTGCTGCTGATCAATGCCGGCTATGTCAGCCAGACCGACATCTTGCTCAGCATCCGCGCGCATGTGCTCGACATCGTCTATCGCCTGATCACCTGGGTCGAGGGGCTCTTCCGTTTCGAACAGGGGGTCATGCCGAGCGAAGACCGCATCACCGTTCCAATCGAGCTAGAAAATGTCATCATCGAGGGCGCGCGCCGTATGCGCGAGTGGGAGCGGTTGGTCGAGGAGTTGCCCAGCCTTGATATGGCGCTCAAGTTCACCGAGCATCCCAACGTCAACATCCGCGACATGAAGCTGAGCGTGGAAGAGTGGCGGGTAGTTTCCTTTATCAACCCTAAGAACTCCATGAAGGCTATCGCCAAGCAGAATAACCTGACTGATTTGGAGATCCGGCGCATCGTCTACGGGCTGCTGCAGGCCGGCCTTGTAGAAGTGATTCGGCCCGAAGGCGCTCCGCGGCCCCTGCCCTTTGGCTTGTCGCCCCGCAAGCCCAGCCCGCCCACGCCAGCCGAGAAGACCGCCGCCCGCGGCCTCGTCAACCGGCTGATTGCGCGGATCCGGTCGCTGTAGCGGTCATTCGCGTAGCTGGAAGGACCACCGATCGCATGCAAACCGTCAAAATGGTCGTAACCGGCCCGTTCAACTCGGGCAAGACCCAGTTCATCCAAGCGGTCAGCGAGATTGACGTGGTGTCGACCGAACGGCGGATCACCTCCGAGGCCGAGCGCATCAAGGAGAACACCACCGTCGCCATGGATTTTGGCCGCATCACGGTCGACGCCGACCTGGTGCTCTACCTGTTTGGCACGCCCGGCCAAAAGCGTTTTGACTTCATGTGGGAAATCCTGTCGGAGGGCATGCTGGGCTTCGTGGTCATGGTCGACAGCACTCGTCCAGAGACGTTTCGAGAGGCCAAGAGCATTCTTGAGACCTTCCGCGCCTACGCGCCCACTCCCTACGTCGTCGCTGCCAACAAGCAGGATAACGACGAGGCCTGGCCGATCGAAGACCTGCGCATCGCGCTGCGGCTGGCGCCCGAGATCAAGCTCATCCCGTGTGTCGCCACCGAGCGCGAGAAGGTCAAGACGGTGCTGCTCGAGCTCCTCTACTCGATCTTGGCCGAGATGGAGACCTCCTGACCTGGCCGATCAACGGCAGCGGCTGGGCCGCCGCTGCCGCCCCACACGTATGAGTTCCATCGTGACTGATCAAGGCAGCGTCCACTACGAGAGCTACGGCTCGGGAGCGCCTGTCATCCTGCTGCATGGCTGGATCGGTTCCTGGGGTCTCTGGCAGCCGACGATGGAAGCGCTGGGGCGCAGCTACCGCTGCTATGCGCTCGACTTCTGGGGGTTTGGCGAATCGGGCAAGAAACGCTCTTCTTACGCCGTGAGTGATTTCACCGAGCTGGTGCGCCAGTTCATGGACGCCCTTGGCATTGCCCAGGCGCCGCTCATCGGCCACTCGATGGGCGGCACCACCAGCCTGGGCACAACCGTCCGTTACCCCGACCGGGTCACCAAGGTCTGTGTCATCGGCTCGCCAATCGTGGGCACCTCGCTCTCGATCCTCTTGCAGATGGCTGGCGTGCCCTGGATCGGCTCGGTCGTCCGCAACATGCTGCCGCTGCTTAAATTTGGGATTCGCGCGGCCGCGCCCCTGATCACCCGAGACCCAAAGTGGTACGACATGGTTGCCCTCGACCTGTCACGCACGACGGTTGAGTCCTTTTTCAGCAGCATTGGCTCATTGCGCCGGACTGACTTGCGGCCGCGGCTGCCGGAAATCAAGGTGCCCGTGCTGGGCATTTATGGCCAGCGCGACGTCATCGTCCACCCCAAGCAGTATCAGCCGCTGCTAGCGGGGGTCAAGCACGCTCGGGCCGAGTTGATGCCGAAATCGGGCCACTTTCCTATGCTGGATGAGCCCGACAAATACCTGGGCGTAATCCGCGGCTTTCTCGACACAGCGCCTCCCCGGGGGGACTTGTAGGAGCCCCGATGGAGCAACCCAGCGCGGCCCACAGCCCCGAATACTACTATCCGAACAAGATGGTGCGCATTATCCTCCTGGCGATGGAGGAGGTCATGGGCCGCAACGGCGTCAACGCTGTCCTGAACCTGGCCCAGCTCAAGCACCTGGTCAACAATTTCCCGCCCAACAACTTCGACCGGCAGGTGACCTTCTCGGACTTGGGCGCCCTGATGCGCTCGCTGGACGAAATGTACGGGCCGCGTGGTGGGCGAGGCTTGGCGCTGCGGGCCGGGCGGGCCTGCTTCAAGTACGGCCTCAAGGAGTTCGGGCCAGTGCTGGGGATTGCGGACCTGGCGTTTCGCCTACTGCCGCTGCACATGAAGCTCAAGGTTGGCGCCGGCGTCTTTGCCGAGACCTTCAACAAGTTCAGCGACCAGGTGGTGCACTTGGGCGAAACCGAGGAACAATTTCTGTGGGAGATCCAGCGCTGCCCGGTTTGTTGGGACCGCCACGCTGAAACGCCCTGCTGCTTCCTAGCGGTCGGCATCCTGCAGGAGGCCCTCTATTGGGTCAGTGGCGGCAAGAATTTTGAGGTCTCTGAAACCGCCTGTGTCGCCTGCGGCGCGGGATCGTGCCTGATCGTGATCGAAAAGAACCCGCTGGACTAATGCGCAAGTACGTCCTCCGCGACCACCGTCACGTGCACCCCTTCAATGAGGAGGCGCGTGATCTACGCATCCAGAATAAACCCCTCTGGCTCCACCAGCGCGACACGCTGGCGTCTTATACAACTCAGGAGATCGTCGCCGACCGCTTCGATGCGCTGCCGCGCGATGGGGCCGAATGTCTGGTCCATGCCGATAACCTGTATTTCGACCAGGAATACATTGAAGCCTTTATGCGGGCGGCCCGCCAGCTCGGTGTCCCGGCCCGCGCGGCCTTTGCACCCGACAACAAGACCTTCCAGCAGCACTCTCTGCCCCTTTCGACCAGCTTCGAACGCGACGGCAACCTCTACCTGGCCAACCTGTGGTACTTCCCGGCGGGCATCACGAACGACCCGCAGCCGGTCGTTATCGACTTTCAGAGCCGCGAGATCGGCTACTACCATGTGCCGACCTACATGGCTGCTGATCAGGGCGATCTGGTTTACCAAGTGCCGCTGTTGGGCTTGATCGCCATCGACGCTTGGGTCCACATCCTGATGGCCGACATGGTCTTCGGGCTCTTCAAGCGCGGCGCCCGCTTCGAAAAGCGCGCCCAGGAGAGGACGGCGTTCAAGCTGCGGGTGTTGTGGCGCGCACTGCTGGAGCAAAAACAGGTGCTGCGCTGTTCCGACGTGGTTCGGATCGGCCGCAACTGCACCATCGACCCCTCCGCCACCATCACCGGCCCGTCGTCCATTGGAGACAACTGCACCATTGGAGCCGGGGTCGCCATCGACAATTGCACCATCGGTGACAATGTCAACATCTCTCAGGGCTGCCAGTTGCTGCTGTCGACCGTTGGCGACGGGGCGTTCCTGCCGTTCCGAGCCTCGCTGTTCATGACCACCCTGATGGAAAACGCCATGGTGGCCCAGAACACCTGCCTGCAGCTGTGCGTCATCGGCCGCCGCACGTTTATTGGCGCTGGCAGCACCTTCACTGACTACAACCTGCTCCCCACCCCCATCCGCGCCATGAACGCCAACCTGGAGTTGCGCGACAGCAGCGCACCGGTCCTGGGCGGCTGTGTCGGGCACAACTGCCGCATTGGCTCGGGCATGATCATCTATCCAGCCCGGACGATCGAGTCCGACGTGGTGCTCTTCGCCTCGCCCGAGCGGCGCGTCGTCGACCGCAACATCGCTTTTGAGGACAGCGATCATCACAAGATCCGGCTGGCGCCTCTACACCGGCGGCTGTACCCCCGCAAGGGCGAGAAAGTGGCCGACACCTGGTAACCGGTTGCCGGTTACCCACGATGGACACCTTCGCCTTCATCATCCACCCGATCGACCCAAAGCGCGACGTAAGCCGCAAGTTCCCGCTGTTGGGCCGGCTGCTCACCCCTGCCCAGATCAACTTCCTCAGCACCTTCTTTCCACCCGTCTACATTTCTCAAATTGACGGGCTGCGCTCGCCGGCAACCGGCCGGGAAGTTAGGGGGTGGTTTGTGGCCTGTCCGCTGACCCCGGCGCGCATGCTCGAATTGCCCGAAAGCACGGTGTACCGTAAAATAGTGGAGACTGGCCGGTTTGCAGAGCGTCTGGGGGCGCAAATCCTGGGCCTGGGAGCGTTTACGTCGGTCGTGGGAGATGCCGGCCTAACGATTTCCCAAAGGCTCTCCATCCCGGTGACTACGGGCGATTCCTATACCGTGGCGGTGGCCGTCGAGGCCGTGATCGCCGCGGCGCGTCAGATGGAGGTTCCGCTGGCGAGCGCCTCGGCGGTGGTGCTAGGGACAACGGGCGCAGTTGGCGCCGCGGCGGCCGAGCTCTTGGCCGGCGACATCGGCAAGCTTTGGCTGATCGGGCGGCGTCCAGATGCTTTGCAGACGCTCTGCCGGCGGCTGCGCGAGCGCACGCCGGCCCGGGTGGCCGTGGCCACCGACCTGGCGCCGCTGGCCAAGGCTGACCTGGTGCTGACAGTGACAAGCGCGCTCGACAGCCTGATCGAACCGCGGCACTTACGCCCGGGCGCGGTAGTGTGCGATGTGGCTCGCCCGCGAGACGTGTCGGCGCGAGTCGCCGCCGAGCGTGATGATGTGCTCGTGATTGATGGCGGTATGGTGCAGATGCCCGGCACAGCCACTCGGCTAAATTTCGATTTTGGGTTTCCGCCTGGTATGGTGTACGCCTGCATGGCAGAAACCATGGCGCTGGCGTTAGAAGGCCGGAACGAAAGCTTTACCCTCGGCCGCGCGATTACGATCGAAAAGGTGCGCGAGATTGCCGCGATGGCGTCGAAACATGGGTTCCGATTGGGCGGGCTCCGGTCCTTCGAACGCGCCGTCACGCCCGAACAGATCGAGCGCGTTGCGGCGCGGGCCGCTCGGGCCAGGGGAGGCGTGTGATGACAGGCCGGTTGAGGCAGGGCAAGCGCATCCTTCTCGTCGTAGAGGACGATCCCGACACCGCCAACTTGCTCTCGATGTTCTTCGGCGGCCACGAATTCATCGTCGACGTGGCTGGACGAGGCGAGGAGGCCGTGACGCTGGCGCGTCGGCGCCTGCCCGACGTGATCCTACTCGATATTGGCCTGCCCGACTTTGACGGTTACGCTGTCTGCGAAGAACTGCGCCAGTCGCCGCGCACCAGCCATATCCCCATCATCATGCTCAGCGAGAAGACCTCCCTGTCCGATCGGGTGACGGGGTTGGGCGCGGGCGCTCAAGACTACGTCACCAAGCCTTTCGACCTCGAAGAACTGCGTCTGCGCGTCCAAAACCTTGTGGCCCGCTCGCTGCGCGAGAACTTGGTCGATCCGCGCACCAATCTGCCTACCGGGCCGTGGATCGACGACCAACTCAAGCGCGTGCGTGAGCGGGCGGGTTGGCATGCGCTGCAGTGCCGGATCGAGGCCTACGAACCCTTCCTCGATCAGAATGGCTTTGTGGCCGGCGATGATGTGCTCAAGTTCGCAGCTCGCCTGCTACGCGAAGCGACCGACCAGTTGGGCACACCGGAAGACTTTATCGGCCACCCCAGCACCGAGACGTTCTTGATTCTGACAGGCGCCGCCGAGCCCGACGCGCTGGCTGCCCGGCTGCGTAGCCGATTCAATACCGAAGTGGTCACCCATTACAATTTCGTGGACCGCGAGCGCGGCTACATCCTGGCCAACGGCCCCGATGGCCAGGCGCTGCCGGTGCCCTTCATGACCCTGGAGGTCACCACTCGCGCGTCAAACTAGCGCCGAGCGCCAGCCCGCCCGGTACGGCCGAGCGGAGGAGAGGGAGGCACGGATGAGCAAAGGCAGAATCCTCGTCGTCGAAGATGATTTCGACATTTCGAACATGCTGCGGATCTATTTCACGGGCCAGGGCTTCGAGGTCAGCGTCGCCCCGCGCGGCGGCGAGGCGTTGGCTATGACGCGTCAGAGCCTGCCGCACCTGATTGTGCTCGACATTATGTTGCCCGATATGGACGGCTACACGGTCTGCAAGCAGCTGCGGACGACAACCCGCACCAGCCACATCCCCATCATCTTTCTCACCCAGAAAGATGAGCGCAGCGACAAGATCGCCGGCCTGGAACTCGGCGCCGACGATTACATTACGAAGCCCTTCGACATTGAGGAGCTCAAGCTGCGGGTGACGAACGCCATTGTGCGGCAGGAGCGCGAGAGCCAGACCGATCCACGCACTGGCCTGCCTTCCGGCCGGCTGATCGAGGACCACTTGCGCCGCATCATCCGCACACAGGGCTGGGCCTTGCTTGACTGTCGTCTGAACCACTTCGAGCGCTTCAAAGACGTCTATGGGTTCATTGCCGGCGACGAGGTGCTGCGGTTCACGTCCATTCTGTTGGGCGAAGTGGTCGATGAGGTCGGCACAGCCAATGACTTCATTGGCCATCCTGGCGGCGACAACTTTGTGGTCGTCACAACCACCGCGGCTGGTCCGCGCGTCCGCGATCGGTTGAAGGCCCGCTTCAACGACGAAATACTGACTCATTACAGCTTTGTCGATCGCGAACGCGGCTTTAGCCTCGCCAAGAACCACGACGGCCAGGAGGTCCAGGTGCCACTGATGACCATGGCGATTGGCCTAGTCACTTCTGAGACGCGCAGCTTCGCCGACATCCGCGAGATCACCGAGCTCGCGGCCGAGGCCCGCCGGCAGGACGCGGTGGCCGTCTAGCACGCCGCTGGTTGACCGGCGGCCGGGATACACGACGAGGCATGGGCTTTGGAGCCGCACTTCCGCTGGCACTGGCCGTCCTGGCGGTCGGCGCAGCGCTGCTGGGACTGACGGCCGTCAGCCTGCGCTGGCTTCGCCGGCGCAGGCTGACGGCCCTTGCCTATCGGCTGCCCGCCCTAGCGGCCGTGCCGGCCGCCGCCCAAGGGGCTGGGGTCGTGGTGGCTGCGCTGGGCGGCCGGGTAGAGTATGCCAACGAGCGTGCCCGCCAGCTCTTTGGCCTGAATGGCGAGGCGCCGCGACTGCGCCAGTTGCTGCACGCTGCCCAACCGCCGGACCGCCTGCTCGAACTGTTCGCCGCCGAGGGCCAGGCCGAAGTGAGCCTGGCCGACCGGCCGGTACAAGTCACTTCGCTGCGCGTGGCGCTGCCCGGCGAGCCGGAGCGCTTTGTGATCGTGTTGCGCGACACCACCGGCGAAGCGCTAGCCCGAGCCAACCAAGACAGTGTGCAAGCGCTGTGTGTCGTGGCCGATATCAATCGGTCCATCACGAGCAGCCTGGATCCTGCCGAGACCTATGACGCGGTCGTGGCGAGCTTGCCCCGTGCCTTCCGCTTCAGCTTAGCCGAGTTGAACCTGTGGGACCCGGCTGCCGCCCTGCTGCGGCCGGTGCGCCATTCTGGCGATCAGGATTATCCGCGCCAGCTCGAACTGGTGGGTGCTCACTATGCGCCCGACGAGGGGTATTCGGGCTGGATCACCACGCGCCGCGAGCCGCTGCTGGTGGCAAACATCAACGCCTATGAGGCTGTGCGGCCAAAGCTCTTTGGCGTTGACTTCCCGTTCGAGGCGTACCTTGGTGTGCCGTTGCTGATCGGAGATGACTTTGTAGGCACGCTGGAGTTGGCCAGCTATCACCCAGATGCCTTCCAGGTCAACGATCTGGCGGTGCTCAGCCTGATTGGCGCCCAGGCTGCTCAGGCCATTCGCAATGCGCAGCGCTTTGCCGAGCAACAGCGGCACGCGGCCGAACTTTCAGGCCTAGCGGAGATCACGCGCGCGCTGGAGGCCAGTTCCGACCCGCGCGAGCTCTATGGCCGCCTGGCTGCCGAGGTCGCCCGATTCCTGGCTGTTGAGCAGGTGGCCTTCATGGACTTTCAGCCCGAGGCCAGCCTCCTGATCGGACAGCCCCCGTTCCACGGGATGCCTGACATTGTGGCTGAGGTCTACCGTCTGGCGCTTGAGCCTGACAGCCTGGCCTTGCGGCTGTGGGAACTGGCCGAGCCCTGGCTGTCGAACGATGTGCCCAACGACCCCGATGTCGACGCGCTGGGCCTACGCGAGTTTGCCGTTGCCACTGGCGCGCGTACCACGCTGCTGGCGCCAATCGGCACGCCAGGCCGGCGCATGGGCCTGGTGCAAATCTCGAACAAGCTCGACGGTAGCCCTTTTCTGACCGATGACGTGCGCCTGCTGCAGGCCTTTGCCGCGCAAGTCGCCGCCATTCTCGACAACGCCCGGCTGGTGCGCGAGGCGCAGGTGCGTGCCGAGGAGGCCGACATTCTGCGCGGCATTGCCGCGGCGACGGCCGCCACGCCCGATCTGGACACCGCGCTGCGCCTGGCAATGCGCCAGGCAGCCAGCCTGCTGCGCTTCGACTACGGCATGATCGCGCTACTGGACGAGGCCCGTGGCGAGCTGGTGCCGCACCCCGCCTCGGTCTATGGCGGCCAGCCGGACGAGGCTCTGGCCGTCCGGCTGCGCAATGACGACCCGCTCTTTGCGGCCTCCATCACCCGCACGCGGCGGCCATTTCTCTCGGGCCGCGCCCTGCGCGACCGCCGCATTGCCGGTTTCTATCGGCAGCTCGTGGAGCACTTCCAGGTCAACAGCGCCATGGACGTGCCCCTCGTCGTCAGCGACCGCTGCATTGGCGAGATGATTGTTGTGGCGCGCCGCGAGCACGCCTTCACCCGCAGCGACCTACGGCTGCTCTCTACCATCGCGTCACAGTTGGCCTCGGCCATCGAGCGGGCCCGGCTGTCTGCCGCCACCGACCAGAACCTGCAGCGCCGCGTCGATCAACTGACTGCGCTGACCCGTGTGAGCCGCGAGCTCAACCAGACGCTGGAGTTGGAGCGCATTCTGCGGCTCGTGCACGACGAAGTCGTGCATGCCACCCGGGCCGACTGCGGCACGCTGGTGTTGCTGGACCAGGAGGCCGCGCCCGGCAGTGTAGCCATGCGCCTGGGAGAAGAGACGCTGGGCAACATGCTGACGACGTTGGAAGCCGAGTTCGTGCGTGGTGAGGCCCCGCGCCGGCATGTGATCAGCTTGCCGCCGGACTCGGAGCTTGCCGCCCATGCTGGTGTGCAATCTGTTCTGATAGTACCCATCCTTGTGCAGGGTCAGGTAGTCGGGTTGGTGCACCTGCATAGCCGCCGGGCGGTGGGCTTTGACGAATCGGCCCAAGAGGCCGCGCAGGCTTTGGCCGCGCAAACCGCCATCGCCGTTGAAAACACGCGTCGCTACGCCGAACAAATCCGACGGGCCGACTTGCTGCGCCGCCGGGCCGACCAGCTAGGCCAATTGTTCGAGGTCTCGCAAAGTGTGCGTTCTGACCGGCCGCTCGGCGACAACCTCGAGGCCATTGCCTTCGGCCTGCAGGAGGCCGTCGGCTTCAATGTCGTACTCATCAGCGTCCTCGACCCCAAATCTCGGCGTCTATTGGCCGCGGCGGCCAGTGGATTGCCGCTGGCTGCTTTTGAAGCCCTGACCCGGGTGCAGGTGTTGTGGGACGAGGTTGCTCGCGTTCTGCGCGATGAGTTTCGACTGAGCCAATCCTTCTTCCTCCCAGGCGAGCGCGCTGCCTCGCTCGTCCGTGGCCTGGAAAACCTGCTGGCCCACCAGTCCGTCACCGAGCCGGAAGTTCTGGCCGATTGGCAGCCCCAAGACGCGCTGCTGGTTCCCTTGCGCGGGTCGCACGACGAGCCGGTTGGCCTGCTCACAGTCGGCGGTCCCCGCGATGGCCGCCGGCCCGACCGGAACACAGTCGAGATCATCGAGATTTTCGCCAACCAGGCCGCGCAGGCGATTGAAAACGCGCGCCTGTATGCCGCAGCCGAGCGCCGCGCCGGACAACTACTCGCGCTGCACCGCGTGGTCGAGGCCGCCAGCGCCCCGGCCAACCGCGGCCGCCTGGCCCAAATCGTCGTTACTACCCTGCTGGCCGAGATGCGCGGACCCGACGTCGCTGTTCTGGCGTTGCGAGCGGCCAGTAACGCCGCTCCCGGGGCGCCGCCGCGACTGGAAATTGCTGGCGCGGCCGGCACGATCCGGCCGCACATCGCGCTGGATCCACTGCTCGCCGGCACCACGCCCTTAGGCGACGCCGTAACCGGGGGTGGCCCGATGCTGCTGCTCCAGGCTGCCGAGACCGATTGGGGTCTCAACCCCTTCGTTGTCGCGTTAGAGGCCGCTTCCTTCGTCAGCGTCCCCATCGTCAGCCAGGGGGCAGCGGTGGGTGCCCTGTTTGTCGGCGCGCATCACGCCGCCAATCAACCCAGCCCGTTCGAACCTGAAGACCTGGATGTCTACACGATCCTGGCCAACCAGTTGGGGGCACGTCTCGAAAGCGCCCGACTGGAGGCCGACATTGAACAGCGCGCCGCCCAGTTGGCGGCGCTGGCCGAGGTGTCGCAGACCATCACTGCCACCCTGCGCACGGTTGATGTGCTCCAGGCCGTGCTTGGTCCCCACGCTCTGCGCCGCGTTCTTGATTACGATAGCGTAACGCTCTGGCTGCGCGACGGCGAGCGGCTGCGCATCGCCGCTGCCCACGGATTCGAAGACGATGCTGAACGGCTTGGCCTGCAGGTCGACATCGCCGACAGTGTGCTCTTTGCCGAGATGGCCCGCACCCAGGCCCCCATCGTCGTGCCTGATGTCTGGGCCGACCCGCGCTTCGCGGCCGGCCAGCTGCAGCCAACCCGATCTTGGCTGGCCGCACCGCTAGCCAGCAAAGGCCGCATCTTGGGCGTGCTGGCCCTCGACAAGGCGGAGGCGCACTACTACTCGCAGCAGGCTGCCTCCATCCTTCTGGCCTTTGCCAGCCAGGCTGCCGTGGCGCTCGACAATGCTCATCTGTTTGAGGAGAGCGAGCAGCGCACGCAGCTGCTCGACGAGCGCTCGCAGCGCCTGGCGCGGCTAAACCGCGTGTCCGCCCAGTTGAGCGGCACCCTCTATGCGGATCAGATCTACGCCATTACCCTGACAGAGATGGTAGGCGCGCTAGATGTCGCCCGGGCGCTGGCGCTCACCCTGGATCCCGGCGGCCAGGCGCAGCTGACGGCCTACCACCCCGCCTTGCCGGGCGAGCCCGCGCCGGCCGGCTGGGTCCTGGGTCACGTGGCCGAAACGCTTACCGCCGTGGCAATGGAAGACGTTGTGCACGACGCCTTGCTGGCGACCGAACCCGGCGCGGCGGCCGCACTGCAGGCCCGCGGCGTCTGGTCCTTGCTGGTCGTGCCGCTGGTCATAGCCGGCCAGATGGCAGCGGCCATCCAGCTCGAGGAGACGCGCGCCGCGCGCCGCTTCACGCCGGGCGAGATCGAGTTGGCGCAGACCTTGGCCAACCAGGCGGCGGTCGCCGTGCAGAACGCCCGTCTGTACGCCGAGACTAAGGCGCGCAACGAAGAGCTGGTGGTGCTCAACCGCGTCACCTCCACCGTCAACTCGCTGCTGGACCTCGAAGCCATGCTGCGCGCCACGGCGCGCGAAATGGTACCGATCTTCGCAGCCCGGCATTGCGGCATCGCCCTGCTCAACGCCGCGGGCACCCACCTAACCGTAATCGCCGATGCCTCAGCTCGCCCGGATGACCCAAGCTCTGCCGGCCTTGCCATCGCTCTGGCTGGCGACCCTTCATCGGTGCAAGTCATCGAAACCGGCCAGTCGCTGATAGTGCCACGCGCTTTTGAGAACCCACTGACTGAACCAATTCACGACCTGCTGCGCGAGCGCGCCACGCACTGCCTGATGATCGTGCCTCTCCGCACGCGCGGTGAGGTCATTGGCACCATTGGCCTCGACACCGACCAGTCCGACCGCGTCTTCACGGCGCCCGAGGTGTCGCTGGCCGAGACGCTCGCCGGCCAGATCGCTGGCGCGGTAGAGAATGCCCGCTTTGCCCAGGAATTGGAGGCGCGCGTCACCGCCCGTACGGCCGAGGTCCAACGCGAGCGCGAGCGCGTCGAGATCCTGCTGCAAGTCACAACCGAGCTGTCGTCAAGCCTGGACCTCGATCGAGTGCTGACCCGCGCTCTGCAGCTCGTGACCGAATCGATCCATGCCGACCGCGGCGCGATCTACCTGATCGACATGGAGTCCGACCAGTTGACCTACCGCGCCGCCCTGGGCCGCCCGCAGCCATTACCGCCGGGCGGCCAGCCAGCCTCCTTCCGCCGCAGCGAGGGTCTGGTCGGCTGGGCTATCCAGACCCGGCAGGGCGCGGTCATCGCGGATCTGGCCGCCGACCGGCGCTCGGAACCACTGCCCGATCTGGGACACGAGCAGCGCAGCGCCCTGGTCGTGCCGCTGTTGGCTAACGAAGATTCGCTTGGCGCGATGATTCTGTTCAGCCCGCAGCCCAACACCTTTGACGAGGATCAGCTTCGACTGGTCTCCGCTGCCGCCAACCAGGTCGCCGCCGCCATCAACAACGCCGAGCTCTACCGCTTGATCCGCGACCAGGCCGAGCGCCTAGGAGCCATGCTGCGTGGGCAGCAGGTGGAAGCCACCAAGAGCCGCGCGATCCTGGAAGGCATTGCCGACGGCGTCCTGGTGGCTGGCGCCGATGGGGCCGTGATCCTGATCAATGTGGCTTGCGAGCGCATCCTGGGACTGGACCGGCAGCGCGTGGTGGGCCATCCGATCACCGAACTCGTTGGCATCTATGGCGCGGGCAGTCAGGCGTGGACCGAGGCGATTCGCCGCTGGGGGCGAAACCCCAACAGTTATCAACCGGGCGATTTCGTCGATCAGCGCCTGACGCTCGACAATCAGCGCGTCGTCTCCGTCCATCTGGCACCGGTGATCGCGGCTGACGAGTACCTGGGCGCGGTGTCGGTTATCCGCGATATTTCCCGAGAAGTGGAGGTCGACCGGCTCAAGAGCGAATTCGTGACCAATGTCAGCCACGAACTGCGCACGCCCATGACCTCCATCAAGGGGTATGCTGACCTGCTGCTGCTCGGCACGGCGGGCGCGCTCCAGCCCGATCAGGCCCGCTTCTTGGAGGTCATCAAGAGCAACGCCGACCGCTTGAGCCTGCTGGTCAACGACCTGCTCGACATCTCGCGTATCGAGGCGGGTCGAGTCCAGCTGGCGCTGCGTCCTATCCCGATCGCCGACGTTATCGATGACGTTTTGATTACGCTGCGTGGCCGGATTGAGGACGATCAGAAGCCCATGACGCTTACGGCGCGAGCCGGCCCTGGGCTGCCGCCGGTGTGGGCCGATCGCGCCCGTATCACGCAGATCATCATGAACTTGGGCGATAACGCCTTCAACTACAGCCACCCCGGCGGCGAAATCGTGCTCTGCGCTCGGCACGACCCGGAGGCGCGCGAAGTAATCGTAGAGGTGACCGACAGCGGCATCGGCGTTGCGCCCGAAGATCAGCCCCGCCTGTTCGGCCGCTTCTATCGCGGCGAAGATGCGCTCGTGCTGGCCAACCCGGGCACTGGCCTGGGCTTGGCAATCGCGCGCCAGTTGGCCGAGATGCACGGCGGGCGGCTGTGGTTGGCGCGGTCTGAAGTCGGGCAGGGCAGCACCTTTGCCCTGGCGCTGCCAATGGCAGAGACAGCCTAACAGCCGGTCCAGGCATGCCGGGCGCTGGGCGCGGGTGTGTCTCGGGAGAGGATAGAGGATGGCGAAGATCTTGGTTGCTGAAGACGAACGGGATATCCGCGATTTGATTGCTTTCACTCTGCGCTTTGCGGGCTACGAGGTGTTGACGGCCAATAATGGCGAAGAGGCGGTCCAGCTCACCCAGCAGACCCTGCCCGATCTGGTACTGACCGATGTCCGGATGCCGAAGATGACGGGCTACGAAGCCTGCCGCATGATCAAAACCGACCCCGCTACCCAGCACATTCCTGTGGTCTTCCTCTCCGCCAAAGGCCAGGAGGCCGAAGTCCAATCCGGCCTGGCCGCCGGCGGCGATGAGTATCTGCTCAAGCCCTTCGCCCCCGATCAGCTCACCCGCAAAGTAGCCGAGATCCTGAGCAAGCCGCGGCCCGAGACGGCCGCGTGACCAATCCAGGCGCGCCGCCAGATGGGCGGCGCCGGTAAGGGAGAATGTGAGCGCGCTGATCGTCGACGACGAGCTGATCCACTACGAGGTGCTGGGCCGCGGCCGGCCGCTGATCTTTCTGCATGGCTGGTTGGGGTCCTGGCGGTATTGGATTCCGACCATGCAGACGCTCAGCGCCGACTACCGGACCTATGCGCTAGACCTGTGGGGCTTCGGCGATTCCGCCAAGGTCAGCCAGCGTTACCATCTCGATGCCCAGGCCGAGATGTTGGCGCATTTCATGGAACAGCTGGGCATCCTGAAGGCGGCCTTTGTTGGCCATGGCCTCGGCGGCGCGGTGGTGCTGCGCCTCGCGCGCCGCTACCCCGATCTGGCTGACCGCGCGATGGCCGTGGGCCTGCCGCTGCGCGGCAGCGCGATTAGCCCGCGCTTGCTGACCGGCTCAGCCGTGGCCCTGGTCGAGGCGTTGCTGGGCAAAGGCCCGGCTGTCGATCCGATCAGCCGCGAAGCCGCCAAGGCCGACCCGCACGCGATTGACAGCACCGTTCGAGCCGCGATGGACACTGAGTTGCGCGCCGAGCTCGTCGAGCTTCGTCCCCCTTGCCTGCTCGTCTACGGCGACAAAGATCCCGTCATCGGGACGCCAGACGAGGCCGCCCTCGCCGAGCTGAACGGCAACGTCCACACTATCGGGCTGGAAGACTCGCGCCATTTCCCAATGCTGGACGAGGCGGCCAAGTTCAACCGCTTGCTGGCCGATTTCCTGGCTCTGCCCGCCGGTGAGAGTCTGAGCAATCTGAGCCTGAAAGACGAGTGGCACCGCCGGGTGCGCTGACCGGCGCCGCTGCTAGTGCAAGATTAAGGACCTATTCGGGACTGGCGGAGGTGCCGCGCTCGTGCGACGCGCCCACCGGCAGGCCGAGGCCGGCCTACGGGATCCCGACAGGGTCGTCTGATACCTCACTAGGCCGGCCTGCCCAGCACGGGCCAGCCGTTGGCCGCGGCGTGAGCGGCCAGTCGTTTGTCCGGATACACGGCCGCCGGGAAGCCCACCAGCGAAAACAAGCCCATATCCGAGAAGGAATCGGCATAGGCATAGCTGGCCGCGTAGTCCACGACCAGGCCGAGGCGGGCGAAGTGCGCGCGCACATAGACCGCCTTGTGCTCGTCGATACACGGCGCTCCCGCCATACGCCCCGTGTAGCGCCCGTTCGCAGTTTCCGCCGGCGAACCGATGGCGTGCGGCACGCCCCACATTTCGGCCACCGCCCGCACGATCGCAGCCGGCGCGCCTGAGACCAACGCCACAACGTGCCCCCGGGCCAGATGGTCGTCTAGCACCGGCCGAATGTCGGGGCGCGTGACCCGGCTCACGTATTCGCGGGCCACCCAACTGGCGAGGGACTGCATCTGGACAGCATCAAAGCCGCGAAAATACCAGGGCAGATGTGCGCTCCACCAGCGCCGGAAGATAGCCTCCGGCAGCATGCCCGCCGATCGCAACGGCACAAGCGGGTAGTGCAGCCCAACGAAGAGGGCGTGGGTTAGCCGCCGCTCGCCCCGCTCGGCGAAGTAGTCCATCAGGCCCTTCCACACGTTATGTGTGGTCAGTGTGCCGTCGATATCGAAGAAAGCGGCTGGCAGCGGCATGTGTTTGGAAGATCCAACAAAAGGCCCGGGGCAGAGCCGGCGGTCGGCTGTGCCCCGGGCCGCTAGGCGCTGTCACCCCGTTCAGGCGGCCGCCGCCTTTTCCTTGTGCTCGCGCACCAGTTCCCGGCGCAGCACCTTGCCAACCGTCGTCTTGGGCAGTTCTGACCGGAACTCGATTTGGGTCGGGATCTTGAACTTGGCCAGCTTGTCGCTGCACCAGGCGCGGATCTCGTCTTCGGTGGCCGTTTCGCCGGGTCTCAGCACCACCCAGGCCTTGACTGTCTCACCGCGGTACGCATCAGGAATACCCGCCACGCCGACTTCCTGCACCTTCGGGTGCGTCGCGAGCACCTCTTCGATCTCGCGCGGCCATACCTGAAAGCCGCCCGCCTTGATCAGCTCCTTCTTGCGGTCGACGATGTAGAAGTAGCCATCCTCGTCCATGCGCGCGATGTCGCCAGTATACAGCCAGGGCCCGCCGCCGTCGGGGTCGGGCCGCAGCGCGTTGTTGGTCTCCGCCTCCATGTTCCAATAGCCCTTGAAGACTTGCGGTCCGCGGATGACCATTTCGCCGATCTCCCCCACCGACATTCGGGTGACGCCGTCCTCCAGCGAAACGATGCGGCAGTCGACATCGGGCAGCGGCATGCCGATGGAGCCTTCCTTGTTTTTGCCCAGGAACGGATTGCAGTGGGTAGCCGTCGGCGCTTCCGAGAGGCCATAGCCCTCGAACAGCTTGCCGCCGGTGACGCGCTCGAACGTGTTTTTCGTCTCGAGTAGCAGCGGGGCCGAGCCCGAAATACAGGCCCGGATCGAGCGCAGGTCGTACTTGCCGGCCTTGACGTCAGGGTGGTTATTGATGGCGTTGTACAGCGTGGGTACGCCGGGGAAGATCGTCGGGCGATACTTGTTGATGCTCTCGAGCACGTCCTTGAGGTCGCGCGGATTGGGAATCATGACCAGGGAGGCGCCGCAGGACAGGGCAAAGGCCATGCCGGCGACCATGCCATACACGTGGAACATGGGAATCGCCATCAGCGTTACTTCCTGGCCTTCGCGCATGTCTAGCAGCCAGGACCGGATCTGGAGCGTGTTCGCCACGAGACAAGAGTGCGTGGCAATCGCGCCCTTGGAGAGGCCGGTTGTGCCCCCCGAGTACTGTAGCAGCGCCACGTCGTCGCCGGTCAGGGCCAGCTTGGGCCGCTGGGCGGCCGTGTGCTGGGCCAGGAGGTCCTTCATCCACACGTCGCCCGCCGCCAGCGTTACGTGGTGGCCGTCCTTCTTCTCCTTGAGCAGACCGAACAGCAGCCCCAGGACCGGCGGAAGCTGCTCCTTGATATTGGTGACAATCAGCTTCTTCAGCTGGGTCTGGGCCTGCACTTCCTTGACGCGCTGATAGAAGTTGCTCATTACCAGCATCAGCTCGACGCCCGAATCCTTCAGCTGATGCACGATCTCGCGCGGAGAGTAGAGCGGGTTTGTGGCTACCACCACGCCGCCCGCCTTGAGGATACCGAAATAGGCGATTACGAACTGGGGGGTGTTGGGCATAAAGATCCCTACTCGGGCGCCCGGCTTGACGCCTTGAGCAGCCAGGGCCGCCGCCATTCGGTCGCACTGGTCGTTAACTTCCTTGTAAGTCAGGACGCGCCCCTTGAAGACAGTGCAGGGTCGGTCGGGAAATTTGGCCGCTGACTCCTCCAGCAAGGCGTATAGGGGCTTGTTTGGATAGGGCGCCAGTGAGGGCGGCACGCCCTTATCGTAGTGCTGGAGCCAGGGCTTCTCATCCATGCTCGTCTCTCCTTGCAATGGTGCAATCGACGCGTCGGCCGCCTGCCTTGCGCTGGCCGAACCATGGTGTTCTAGCTTGTTTTAGTATAGATCGGGCAGTAATGACCGTCAACGGCGCAAGCCAGCCAATCGGGTTGGGAAGCCGTCACGCGGCCTTCCCAGTCCCGATTATTAGACAATGGCAGTCTCTTTTGTGCGCTCCCATTCAGTCCGGGGAGCTAGTCAGACGGCGGCTCGCGCACTTGCAGATCAGCAAAGGCCACGACGGCCCGCTCAGACTTCCCCGGTGTGACCACGAGGCGCAGCCGGCCGCTCGGAAAGCGGTCGTCGCGCAGCGCCGCCGCCAGTACCCCGTTGAAGTACACCCGCAGCAGCTCGCCGCGCATGATGACGCGCAGCCGGTTGGCCTCGCCCCAATCTCCGCGCAACGCTGGATGGCTCGTCCACGGCACCAGGTCGCCGCCCCAATCGGTCTTGGCGTGCCAGCCCAGGCTGAACGTGGCCTGCGCGGAGAGGCGCGCTACATAAGCACCAGTGTCCCACGAGCGCAACTCAAAACCGGCGCTGACATCGTTGCGGCTGCCGGAAATAAAGCGGATGGTTGCGTTGGCGTCAAAATCGTCCAGCGGCCCAGGCGTCCGCACCACCGGATGACTCTGGTCGGAGGGCGGGAAGCTGGCCCACAGCTCGGCCGGGGAGCCGGACCGGAACTCCAGATTGTCGGGCATGCCAGCAATCCAGCCGGGCAGCTCCGGGTCACGAAAGTCGGCGCCCAACAGCAGGTTGCCCAGGCTGGGCTGGGGTGTCATGGATGTCGGGACGCGAAACGAGCTGCCGCAGTAGCTGCAGGCCGCCACATCGCCGCGCGGCGTGCGTAGGTCGACGGCGGCCCCGCAGTTCACGCAGTTCAATTCCTTGATCGCGGGCATGGCGGACAGGCGCTACGCGGCGGCCAGGGCCGCTTCCTGCAACAGAATGGCGCGCAATGCCTCTCGTCGCGCGGCGCCGCCGAGCATCTCCAGCCGGCGCACGCCCAGAGGATCGATCGCTTCGCGCAGCAGGCGCACGTCCTCGGTCGTGGGTGGCGGGGTCTCGCCACAGTCGGGCGCTGCCTCCAGCGGGAAGCCAGTCTTCGCCTGCACCTGGCTCAACGTTACGCCTGGGTGCAGCGATGTCAGCCGCATCCGGCCGCCGGCAAAGTCGAATTGGCCCAGGTCGGTCACCAGGTAGCGCGGGCCCGAGCCGCGCGTGCGCGCCGCGGTGTGGCCAAGCCCGGCCACGTAGTCGACCTTCTCAACGAACGTCACCCGCGAGTGGCGAGGAACATATAGGCACACCTGGTCCTCATAGGTGGTCACGTCGGGGATGCCGCCGGTCCCGGGCAGCCGCAGGCGCGGCCGGCGGTAATCCTTGCCCAGGGCGATGTTGTTGAAATTGCCGCCCGCATCCACCTGCGCCGGCCGGAAGAACTCGAGCGGGCGCAGCTGCGGCAGGATCTCCGCCGCCACCCGCGCAAACCCCACGGTCAGCATGGCTTTGTCCAGCCACAACGCCTCCACCCGCGCCAGGCCCAACGGGGCCCATTCGCGGCAGACCCCCTGCCCGATGGCAGACGCAAACAGCAGGTTGGGCGCGTGGGTACACTTCGCCAGGAGATAGCCAGCCGCCACAAGCGGCGTGGCAATGCCTTGGGCCACCACCTCGCCATCAGTAATCTGACGGGCGATGCATACCGAGATCAGCTCGTCAATCGTGAAGTCCACCATACGGTTGTCTTTGTCCTTAGCCTGGTTGGCCTCAGCCCTACGTTATTTTACTGGCAAGGTGCTGGTCTTGCCAGCCAGGCGCGCGCCGCACGCTCGGCGACGCAGGTTCTCATCCACGCCCCAGCGCCATCTCAGCCAAATCTAAGCTGGCGCCGCCATAATCGCGGCTGTTGTCAGGGGTCACTCATCACACATGCTCAGGAGTCATTAATATGTCCGCGCGTCGTGTTCTACTTGCCTTTCTGGCCGTGGCTGCCATGGGCGGCACAGCCCTGTTTGGGGCTGCCGCCGGCGGCACAGCCGTCTATCTGGCTGCCCGCAGCCAGCTCGATACCGTTTCGCCAGCGCCCGATCCGGTTGTAGTCGAACCAGCCTCGCAGAGCAGCACCCTCACCGTTGACGTCAACTCGGCGGTCCAGGATGCTGTGGCCCGCGTCAGCCCGGCGGTCGTAACCGTTGTGAACTACGTCCGCGGTTCCGCTGCCGGCTCGGGATCGGGCGTCATTATCTCGCCTGACGGCTACATCGTGACCAACAACCACGTCGTCGAGGGCAGCCAGTCGCTGGAGGTCATCTTTCAAGACGGCAGCACGGCCGACGCGGCTCTGCTGGGCACCGACCCCTTCGTCGACATCGCCGTGCTCAAGGTCAACGCTGCCGTGCCGGCCAGCGCCGAGTTCGGCAACTCCGATGTCCTTAACCCTGGCGAGACCGTCATCGCCATCGGCTCGCCGCTGGGCGACTTTCGCAACACCGTGACCGTGGGCGTGGTCAGCGCCACTGGCCGCTCGATCGATACCGCGAGTAACTACACCATGGAGGGTCTGATCCAGACCGACGCCGCCATCAACCACGGCAACTCAGGCGGGCCGCTCGTCAACTTGGCCGGGCAGGTGATTGGCATCAATACCTTGGTCGTGCGGGGCAGTGGCTTTTCGGTAGATCAGGCTGAAGGCCTGGGTT
The DNA here is from genome assembly GCA_020845955.1 of Anaerolineales bacterium. GTDB lineage: Bacteria > Chloroflexota > Anaerolineae > Anaerolineales > UBA6663 > JADLEU01. The sequence goes on from JADLEU010000323.1 coordinate 40,541, forward strand.
TCGCAGTCGCCTCGAACGAAGTCAATGCCATCGCCAAGCAGTTGATTGAGCAGGGCTACGTGGCCCGGCCGTACCTGGGCGTCTCGTGGGAGCCGGTCACACCGGCGGTGGCCCGCCTCTATGGCTTGGGCTCCGAATGGGGCGTCTACATCACCACCGTGTACGACGCCAGCCCAGCTGGGGCCGCCGGGATCCGCGAGGGCGACATCATCACGGCCCTGGACGGCGTGACCCTCGACGCCGAACACCCGTTCATTAACGCCCTGTGGGACCACGCCGCTGGCGACGAGGTCAAGCTGACCGTGGTGCGCGGCCGAGACTCTCTGACCGTCAGCGTAACACTGGCCGAGCGGCCACGCTCCTGACCGCGGCGCTCGACCGCTCTCCTCCGAATTGCCCCTGGTGCTGGCACACCTGGGGCAATTTGCTTAACGCCCGTGCTTTGGGAGGCGGCCACAAGACTGGCCTGCGCTATAATCCTTCCGCATGCGTCGCCTGTGGCTGTCCCTCGTGCTATTGCTTGCCGTCTTTCTGATTCTGTCCAGCCTGGCCGAGGTGCAGCAGATCGCCGAGACGCTTCGGCGTGGCAACCCGCTCTGGTTAGGGCTGGCGCTCGTCCTGCAGTGGGTTTGGTTAGGCAACCTGGCGCTGACTTTGCGCAGTGTCTATCGGCTGCTGGGGTTGGAGAGCAGCACCACGCAGTTGCTGCATCTGGTAATTGTCAGCAACTTTGTCAACACGGTCGCGCCGTCCGCCGGCGTGGGCGGCATGGCCGTCTTCATCTCCGATGCGCGCCGCCGCACCCTCTCCACCGCTCGCGTGGCGATTGCCGGCGTGCTCTTTCTGATCCTGGACTATTTTTCGTTCTTGTGCGTCCTGACCTTAGGCTTAGTGGTGCTCTTTCGCCGCAACAACCTGACGGGCATCGAGTTGGGCGGGGCCGCCATCTTTCTCGTCATTGCGCTGGCGATCGCGGCGGTGCTGGTGGGCGGCATCATCTCGCCGGCCAAGTCTGAGCGGGTCTTGCTAAGAGCAGTCCGCGGTGTCAATCACCTGCTGGAGCCTGTTCTAAAGCGGTCCTATCTCTCTGAAGCCCACGCCCATGAGTTCGCCCTGGAGGCCGCTGCGGGTCTGAGCGTGCTGCGCACCCATTGGCTCGAATATGTGCCCCCCACCCTGCTGTCGCTGCTGAGCAAGGCATTGATGATCGGCATTTTGATGCTGGCCTTCCTGGCCTTCGGCCAGCCTTTCTCAAGCGGCACACTTGTGGCCGGCTTTAGCCTGGGCCATTTGTTTACCATCATCTCGCCCACGCCGGCTGGCATTGGAGTCGTGGAAGGCG
>JADLEU010000324.1 GCA_020845955.1 Anaerolineales bacterium
ACCACCCGGCCGGCTTGTCTTATGTATCGCGGCTGGCAGTTGACGGCTGATTATCAGGGCTAGTTTTGCTTGACATTGAGACATTTGTTCTACTATACTAGAACAGAAATTCTACCTCCCTGCTCCAGGCTTCGAGGGATCGTCCACGTGGCAACGGACGACATCGACGGGGCGCTGGCGCACGCGGAGATCCTGGGCGCCGCGATCGATCTTCCGCGACTCAAGCGGCAAGCGGGTGTGGCTGTGCCAGGCCGAAATAGGCGCGGCGGGGAGCGACGGTCCTAATTGGCGGCCACAACCATGAGCGCATTTTCGAGGGAGACACTGAACTTCCAGGCCGACCGCATCGAGCGGGTGCTGGCCTCGCACCGGGTGCCGGTGCGGGTGCACGGCGGGGCCGTCTCGCCGCGCTGGGTGCGCTTCTTGCTGACGCCGGCGCTGGGCGCGCGAGTGGCGTCGGTGCGTAACCTGTCGGAGGAACTGGCGCTGGCCTTGGGCGCAGAAGACGTGCGCGTGGCGCGCGAGGGCGAATCGATCGCGGTAGAAGTGCCACGGGCCGATCCCGAGCCGGTACGGCTGCTGGCGTTGCTGGGCACGCTGGCGGCCACGCCGCCGCTGACGGCCTGCCTGGGGCTGACAAACGACGGTCGGCCGCTGCTGTTGCGCCTGCCTTCGCCCGAGGTAGCCCACGTGCTGGTGGCCGGCGCGACCGGCTCGGGCAAGACCGAGTTGATGCGCAGCCTGGTGATGTCGCTGGCCGTGCTCAACCGGCAGTCGCGGCTGCAGTTCGCCCTGATCGACCCCAAGTCGCGCGGCTTCTTGCCGCTGGGCGGGCTGCCGCACCTGCTGGACGAGGTGGCCGCGGACCCAGGCACGGTCTTGAAGCTGCTGGATCGGCTGACGGCGGAGATGGAGCGGCGCGACCGCCAGAACGTCTCGACCCCGCGCATTGTGGTGGTGGTGGACGAACTGCTGGACGTGCTGGCGGCCGGGGGCAAGCGGGCCGAGACGGCGCTGACGCGCATCGCCCAGCGCGGGCGCGAGGCCGGGCTGCACCTGGTGGCCGGGGCGCAGAAACCCTCGACCACGGCGCTGGGGCCGATGCTGAAGGCCAACTTCCCGGTGCGGTTGGTGGGGCGCGTGGGCAGCGCCGAAGACGCGCGCGTGGCCGCGGGCCAGGCCGGCACGGGGGCCGAGAAGCTGCTGGGCCGCGGAGATTTCGTGCTGGTGGCGGCCGGGCACCTGGTGAGGTTCCAGGCGGCGTGGATCCCGGCTGGGGAGCTGATGGAGTCTTACCGATTGATCGAGGGCTGAGGGGGGAGGCCCGATGGGCTCTGGCAAACCTGGCAGTGCCACATCTCAGGAGACAGGAAATCATGGACATTGGCATGCTGTGGTACGACGACGACGCAAAGCGCAAGCTGGACGAGAAGGTAGCCCGGGCAGTGGAGTTCTACCGGGCCAAGTATGGGGCGCAGCCGACCGAGTGCTACGTGCACCCGGGGATGCTGGCCGAGGGGCAGCCGGCCACGACGGCCGGCGTGCGGCTGCGCCCCAACCGGACGGTGATCAAAAACCATTTCTGGCTGGGCGTGGGCAAGCCGGCCGAGGAGGCGGCGACGAGCAAGAGCCAGCCAGGGCCAGCGCGCGCGCCGGCCGGCAAGGGGCGCGGCAAGGGGCGCGCCGGAAACACCTAATTAAGGAGGCTGCCATGCGTGGCCGGAGCTTGATGTGGTGGACGGCGGGGTTGGGGTTCGCGGTGACGCTGGCAGTCGTGGTCGGCCAGCGGCTGTCGGCGGAGGCCATGGCCGTCGTCATCGGCGTCATCGCCGGGGTGGCGGCCAGCATCCCCACCAGCCTGATCGTGGTGTGGTTCGCGTCGCGCGCCAACATGACGCACACGGTGGTGGATCTGACGCCACGGCGCGCGCCCGAGCCAGAGCCGCGCATCGTGGTGGTGACCCAACCGCCCCAGCCTCCGCCGGCCTATCCGGGCTACGGCGCGGCAGGGATGGCGCCCGCGGGCCAGACGGCCGGCTACGCCTCGGCGGCCTACGCGCCGCAGGCCATCCTGCCGCCGCGGCGCTTTACGGTGGTGGGCGGCACGGAACTGGCCGCGGAGGCGGAGGCCGAGGCGGTGGAGGAAGTGACATGGGAGCGTTAGGGCAACGGCTGCACGAGCCGGTCGCGGTGCCGGCCAAGCTAAACGGGTTCTTTCCCAAGGCCTTCGTCTGGCGCGGCCAGCGGCACGACGTGCGCGCGGTGGAAGACTGCCGGACGGAAGTGCGGCGCAACTGGAAAGGCCAGGCCGAGCGCCATCGCTTTCGGGTCCGGACCGAAGCGGGGGTATTCGAGCTGACCCAGGACCTGGCCCGCGACACCTGGCACGTGGAGCGGATGTGGGGCAAGTAATCATCCGCAGTCAGGGCAGAAATGATGATGAGCCAAAACGCTCCGCGGCGTCTATATCTGATGCAGGTCGGCGTAATGCCGGAATACCAGATTCCGATTGTGTGCTATCTGGTGCAAACGGGTGACGGCCAGAATATCCTGATCGACAGTGGTCTGCCGGAGATTCTGCCGGAAGGCGAGACGGAGTTCGAGAATGGGCGGGACGTGTTCGAGCAGCTGGCTAGCCTGGACTTAAGACCGGGGGATATTGATACCGTCATTTCAACGCACTATGATGGCGACCATGCCGGCAGACACGCGGCCTTCACGCAGGCGCAGTATGTGGTCCAGCGTAGGCATCATTTGGATGCGGCGAGCAACCCCCGGTTTGCTTGCACTCGACCCCAATGGGATCAGCCCAGGGAGCGCATTCGGCTGGTGGACGGGGACACGGAACTGCTGCCGGGGCTGGCGCTGATTGAGACGAGCGGGCATGTGCCGGGACATCAATCGGTGCTGGTGCGGCTGCCCCAAACGGGGGCGATCCTGTTGACGATTGACGCGGTCCCCTTCGGCGAGGGCTTTACCCGCGATGCGCCGGACGACGGCGGCGACCCCGACGCCGCAGCGACCCACGCCAGCACGATCAAGCTGCTGGATCTGGTCGAACGGGAGCAGGTCGGGCTGGTGATCTTCGGTCACGACCAGGCGCAGTGGGAAACACTCAAGAAAGCGCCAGAGTATTATGAGTAGAGCAGCGTCTAAAGTGAAAAGGTTAGAGGGAAAGCGGACGCGAAAATAGCGTGTCCGCTTGGGTATCGACACGCAGCAGCTCGACACGCCTCACACTTACCCCCGTTCCGGCGAACCGGTTTTTGCTTTATAGTGGCAGAGGGCCAGGGGCGCGGCAGTCGGGAGGCGCGGCGCGCATGCGGATTTCGGCGGTGTGGTATCCGGTGAGCCAGTGGGAGGCGGCGAAGACCTTCTACGGGGAGGTGCTGGGACTGACACTGGCGCAGGTCAACGACACGGCAGGCTGGGCGGCGTATGCCACCGACGGGCCGCCGCTATTCCTCGTGCGCCGGCGTGACCTGGCCGGCGGCACGGGCGGCGCGGTGGTGACCTTTGAGTGTCCTGACCTGGAGGCGCTGCACGACCGTGTGATCGCGGCCGGGGGTCGGGTGGAAGAGGTGCTGCAAAACAGCGGCAACCTGCTCATCATGACCTTCTATGATCCCGACGGCAACCGCCTGGAAGCGGCGCAGGTGATCGAACAGGGCTGATTACGATCTCTGCAGCTGAAGTCCGACGACCCGGGCAAGTGCCGGACGCCGCTGGCCTTCATCGCCGAGCGCTGGCACGGGCATGCGCCTTTCCCCTCCCGCGCTGGCGAGGAGATACACAGCAAAAAGGGAGACCGCCCAGCGGCGCCGCTGGGCGGTCTCCCTTTTTTACTGAGAGAAGACAGCTAAGTTGGCTCGGTGACGACCTCGACCACCAGGTCGGTCATGGAGACGATGCCGATCAGGCGATGATCTTCGATGACGGGAGCGTGGCCGATCTTGTGCTGGGCGAAGAGGCGGGCGATGTGCTCGACCTTGAGCGAGGGGTTGACGACGATCAGCGGCTTGGTCATGACCTCGTCGACGCGCACCTCGGCGGGGTCGAAGCCGAAGGCCAGCACCTTGGTGACGATGTCGGCGTAGGTGATCAGCCCGTAGGCATCTTCCTCATACTCTTTCTCAACCACCAGGCTGCGCACACCATGATGGCGCATGAGGGCGGCGGCATCCTGCACGGTGTGCTCAGGCAGGATAGTGGCAATCTCGGTCTGCATGATGTCGCGGGCGCGCAGGTTGTAGTTGGCCATAGAGTCCTCGGCGGGTGCGTCTCGCGGCGTGTGCTGCGGCAGCCAAGTCTAGGCCAGAGGCGCGGGAAGGGCAAGTGGGGCGGCGCGCGGCTAGGCGGTGAGGGCGCCGACCAGGCTGTCGAGGGCGGCGGCGGCGTCCATCTGCCCGGTCTTGATGCTGACGTCGTAGTCGAGCAGGCGGTGGTAGATGCGCTCCAGACCGTCGAGGCTGAAGTTGCGCGCCTGGGCGCAGATCTTGCCGGTGGGAAAGGGGTGCAGCCCAAGGGCCCTGGAAACGTCGGCCTCAGCGGCACGTTCGCCGAGCAGTTCCTTGGCCTGGAGCATCAGCCGGTACTGGCGCACAATCATCGTCAACACATAGAGCGGATCGGCGGTCTCCAGCAGCTTGTGCAGCTCGCGCATGGCCTGCGGGCCGCGGCGCTGGCCGATGAGGTCTACCAGGTCGAAGATCTTGGCCTCGCTGCCAGCGGGGGTGAGGGCCTGCACGTCGTCGAGCTCAACCGGGCGCTCTAAGCCGACGTAGTTGATGAGCTTGACGATCTCGTTGCCCAGGGCGCGCGGATCAGCCTCGACGTCGGCCAGGCCCTGGGCGGCCTCGCGGGTGAGCTCGCCGCCGGCGGCTTTGGCGCGCGCGCGGATCCAGCGCACCAGGGCCTCGCCCCTGGGGAGGTCGAAGCGCTTGACGAAGGCCCACCCGGCGCCGCCGGCGGTCTTGAGGACCACGTTGCGCTCGGGCAGGTCGCGCGGCTCGACCAGCACCAGGGCGGTGCTCTCGGGCAGGTGCGGCAGGTACTCGACCAGGGCGGCCATGGTCTCGCGGGCCGTGCCGCCGCCGCCCGAGCGGCGCGGCTCTTCGCCGCCCTCGTCGTCCTCGGCCGGCTCGACGCGGGCCAGCAGGCGCGTGAGCCAGCCCTCCACCAGGACCAGGCGGCGCGCGGCGAGGAACGGCAGCGCATCGCAGGCGGCGCGCACTTCGGCCAGCGCGGCCGTGCGGCCATCGATGAGGGTGGTGTTGAGGGCGGCCAGCGAGGGGTCGCCCAT
>JADLEU010000325.1 GCA_020845955.1 Anaerolineales bacterium
CAACTGCTCGATGCCCGGATAGTCTTCCCGCGCCAGCACGTACTTGCGCGCGTACGCGCCCCACTTTTCCCCATGACCAAAGGCCTGTAGGAGCCGCTCCCCATCGGCAACCCGCCGGCCGCCGAGCGCAGCGACCCCGCGTGCGAACAGGGGGTCGGGCACGCAGCTCGCGGTCGGGCCGACGATGGTGAAGCGGCGCGCGCCGCGGCAGGCAGCGAGAACGTCGTCCAGCGTGTCGTTGAGGAGGACCGTGCAGGTGCTGACGACCTGATCGCAGGAGGCAAGCTCCGCCGGATCGAGGGTCACGCGGTAGCTGGCTGCCGCGCCCACGAGCGCACGATTCAGCTCGAGCACGGTCAGTCGCGCCCCGGAGCGCTCGATCGCCGGCAGGAGCGGGGGGAACAGGCCGACCATGCCGATGTGCTCCCCCGGCCGCGGGTCAAGCGTGCCGAGCGAGTCGCCGCGCGCCGACGGCGCCCACCCCGCGCGCGCAAAGAGCTGTTGTGAAAGCGCGTTGATGGCCGCAAACCCCAGGGCACGGGCGACCGGGTCAGCGCCCGCGAACCCGCGCGCGAGGGCCGCGGCCTCCAGGCCCGGGAGGCCGCGCCCGCCGCGCTCGCGCAGCGGGGCCTCGGTTCCCTCGAGCTGGATATAGCTGAAGCCAATCGACCCGTCGTCCAACTCAAGCGCGCAAAATTCGGCGTGCTTGGCGCCGGCCGGCGGCGGCAGATGCAGCGAGCGCACGCGCGGCGAGCCGAGGCGCACGGCGATGCGCTCAGCCAGCGTTACGTAGACGTCGGTGATTGGGCGCATCGCGAGTGTTCACTGCGCGAGCCGGACCTGACACAGATAAGCCCGGTGCGGCACCGAGCCGCTGATTGGGTCGGTCGCTTCGTTTCCGATCAGCAAGTTGAAGTTGGCGCCGGCCGAACTGAAGGGGTCATAGGCGGGAGCCCCGATCTCCGGCGCGGCCTGCCACCAGCCGTGCTGGCCGCACACGACGTTGGGTTTGAGCGTGTCGTTGAGCACGGCTCGCGCCCGGACGCTGCCCTCGGGCGTCTCGATGCTCACCCAATCGCCTGGCCGGATGCCGCGCTGCGCGGCCGCGGCCGGATGGAGCTCCACCTCCGGGTCCATGGACTTGCGGCGCAAGCTCGGCAGCGCCCGGTGCTGGGTCTCGCAAAACAAGGTGTTCTTCGCGCAGGTGAGGATCAGCGGGAATCGCTCCACCAGATCGGGCCGGGACACCGGCCCCATCCGCGGCTCTTCGTATTCGGGCAGCGGCGGGTAGCCGTGCCGCAGCATCGTCTCCGAGTACAGCTCGATCTTGCGGGTGGGCGTATTGAAGCCGCGCGCAACGCCCTTCACCGGCTCGGCGTACTTGCGATAGCGCGTCTGCACCGCTCCACGTATGCCGCGCGGCTCAAGCCGGAGCGAATCCAGGGACAAGCCGGAAGGGCCCAGGACGTGGCGATAGGCTGCCTCGATGTCGCCTTCCCAGAATTGAGCGCCCAGGCCCAGCCGGCGCGCCAGGTCGAACACGATCTGGGTGTCGGAGCGCGCTTCCCCCGGCGGTTCGGCCACGCGCCGGCGGAGCTGCACGTGCGCCTGAGCCTCGGGACTGGTCTCGAAGCCGATCTTCAGCGCCTCGCGCTCGAAGGCGCTCGCGACCGGCAGCACGATGTCGGCCAGCTCGGCCGTCGGGTTCATGAACAGGTCGGCGTGCGCATAGAAGTCGAGCGCCGCCAGCGCCTGGCGACCGCGGCGAGGGTCGGCGCGCGCCAGCAACAAGTTCGCTCCGAAGCCGAGCAGGCCATGCACCCGATAGGGCTGCTGCTCCAGGATCGCCCGGTACAGGTCGTTGCTGGTCACGTGCCCCCAGCGCGCCGGGCCCAGCGGCCGCTCCGCCAGGCCGAGGGTACGAGCGCGCTTCTCGAGCGGCAGCAGCTCCTGGCCGGCGACGTTGGCGGTCGGCACGGCGGCAAACAGCACATTGCCGCCTGGCGCGTCAAAGCTTCCCGCCAGCACGGACAGCTGGGCAATGGCCCGCGCAATCTGCGTGGAGTTGGTCTGCATCTCGACGCCGCTCCAGGCGTAGTAGGCCAGCGGCCGCGCTTCCCAGAGCATGCGGGCGGCGGCCACGATCTGTTCCGCGCTAACCCCGCTGATGGCTTCCACAGCCTCCGGCGGGTGGTTTTGGCACCGCTCGGCGAGCAGGTCGAACGCGGGCCGGCAGATGACGCCGCCCCATGCGGTCTCGATCGTGAATGTGCCGAGTAGGGCCGGTTGCGGCTGCTGGCCTTCGTAAGCGCCCGTGACCGGGTCGTAGCAGATCGGACGGCTCAACGCCTGGCTCCAGGCAGCATACTGGCCAGGGCTGCCCTCGGGCGAAATGTCGCGCTGCGTCAACAGGCGGCCGTTGTCCGCCCGCACCAGCAGCGGGCCGTTCGTCCAATCTCGGATGAACTCACGATCGTACCAGCCGCGCTCGATCATCACCCCGGCCATGCCCAACGCCACGGCCGCGTCGGTGCCAGGCCGCGCCTGAAGCCACAGGTCAGCTTTCTTGGCGATACCGGTCCGGCGAGGGTCGACCACAATCAGGCGCGCGCCCCGTTTGAGCGCCTCCAGCGTGGCGGTGGCATGAGCCAACCGGGCCAGATTGGGGTTATAGCCCCAGAACAAGATGCAGCCAGCCTTCTCCAGATCGGGCAGGTAGGCGCCAGGCACCGGCGCGCCGAAGGTATACGAGGTTGCCGCATGACGGCCCCAACCGCATAGCTCCATGGAGACGCACAGGTTGGGGCTGCCGTAGGCATTCAGGAGGCGCTGAATCCACACCAACGAGTCGTCGGAAGCCGACGTGGACGCGGAGACGACGCTGAAAACCACGCTCTCCGAGCCGTGGTCCGCAGCGATCGCGCGCAGCCGGGCCGCCGTCAGGTCCAGCGCTTCGTCCCAACTGATGCGCTGCCAGCCCGGATCCGAATTGCCCTTGGGCCGGGTGCGCTTGAGGGGAAAGCGCAGCCGGTCTGGGTGATCCACAAGCTCGGGCGCGGCCCGCCCCTTGGCGCATATCGCCTTGCCTGTCGGGTGCGATGGGTCCGGCTCAAGGGCGATCAGGCGGCCCTCCTGGACAACCGCAATCGAGCCGCAGCGTGAGACGCAAAGAGCACAGTAGATTGGGGTGCGCACCGTCTTCGAGCCAACCGGCAACATTGATCACCACCTCCGGGCCACTCACCGCCATCGTCGAAGTCGATCCCCGATACGATATCCTTGTACAGCAGTTCCGCCGCGACCGCAACAGCCGCCGTGCCAGGCCGCCCCCCCAATAGCGCGAAAATGCCCACCAAGTTTGCCTGCGCCCGGCGAGCGCGGCCCGGCGTTCCCCCGCCTGTGGTATCCTCAATGTCGATGAACCCGCCAGCGCGTATGCCGATCACAGCCCGCCTGACCTCCGCGCTGTGCGCGCTGGCGCTGGCCACCCCGCTGCTGGCCGCCGGGCCGGCCGCCGCGCCAGTGGCCCTCGCCATCACGGGCGTCACCGACAACCGCGGCGACTACGCCGGCGGCCGCATCCCGCGCTACGCGAAATTCGAGATCACGTTCTCGATCGCGAACACCGTCGCCGCCAACCTGCAGTGGCCCTACGATCCGGCGCCGCCGCCCGGCGTGCCGGCGGGCGCCGGCCTGACCGTCAACGCCCTCTTCACCCCCGACAACTGGGCCACCACCTACACCCAACCCGCCTTTTACGACCAGCCCTTTGACTACCAGGTCCGGCGCGGCCACGACTGGCTCTACCCGCGCGGCGACCCGGTCTGGAGGGTGCGCTTCGCCCCCAATCGGGCCGGAACCTGGCACTACCGCCTCTCCGCCCAGGACGCCTCGGGCCTGGCGCAGAGCCCGGTCGTGTCGTTCACGGTGGGCGCCTCGGCCAGCCGCGGCTTCGTCCGCGTCAGCCCGACCGACCCTCGCTACTTCGAGTTCTCCGACGGGACGTACTTCCCCGGCCTGGGCTACAACATGAACTGGGACCACGTCGACTGGCGCAATCCCGTCAGCGCCAACCAGGACAACTTCCGCGCCATGGGCGCCAACGGCATCCAGTTGGTCCGGCTGTGGCTTTCCCAGTGGGCGGTCTTCGGCGCCGCGGCGAACCCCTGGCGCTGCATCCTGCCGCGTTGCAGCCCCGACTGGCCTGAGATCACCAGCGCCGTGTCCTACGCCGGCCGCGAGACCGCCATCGCCATGTCGGCCAGCTACAACCCGTGCATGTCGTCGGGGCACTGGCTCAGCGCCCCCATCGCCGTCGAGCCGGATACCACCTACCGCGTGCGGGTGCGCGTCAAGACCGAGAACCTCAGCGGCCCGCGCCTGGCCGGCCAGCCCTTCGGCTTCGTGGCCAAGCTCACCGCCGACGGCAATAGCTGGCTGCAGGGTTCCGGCAACAACTGCAACGACCCCGGCGTGGGCGTCGCGGTGACCAACTACCTCGGCAACAGCGATTGGGCCGAAGCGATCGGCACCTACCACACCGGCCCCTCCACCTACTTCCTGTCCGCCTTCTACCTAACCCTGACCAACGTCAACACCGGCCGCGCCTACGTGGACCAGATCGTGATGGAAGCAGACCTGGGCGGCGGCCGCTACGGCCCCAACGTGCTGCCGAAGCCGGGCGCCAATCACCACCAATACGCCGATCAAGACCTGTCGGCCCGTTTCGATCTGGTCGTCGCGCTGGCCGAGCAGAACGGCGTCTACCTGCGGCCCGTCATCTTGAACTGGCAGGATCCCATCCTCGACAGCATCGACGCCAGCGGCGCGCTGACCGACGAGCACTCGCCGGCCAACTTCTACGGCCGCGAGGGTGCGCTGACCAAGGCGCGCTGGCTGCAGCAGACCTGGTGGCGTTACCTGCAGGCGCGCTGGGGCTATTCCACCGCCATCCACTCCTGGGAGCTGCTCAACGAGGGCGACCCGTTCGACGGCCGACACGCCGCGCTGGCCGACGCCTTCGCGCGCTACATGCACCAGTTCAAGCCCAACGACCACCTGGCGACCACCTCCACCTGGAGCGATTACCCGCAGAGTTTCTGGCTGGCCTGCCCCAACTGCGACTTCACCGACGTCCATCGCTACATCTTCCTGGACCAGGAGCCCGAGCGCTTTAACGACACCGCCCTGGCGACCTTCTACTACAGCCGCCTCATCCAGCAGGCCAACCAGGAGGCCGGCTTGGCCAGGCCCGCCATCCGCGGGGAGACCGGGTTTGTCGAAGCGGGCGATCCCAACCACTTCACCCGCCGCTTTGACGACGACATTTTTGGGACCGGGGCCAACGCCGGGCAGGGCCTGTGGCTGCACAACTTCATCTGGGGCCAGATCAACGCCGGCGGGTTGATCGAATCCTATTGGTATGAAAACTACGATGGCCGCCACATCTACGGCCAGAAAGACCAGCGCGCGCACTACCGCGCCTATTACGCCTTCATCCAGGATGTCCCGCTCAGCAATGGGCACTACGTGGACGCGGCCGCGCTGGCCACCGGCGGGCTGCGCGCCTGGGGCCAGAAAGACCTCGCCAACGGTCGGGCGCACCTGTGGATCCAAAACCCCGATCACCAGTGGCACACCTACGCCCCGGCGGCGCGTTCCGGCAGCGTGACCCTGGCGGGGTTCAGCCCCGGCCGTCCCTACCGCGTCGAGTGGTGGGACTCCTACGCCGGCCGGATCGCGTCCACCGAGGCCATCGCGGCGGACGGCGCGGGCAATCTCGTCCTCTTGATCCACGGCCTCACCGCCGACCTGGCCGTCCGCGTCGGCCGCTACCGCGCCGCCAGCCGGCCGGTGCACCGGGCCCAGGTGGCCAGGTAAGCCGG
>JADLEU010000326.1 GCA_020845955.1 Anaerolineales bacterium
CGCTGCGCGACTACGGGGTGGCGCTGGACGAGGAGGCGTGATGGTTGCCGGGGCCAATAACCAGATCGTGTCGCAGTTGGCCTGGAGTGCCGAGACAGGCGCCCTGAGCTTCAACGGAGTGCGCTACTTGTTGATCCGCCCCGAGACGCTGATGCAGTGGCAGCAGGGGGTGGAGGCCGAGTTGAGCACTCGCGCCGGCGAGTTGGCGTACTGGGGCGGCTTTAGGGGCGGACAGCTCTCGGGACAGCGCTACAAGGAATCGCTGGGACTGAATGTCCGCCAGGCGGTCGAGTTCATGTGCCGCATGGGCGGCGAGATCGGCTGGGGCCGCTTTGAAATCGTCCAGCTTGACCTGCAGCGCCCGGCCTTGGAAGTAGTGGTCCACAATTCGGCCTTCGCCCAAGCGTTGGCTGGCGCGCGGCCGGGCGGCCAGCTTCGGCCGGTCTGCCATCTGATCCGTGGGGTCTTGGGCGGCTTGCTCAACGGCCTGCTGGAGGTGCCTGTCCGCGCCCAAGAAAGCGAATGCCTGGCGGCAGGCGCGGCTGGCTGCCGATTTGTTGTGCAGGCCGAATGAGCCAGCTATTCAAATTCTACGCGCCCCTCAAGGTGCGCTTCAACGAAACGGACCTGCAGGGGCACGTCAACTTCGGCTGTTACCTAACCTACTTCGATGTGGGCGCCACCGAATACCTGGACGCTATTGGCTATGGCTACGAGCGGCTGCTGGCAGACGGGGTGGACCTGCTGTACGCCGAGGCTCACTGCAACTACCACTCGCCCCTGAAATGGCCCGAGGCGATCCGAGTGTACACGCGCCTGGCGCCGCCGGGCCGCCGCAGCCTGCGATACGAATTCGCCCTGCGCGCCGAATCAGATGGGCGCGAGGTGGCAACCGGTCATGTGGTCGCCATCACGGCCGAGCGCGGTACCTGGGCCAAGCGCGAGGTTCCGGCGGGGTTGCGGGCGGCGATTGCCGCCTATGAGGGGCCGGCCGATGTCTCAGCCGCCTAGAAGTTGGTTGTCCCATCGGATTTCTCCAGCCAGGGTCGTGTCTTGATCCGCCGAGCGCGCCAGGACGGCGACCGCGGCCCCGAGCGCCGCGAACTCAAGCGCTGCCGCCCGACCCATGCCGGGTCCGCCGCCGGTGACCGGCGCGGTTCAGCAGATCATCTTCCGGCGGAAGATTGCCCACGGCCGTCATCTCTACCAGTTCGCGCAGCACCTGATACTCGTCGCGGCACGCGCCGCACTGCACCAGGTGGAGGCGCAGCATGGGCAGGCACTCGGCCGCGGGCTGCGCGGCCAGCTCTAGATCCACGTAGTCGCCAAGCTGGTCAAAGCACTCCGTGCACGAAAGCTCGTGGTCATGGGTTTCTTGAAGCTGGCGCAATAGGCGGCGCCAGCGGGCGATCGTCTGGTCCTGGTTCACGTCGTTCTCTCGCTGAGGATTTGTCGCGCCATCCGCCCGATTCTTACCCCGGCCCGCCGAACAGCGCCAGGATGTCCGCCACGGCATAGCCCCGGGACTCAAGGCCGGCCTTGAGCTTGCGCCGAGCATCGTGCACCAGCTTGTAGACGGCGTTGCGGTTCGATCCCAGGTGCCGGACGACCTCATCCAGCGGCAGCTCCTCAAACACGATCGCCCGCAATACCTGGCGCTGGCGCGGCGTCAGTTCGGCCTCGATTACCTGCCCTACCAGCGCCCAGACCTCGGCCTGCTGCGAAGTCTGCTCGGGGGAGGCGGCGTTTGGATCGGCGCCAGGGAACCAGGCGGGCGCCGTGTCATCGTCCAGCAGAGCATCCAGGGAGACCGTTTTCCAGCGCTCTCGGCGCGCGGCCGTCAGGGCCTTGTTGACGGCGAACTTATAGGCCCAGGTGGTGAACTTGCTCTTGGCCCCGAAGCTGCCCAGCTGGTCCAGGATGGCCATCAACGCTTCCTGAGCGCACTCATCGGCAATCGCCTCGAGCTGCGGCCCTGCCAGGCTTGCGCCGTGGATAGCGCTGCGGCCCAGCGTGTACCGGGCCGCCCGCCGCAGCAGCGCGCGCAGACCGGCCAGGGCGGCGTCCTGGGCCTCGCCGGGACCGGCTAGCTCGCGCAGCCAGGCCTCGTTAGTGCGGGGTGCCGTCGATTTCGGCGTGGTCACACTCTCCAATGTATCACACCTGGCAGGTTCCCCTTGAAGGTGTTGGCCTCACGGCCGAAAAGGTAAGAAACCCCGCCCCAACGGCACTAATGTTCAGCGCAAGTCACCAGTCCCGCATGGAAAGGAGATGCAAATGCCCGACTTCAAATACCTGATCGTGGGCGGCGGCATGGCAGCCGATGCGGCTGTGAAAGGCATCCGGGAGCTGGATCCCGGCGGCACGATCGGCCTGATCGGCAAGGAGGCCGACCCGCCCTACAGCCGCCCGCCGCTGTCCAAAGCCTTGTGGAAGGGCAAGCCGGTGGACGGGATCTGGCGCCACACCGAGAGCCACAGCGTGGACCTGCTGCTGAGCCGCAAGGTCGAACGGGTGGACCCCGAGCGGCAGACCG
>JADLEU010000327.1 GCA_020845955.1 Anaerolineales bacterium
CGCGCGGGCGCAAACAGGCTCGCGGCCTCGCCGGGTGTGCTGCGCACGAGGCAGGCCTCAGGCACGATCCACCACACGAAGGCCTGGCGCCCGCCAAGTCTCTGGCGCGCCAGGTCCAGGGCTTCTGGCGCCGAACGCGCCTCCACCGCCCCGACGTGGACCACGTAGGTTTCCGCTTGGCGCTGGGACTGCTTCTGAAACACCTGGTACAGCTGCGCAGGTGTGCCCTCGGCTGGCGGCGGATCTGCCCTCCGCTCCGCCGCTTCGATTTCTTCCAGGGTGCGGGTCAAGATTTGGCTAGCCGGCGCCACCCACAAGCTATGGCAGTCGGGCCGGCGCACAAATACGTCGCGCGCGTTGAGCAAGGCCAATTCGGCGTCGGGCGCGTGCACCGCGCCGGCGTTGCGGTGCGGCTGGCCCGGGTGCTCCTGTTCAAAAACCTCGAAACGCGACCATTGGGTGTCCACGGTTCGCGTCCTCACAGGCGGCCTGGCGCCTGCCGTCACCCGGCGACAGCTGCCTGCTCGCGCGGCGCGGCCCGGGTGGCATAGGCCGCCAGCGCCTCGCGCACCCATTGGCCCTCGGCATGGGCCCGGCGCCGGGCCTCCAGCCGTTCGCGGTTGCATGGCCCGTTGCCGCGCACCACCGCCCAGAACTCGTCCCAGTTGATCGGGCCGATGAGCCAGTTGCCGCTGGCGGCGTCGCGGCGCAGCTGGGCGTCGGGCACGCTGAGGTCGATGGCCTGCAGGTCGGGCACGAGCTCGTTGACGAACTCCTGCCGGAGCGCGTCGTTGGTTTTGGTCTTGATCCGCCAGCGCAGCAGCGCCGGGCTATTGGTCGAGTCGCTGTCGTGCGGGCCAAACATCATCAAGGTCGGCCACCACCAGCGGTTGATGGCATCCTGCACCATGGCGCGCTGGGCGGGCGTGCCGCGCGCGTAGCGGATCACCATTTCCTGGCCCTGCTTCTTGTGGAAGCTCTCCTCGGCGCAGATGCGCACCATCGCGCGCGAGTACGGCCCGTACGAGCAGCGCGCCAGCATGGTCTGGTTGAGGATGGCGGCTCCATCCACCAGCCAGCCGATCGCGCCCATGTCGGCCCAGGTCAGCGACGGGTAGTTGAAGACCGAGGCGTACTTGGCCCGCCCGGCCAGCAGCGCCTCGATCAACTCTTCCCGGGTGGCGCCCAGCGTTTCGGCGGCGTGATACAGGTATTGGCCGTGCCCGGCCTCGTCTTGCACCTTGGCGAGCAAGACCAGTTTCTGGCGCAGGTTGGGGGCGCGCGTGATCCAGGCCCCCTCCGGCAGCATGCCCACGACTTCGCTGTGGGCGTGCTGCGAGATCATGCGGATGAGCTGGCGGCGATATTCGTCTGGCATCCAGTCGCCGGGTTCGATCTTCTCGCCGGCGTCGATGCGCGCTTCAAAGGCGTTCAGGCGTTCGTCGTCTATCATTCGCTGGCGGCCTCTTGCTGCAATTATAACAAGCCAGGCAGGGTCCGGCCGTTACCACGGGTCGTAGAAGATCTGCACCGGCACGTCGTCGGCCAGGTCGGGGGCCGGCGCGGTCTCCGGCGCCAGTTGGCGGTAGCTGCCGGCGTAGAACAGCAGCGGGCGCCGCGGCTCCGGGCCCAAGTGCACCGCCGCCACGCGGCCGACCACGACCCAGTGGTCGCCGCCGGGCATTTGCTCCTCCACACGGCAGGCCAGGGCGGCGGCGCAGCCCCGCAGGCGCGCGGTGCCGGCCCAGGGGTCAAACTCGAAATCCGGCGGCGCCCCATCGGGAGGTCGGCCGGCGAAGTAGTTGGACAGCGCCTGCTGCGCCTCGCGCAGGATGCTCAGACAGAACAGCCGGCCCGTCTCCATGTGGGCGGCTATTTTGGCTGCTCGGCTGACGCACAAGATGAGCAGCGCCGGGTCCAGCGACAGTGACGTGACGGCGTTGGCCGTCATGGCGTGAACGTGGCCGCCGTGCTGGATCGAAACGACGGTGACGCCCGTGGCGAAATGGCCGACCGTGCTGCGGTAGTCGCGCGCGGTGAAGGCCGCGGATAGGCCGCCCGCCAGCTGGCTGTCTGTCACTGGCCGCTTCCTTCCTCGGCCTCCGCCGCGCTGGCGATGCCCCGCTGTAGGAATTCCCGCACCATGTCCATGTACGGTTGGCGGTCGTGCCCATGGAACAGCGCGCCGGCCATCCGCACCGGATCGCCAAAGTAGAATCGCTCGTACAGCACCTGGCGCGAGCCGAAGGCCGACACGGCCGTATCCCACGCCAGCCGGAAGAGGGGGATGCGGTCCCGCGCCTCGGCGCGGGCGGCCTGGTAATAATGGGCGATGTCGTCCTTCAATGGGCCACGCACGTCGGCCAGCGTGGGCATGCTCACCAGGCCGCTGGCGCCCACCTGCTGGACGATTTCGACCAGGCGCGGGTAGAGGCGCGGGTACATGTTGCGGGCGGCGTCAAGCGGGTCCCAGGCCGGCGTCATCACGCCGTACGCGTTCGGGGCGGCATCCACCTCGGCCGCGCGTTTGAAGGCCTTCATCGCCTCCAGCGTGCACCAGATCTCGGCGGTCTTTTCGTGGATGTGCTGAAAGCCCTCGATTCCGATAGCGCTGATCATCAGCGACACCAGGCCCAGGATGAACTCCGTCTTGGCGATGTTTTTGCACACGACCTGGTGCGACATGTGCGCCACCGCTCCGGTGGCGGCGTAGGCCTGGTTGCAGGCGGCCACGTCGCGGTACAAAAAGACGCGCTCCCACGGCACGAACACCTCATCGAAGATCACCACGGCGTCCAGTTCCTCAAAGCGCGAGCCAAGTGGGTGGTCGTAGACGCTGCGGCCGTAGTCCACCGTCTCGCGACACAGGAACTTCAGGCCCGGCGTGGCGTTCGAGATCGCGAAGCCGAAGGCGTACGGCGCGTCCTCCTCGGTGGCCTTGAGTAGCGTCGAGGGGAAGACCATGATCTCGTCCGAGATCGGCAGCGTGGCCAGCATGCGGGCGCCCTGGATGACCAGCCCGGCGTCGGTCTCGGCCTTGACGCGCGCCGCCAGGAACGGGTCGGCCTGGCGGGCCGGCCCCGCGTTGCGATTGGATTGTGGATTGATGAGCGTGTGCGTCAGGCACAGATCGTTCTCGCGCGCGTGGGCGTGGCAGCGGCGCGCGTTGTCGGCAAAGCGCGGGTCAAGCTGGCCGAGGAAATCGGCGCTGCCGGCAAATGCCGCCAGCGCCCGATTGAGGTAGTCTGGCGTGCGGCCCATCATGCCGAAGGTGTGTCGCGCCCAGCGCAGCATCATCGTCCCGACGCTCTGCAGTTCGTCCAGCGTGCGCGGGACCATAAACGAGCGTCCCACCAGGTTGCCCGTGTCCGGCGAGGCGAACAGCATCGCCTCGGGCGCGCGCCACTGTAGGTCATAGAGCTCGGCCAGGCTGCGCACGCCGCCGGACAGGCCAGGCTCGGCCGTCACATCGGCCACGCGCTGGCCACGGTGCCACAATTCGATTGGCTGGGTCTTGAGCTTCTCGATGACGTCGTTGCCGTGTCTCGCGCCCATACGCACTCCTTGTCGCGGCGACCTGCCGCGGACTACAGGCTCACCCAGACAGTCTTCGTCTGCGTATACAGGTCCAGCGCCTCGCGTCCCATTTCGCGCCCGAACCCGCTCTCTTTGTATCCTCCGAAAGGCGCGGCGGCGTCAAACAGGCCGTACGCGTTGATCCAGACCGTGCCGGCCTTGACCGCCCGCGCGAAGCGGTGCGCCTTGCTCACGTCCTTCGTCCACGCGCCGGCCGCTAGGCCGTAGCGGGTGCGGTTGGCGCGGGCGATCAACTCGTCCCAGTCCTTGAAGGACGTTACCGCAACCACCGGCCCAAAGATCTCCTCTTGGACCAGCCTGAGCGAGTCGTCCTGGTGGGCGAAGACCGTTGGCTGAAGGAAGTAGCCACTGGCCAACTCGCCCCCCAGCCGCTCGCCGCCCGCGACGATCTGGGCTCCGCCGGACCGCCCGCTCTCAATGTAGCCCATAATCGTCTGCAGTTGCTTGTCCGAAACGATCGGGCCGATGTGAGCCTTGGGCGCGAAGCCAGGACCAACGCGGATGCGCTGGGCCTGCGCGGCCAGTCCATCCAGTACCGGCTGGTAGACGGCCTCTTCGACAAACAGCCGCGAGCCGGCCACGCACTCCTGGCCGGAGGTGCTGAACACCGCCCAGGTCGCCCCCTTGATGGCCTTGTCCAGGTCAGCGTCGGCGAAGACGACGTTGGGTGACTTGCCTCCCAGCTCGAGGCTGACGCGCTTGAGGTTGCCGGCCGCGGCCGCGGCCATGACCTTGCGGCCAACCTCGGTCGACCCCGTAAACGCGATCTTGTCGACCCCCATGTGGGCCGCCAGGGCCGCGCCGGTCGGCACGCCCGGCCCGGTGACAATGTTCACCACCCCGGGGGGAAAGCCCACTTCCGCCAGCAGTTCGCCCAGGCGCAGCGCCGTCAGCGGGGTCTCTTCGGCAGGCTTCAGCACGGTGGTGTTGCCGCAGGCCAGGGCCGGCGCCAGCTTCCAGGCGGCCATCAACAGTGGGAAATTCCAGGGGATGATCAGGCCCACCACGCCCATCGGCTCGCGCAGCGTGTAGACGAATTGGTCGGGGTGCGCAACGGGGATGGTGGCGCCCTCGAGTTTTCCGGCCCAGCCGGCGTAGTAGCGGAAGTGCCGGACGGCCATGGGGAGGTCGCCGTGGCGCGCGGCCCGCAGCGGTTTGCCGTTGTCCAGCGTCTCCAGCTCGGCCAACTCGTCGGCGTGCTGCTCGATCAGCTCGGCCGTCTTCCAGAGCAAGTTGCCGCGCTCGGCGCCGCTGAGGCTGGGCCACGGGCCGGCCTCCAGGGCACGGCGCGCGGCTTGCACGGCCTGATCCACGTCGGCGTCGCCGGCTAGCGCCACGCTGACCAGGGGCCGGCCCGTGGCGGGATTGATCGTATCGAAGGTGGCGCCGCTGGCCGCCGCCATCCATTCGCCGCCGATCAGGAGTTGCTTTGGGGCGTGCTGGAGGAAAGCCTGGGTGGCGGGCTGCAGGGTCGTGCCGAGGGCAGGCGAGGCGGTCATGACGGCTCCACAGGGCAATCGGCATACTACTGTCCGCATTCTAGAACAAATCTCGTTTTGAGGCAGGCCGCTACTCCGAGTGGGGCGCGGGCCTGGGCGGCGCTGCCAATGTAGGATAAAGGCGCAGCCTGTTATAAGCCTGAGGCCGATACCAGTGCCTCGGCTTGGCGCCTATCCTCTAACGGTGACACGTGCGCCAATGCCCCCGCCCCGTCGGGCCGCTGCTTTTTATTGACTCAAGCGGCGCCAGAGCGTTCGCTGGCTGCTCGGCTGCCGGCGGCGGGGGTAGGCCTGTCCGCAGCCAATCGCGTAGACAACGCCTATCGCCTCGACCGGGAGCTGGAAGGACAGCCCGAAGGCCAATGACCAACAACGGATCGACCCCGCATTACGCTTACCTGATCGTCGGCGGCGGGATGGCCGCTCATGCTGCCATCATGGGCATTCGGTCCATCGATCCGATTGGCAGTATTGGCCTGATCAGCTTCGACTCCCATCCACCCTATCGGCGGCCGCCACTAAGCAAAGGGCTTTGGCTGGGCGAGTCGCTGGATACTATCTGGTTCCCGTCGGAAATGCCCGGCGTTGATCTGCACCTGGGCCGCCGCGTGGCGAAACTTGAGCCTAGCGCGCACCGCGTCGTCGGTGGGCGCGGCGACACCTACACCTACGAGCGGCTGCTGCTGGCCACCGGCGGCGCCCCGCGGCGCCTCGCGTTTGGCGACGGCAACATCCATTACTTCCGGACGGCCGATGATTATCAACGGCTGCGGGCACTCGCGGAGGCCGGCCAGCGCTTTCTGCTGATTGGCGCCGGCTTCATCGGCACCGAGCTGTCGGCCAGCCTCGCCCAGCACGGCAAGGACGTGCTGCTCGTCTTCCGCCACCCGATGCTGTCCAACCGTATCCTGCCGCGCGAAGTGGCCGCTGGTCTGCTGGAGAAATTCGCCAGCCAGGGCGTCAGGCTGCGGCCTAACATGAATGTGGTCGCCGTCGAGCGGCGCGGAGGCAAGGTGCTGGTGTCGATGGAACCCGTGGGCGGCGGGGGACCCCAGCAGGAACTGGTTGACGGCGTGGTGGCCGGCATCGGGCTTGCGCCCAACATCGAGCTGGGCCAGGCGGCGGGTTTGGCGCTGGCGTCCGACCAACAAGCCGGGCTGGCCGTGGATGAGTTCCTGCGCACCAGCCAGCCCGAAATCTACGCCGCCGGTGATGTGGCCATCTTTTACAACCCCGCCCTGGGGCGGCGGCTGTGGAGCGATCATGAGGACAACGCCCTGGCCATAGGAGGCGCGGCGGGCCGCGCGATGGCCCATCACCGCCTGGGCCGTGTGCCCGAAGCCTATCACTATCTGCCGTCGTTCTACTCAGAGCTGTTCGATCTTCGCTACGAAGCGGTCGGCGACGTGGATGCCCGCCTGCAGACCCTGACCAATTGGGATGAGCCCTTCGTGCGGGGCATCAGTTACTACCTGGCCGGTGGCCGGGTGCGCGGCGTGTTGTTCTGGAACCGGCCTGGCAACCTCGATGCTGCCCGCAGCCTCATCGCTGAGCCTGGGCCGCTTGAGCCGGTCGACTTGCGGGAGCACTTCGCTTGCCTCGCCGAATAGGCAGACCCGGCGACCCGGTCGAGCCGGCGCACTGCCGGGTGCATGGCCCGGCGACGGCGCTCGAGCGGCTGGATGCGCCGGCTCGCGCCTCCCCCGACGTCGATTTCGATTTGGCCGTTTTCGTCCAGCGGATTCCCAGCCTGGCCACCGCTCCGGCAACCGGCGCCTATGGGAATGCCTGCTGCTCGCTACTGCCTTGTTGGGTTGGGCTCGCCCGGCCGAGACAGCCGCCGGCCAGCCGGCCCCGGCCGCCGTCGTCGGCACCGGCATCACTTATCAAGGCTACCTCGTAATGAATGGCGTCCCCGCCCATGGGGTCTTCGGATCCCAGCTCGGCTTGTACGACGCCGCCTCTACCCGCAACCAGTTGGGCGTCACGGTCACGGTCAACTCCACCGCCGTGGTCGGCGGTCACTTCGACGCGCTCCTCGACTTTGGCCCCTGGGCCATTGGCGGCGGCGCTCGCTGGCTGGAGATCGGCGTGCGGCCGGCCAGTAGGCCTATACCGGCGCTGCTGACCGTTGTGGGCCGCGACTGGCGTCCTAGTGGGCAGGCGCCTGATGTGACTGCAGTTGCAGCCAGCGCAAGATGTCGCGCCGGCGCAGCATGCCCACCAGCCTGCCAGCTTCGATCACCGGCATCTGGCGCACGTCGCGCGTGGCCAGCTTGTTGAGCGCCTCGGTCGCATCCTCGCGCGGTCCCACCACGGTAATGTCGCTGGCGGGCGTCATGACCTGCCTCACCGGAGTTGTCTCCCATTGGGCGCGCGGCACCGCTCGCACGTCTTCCAGGCAGACCATCCCCACCAGCCGGTCGCCTTCTACTACCGCGAAGCCGCGCTCGTCGGTCTTCATCAGGAAGTCATCGACCAGCG
>JADLEU010000328.1 GCA_020845955.1 Anaerolineales bacterium
CCCCCCGCGCCCCTCTCCCCCTTGCATTTCCGCCCTTCTCCGCTAAAATCGGAGTAGAGCCATCCAAAATGTTACCTCAGGCCACACCCCAGCAACTGCTCGCCCTGCGCGATGCGGTGCTGAGTATCAGCGCTGGTCGCTCGCTGGCCGACACCCTCGAACGCATCGTGGCTGCCGCGACGCGTCTGGTCGACGCGCGCTATGCCGCCCTGGGCGTGCCCGATGCCGCCGGCGAGCAACTGGTCGAGTTCGTCACGCATGGCCTGAGCGCCGAGGCCGAAGCCCGCATCAGCGGCCGGCCGCACGGCCTGGGCCTGCTAGGGCTGCTGCGCGAAGGGCAGAGCGTGCGCCTGCCCGACCTGCGCCAGCATCCTGCCTCAGTGGGCTTTCCCGCTCGCCACCCCCACATGACCAGCTTCCTGGGCGTGCCCATTCGCCAGGCTGGCCGCATCCTGGGCAACCTCTACCTGTGCGACAAGCGTGGCGCGCCCGGCTCGGCGCAGGCCGCGCCCTTTAGCGAGGCCGACCAGGCCATCATCGAACTGCTGGCTGCCCACGCCGCTCACGCCATCGAGAATGCCCGCCTGCTCCAGGCCAGCCTCGACGACCAGCGTGACCTTGAGCGTCGCAACCGGGAGCTCAACGCCCTTAACGCCGTCATCAGCGCCACCAGCGCCTCGCTCAGCCTGCCGCGCGTGCTCGACGAGGCCCTCAACCAAGTCATGCCGCTCTACCAGGCCGAAGCCGCCGACGTGTTCCTGGTGGAACCCGCCAGCGGCGACCTGGTGCTGGCCGTCCATCGCGGCTCGCTGCCCGAGGCCTTTCTCTCGCAGCGCCGCATCCCGTCTGGCCAGGGTCTGGTTGGCGAGGTGGTCGCCACCGGACAGCCGCGCCTTCACCGCGACCTGGCGGCCGAGCCCGCCTTCCTGCGCCCGGCGGTGACTGCCGCCGGTTTTCGCGCCCTCCTCTGCCAGCCCCTGCCGGGGCCCGATCAGGTGGTGGGCGCGCTCAACTTGTTCTCGCGCGACCCCGACCGCTTCTCCGGCGACAACCTGGCCTTGCTCAACGCGATCTGCGGCCACATCGCCATCGCCGTGCAGCACGCCCGCCTGCACCAACAGGTGGCCGACCTGGCCATCACCGAAGAGCGGCAGCGCATCGGCATGGATCTGCACGATGGCATTATCCAATCCATCTATGCCGCCGGGCTGACGCTGGAACTCAGCCTGGCGCACTTGAGCGATGGGGACGTCGCGGCGACTGAAAGCGCGGTGCGCGCCGTCATCCAGCGCCTCAACCTCACCATCCACGACATCCGCGCCTACTTGCTGGCCCTGCGCCCGCGCCAGCTTGGCGCTGCCAGCCTGTCCGCCAGCCTCGAACGCTTGCTGGCCGAGTTTCGCGCCAACACCCAAATCGCCGCCAGCCTGGCGATCGACCCGGCGGTGGAAACCGCGCTGGCCACCCCCGACCACGAGACGCTCTTTCACATTGCCCAGGAAGCGCTCAGCAACGCCGCTCGGCATAGCCGCGCCACGCGCCTCAGTCTCAGCTTGCGCCTCGACGATGATTGGGTGCGCCTCACTATCCGCGACAACGGCTGCGGGCTGCCGGCCAGCGCCGCGTCGGCCGATGCCGCGCGCCCGGCCGGCCACGGCCTGCGCAATATCCAGGACCGGGCCCGCGCCCTGGCGGGCGAAGCGCGCTTCATCAGCCCGCCGGAGGGCGGCGCCGAAGTTCGCGTGGCGATCCCGCGCCGCGCGTGACCTCGCCACGGCGATCCCCGGGTTCGGCTTGACGGCCACGAACCTGCTGGGTTACGCCAACGTGCGTCATCTGGGCGGCGGCTGTCCTGCCTGTCGTCATGCCAATTCACCGGCGGCCGCAAGCTTCGGCCACTTTCCAAGACCGGGCCGGCTGGAGCGCCTCCAGCCGGCCCGCTATTTCTGTGACCGGAGCCGCGCACTCGCTTGCCCGCGCACGCACTCACTTCCCCATCACGTGCTTCAGCCAGTCCAGCGCGCCGGGTGTGCGCCGCCAAGCCTTGAGATAGCGCCCGGCGTACTCCTGGGCCTCGGCCTCATCGCCCCAGCCCATCAACTCGGGTCGCCGCGCCGGCAGGCGCTTCTGGCCCAGCAGGTACGCGGGCACGAACTTGTTTTGCTGCAAGGCCTTGCCCAGCCGCCGGTCGGCCTTGCCGCCGGCGCCCCGCCGGCGGAAGAGCGCCAGCGCGCCGGTGTAGAGCCACTCGGCGCTGGCTTCTTCTTTGTATTGCCGAAGCAGCTCGACAGCGCCGTCGTCGTCGTCCATGTCCAACAGCAGGTCGAGCAGCGACGACCGCACGCCCTGGTTGTCGTTGGGATTGAGCTCCAGCAAGGCGCGGTATTCGGCGGCGGCCTCGGCCGGCTGGCCGAGCGACCAGAGCGTGTTGGCCAGGCCGGCCCGGGCGCGCATGTAGGGCCGCGTCTCCAGCAAGCCCCAAAAGTGCCCGCGGTTTTCGCGCAGGTAGTCCGCGCCCAGCGCGCGCTCACCCGCGGCCACGCCCTGGCGGTAGAGCTCGGCCGCGCGCGCCAGGCTGTCGGCTTCTTCCTCGGCCAGGAGCACGTAGGCGTCGGCGCAGTCGGGCGAAGTGGCCAGCGCCTTGTGCGCCAGGCTGAGGCGCTTGGCGGGGTTGGTCTCTTCCCAAGCGCGGTACATCAGTTTCTGCGCCTTCTCAAGCTTGGGATTGCTGGGAGTGTGAGACTTGCCCAGGCTGGCAGTCAGGCGCGCCATCGGCCTCTCCATCGTGCGCCGGTCAAAGCCCAGCAATGGCTGGTCGTCGTCCTCCGCTCGGGGGAGCCATTCGGGCGGGCGCGGGTCGCGCCGGCTGAGGTCGACCACGCCGGCGGGGAAACGCGCGGCCACCTTCACCGGCCCGGCCAGCGTGGGCACGGCAACGGACGCCGTGAAGGGCGCGAACTCGCCGCGGCCCGCCGGTCGCAGGTTGGCCGAGGCGAACAGCGGGATGGCGCGCAGGGCGCCCTCGAGCCAGCGCAGGTCGTCCGCGCCGGGGCGCACCGTCTGATCGTCCGGCGCTAGCCGCACCGGGATCGGGTAGGCGTTCTCGCCGGCGACCTCCCAGCCGTGCACCTGGACAGCGTCCAGGTCGTCGAACGGCATTTCCGTAACGTCGCCGAACCACAGGGCCAGCGAGCCATGCGCCTTGAGCAGTTCGTCCGGGCCAGCGCCCAGCAGCAGCCGCTCCAGCGTGGTCCAATCCGCGTAAACGGCCAGGCCTTCCTGCACGCCGGCGTTTCCCAACACGGAGACCACGCGCTCGTCGCCGCCCTCGGCCGGGATGCGCAGCGCCAACGCGTGGCGGTCTTCGAGCTGCGCCCAGGGCGCGGCCCGGTAGAAGCCGGCCGCGGCGGAGAAGAACGCGCCGGCCAGCGCGGGGGTGACGCCGGCGGCCGACAGCAGGCCAGGCGGCTCCGGACCGTCGTTAAGGTGGCTCTCGAGTTCCCGCGCTAGGCCGGCCAGCATGGGCAGCGGCCCAACGCTGCGGCCCAGGCCCCATCGCGCGAGATCAGCCGCGAGCGCCTCGGCCAGGCCGGGGTCGTCCAGGATCACGGCCGCGGGCCGGCGCGGCTTGCCCCCGCCGCGCTCGGGTTTGCGCATGGCCTTTTGCAGCGTCGCGGACATGTCGGCCGCGGCGGCCGGCGCGGCGAGCATGTCGCTTGCCAGCAGGTAGCCGTGGTCCAGGTCCATGACGATCAGCAGATAGGGCCGGTAAGGCGGCTCGCCCTCCGGCGTGATCCACATCCGCAGTTGGACGCTGCCGGCGGCCCAGGTTTCGGGCGTTTTCGGCAGCGATTCGATTGGCTTGGGCTGGCGAGGGGGCATGGGCAGTCTCTCGGTGGCGGCAGAGATCTCAGTATAGCACGCGGAGTCCGGCGCCGGCCCGCAACCCGCCGCGCCGGCCGGCGATTGCATACTTTCCAAGTGACCGGCGGAGATGATATCATGCAAGCTGCGGAGTGCGACTCACGAGGACAATTGCCCATGGACCTCCCCGACTACTGGCTAAGCCGCCCGGCCCCCGACCTGGACGACGAGGCGCGGCGGGCCTGCGGCCAACTGCTGGCCCAGGCCACGGCCGCCGGGCCCGAGACGGCCATCGACTACACGCTGGCGATCCCCAGGTGGCGCTTCCTGTGCTACGCGGGCGACGAGCACGGGCTCGCGCTGCACGGCACCGGCGACCCCGGCATCCGCCTGTTCGAGCCGCGCGAGGCCAACGACCTGAGCGACTTCGGTCGGCAGACGGCAGTGTATGCGGCCGGCGACGGGTTGTGGGCCATGTTCTTCGCCATTGTCGACCGGACGGGCCATGCGCTGTCGGTCAGCAACGCCTGCGTCCGGCTGGCCGGTCCCGACGGCCAGGTGAGCGAGCCGCGCTATGTGTTCTCGGTCAGCCAGGAGGCGCTGCCGCAACGGCCCTGGCGGCGGGGCAGCGTCTATCTGCTGCCGGGTGAGACGTTCGTGACGCAGCCGCCGCTGACTTTCGGACCCTATGAGGTGCGCATCCCGCAGCTCGCCAGCCTGGTGGCGGTCCGGCCGCTGGCCCGGCTGGAGATCGAGCCGGAGGACTTTCCCTTCCTGGCCGACATCCGCGGGCACGACGACGCCCGCTTGGCGGAATACGGCCAGGCCATGCAGACCGGGGCCCCCTGGCCGGAGTGATCAGGACGCGCCGGCCTCCAAGCGCTGCTTGAGCGCCTGGGCGGCCTTGCCGACCCCCTGGCGGACCATGCCCTCCATCCCAAGGTGAAGATCAGCCCATAGCGCTCGCCCGGCGCGTGATCCTGGCCCGGCTGAGCGCGGACGAGGCCGCCGTGACCGAGCTGGCCGAGCTGTTTCCCAACCTGAGCCTGCCCGCCATCTCCAAGCACCAGAAGGCGCTGCAGCCGGCCGGGCTGATCACTCAGGGCCGTAAGGCGCAGTGGCGGCCCTGGCGGCTGGCGCCCGGCCCGCTGAAGGAGGTGGACGCTTGGATCGAACGCTACCGCCCGTTCTACGCCGAGAGCTTCGACCGCCTGGACGAATACCTGCGCGAGATCCAGGTGAGCCACAGCGCAGACAAGCCGCAAGACGACATGCCAACGAAGGCGACCCACGATGACGTCCACTGAGGCCCGAGCCGCCAGCCGGAGCCCGGCCAGGCTGACGACGCCGGCGGCAACGAATACGCCTTCCGGGGCGAACACCGCGAGATCGCGCCGCCCGAGCGGCCGGCGCAGACCTTCGAGTTTGAGGGCTTCCCGGGCCACGTGTCGGTGGAGACGCTGGTGTTCGAAGACCCGGGGTGGTAAGACGCGGGTGACGGCCACCTCGCTGTTCACTTCGGTGGAGGAGCGTGACATGATGCTGTCAGTCGGGGATGGGTGGCGGCGCGGTGGAAACCCGGGACCGGATGGCCGAGCTGCTGGAAGCGTTGCAGCGCGCTTTGCGCTGGCGGAAACCAACTGGCGAAGGAGAAAACACCATGACCCAAAGCGAGAACGTCCAAGCACCCCTGGAACAGCCGGCGGACTATGCCGGGCTGCGGAGCCTGAACAAGCTGGTGGGCGCCTGGAAGATCTCCGGCCCGGAGATCGACGGCCAGGTGACGTACGAATGGCTGGAGGGCGGCTACTTTCTAGTGCAGCATTTTGACTTCGTGCACGGCGGTCACCCGGTGAGGGGGCTGGAGCTCATTGGGTACCGGCGCGGCTTCGGCGACGAGGCGCCAGCGGCGGACATCACGTCGCAGATCTTCGACAACAACGGCAACACCTTCGAGTACACGTATGAGGTCGACGACGAGACCCTGACGATCTGGGGCGGGGCGAAAGGCTCGCCGGCCTACTACCGGGGCGAGTGGAGCGCCGACGGCAACACCAATCGCGGCGCCTGGCACTACCCCGGCGGCGGCGGGTACGAGTCGACCATGACGCGCATCAGCTAGGGCAGGCCCAAGGCGCCGCGAACTTCCGTCACCCAGGAAAGGACAACATATGATCCGTATTCATCTCACTAGTGTGTTCGTCGACGACCAGGCGCAGGCATTGCGTTTCTACACCAACGTGCTGGGCTTCGTTAAGAAGAACGACGTCCCCGTGGGCGAGTTTCGCTGGCTGACGGTGGTCTCGCCGGCCGAGCCGAATGGGGTGGAGCTGTTGCTCGAGCCCAGCAACAATCCGGCGGCTCAGGCCTACAAGCAGGCGCTCTTCGCCCAGGGCATCCCGGCGGCGTCGTTCGCGGTGGACGACCTCCAGGCCGAGTACGAGCGGATGCTGCCGCTGGGTGTGGCGTTCACGCAGCCGCCGACGCCGATGGGGCCGGTGATGGTGGCGACGCTGAACGACACGTGCGGCAACCTGATCCAGATCGTGCAGAAAGCGGCGCCGGCAGGCTGAGGCGGCGGATGGGGAATCTGCCGGGCGGCGCCCGCCTTCCGGCCTTAATCTTAAGGCATCCGCGCGCCGGCGCCGTCGGCGGGCAGGGGCACGGCCGGGAGGGCGGGGTCGGCGGGCAGCCAGACCAGCGCGCCGCTGGGCGGCTGGCTGCCGGGGTCGACCTCCCGGATGACGAGGCCGCGGCCGTCGCCGGCCCAATCGGCTTCGAAAGCACGGCGCGCTTCGGCGCGGATGATGGCAGGCGCGGCGCCGGGCTCGGCGTCCGCGGGCAGCCCGGCCAACTGGAAATAGGGCGGCCAGAGGTAGACGCCGTCGGCGTTGGGCGACTGGGCAGTGAACAGGAAGTAGAGGGTGCCATCGGCGGCCTCGTAAGGATTGGCGGCCAGGTGGACCACCAGGTCGCCGTCGCGGCGGCCCTCGAGCAGGGTGACGGCCTGGCCAGTGGCGACGTCGACGCGCCACAGCCCGGGTGGGTCGTAGCCCTCGGGGCTTGACCCGTACAGGAACAGGCTCTGCCCATCGCGGCTCCAGATCGGGTCGCAGCAGGCGCTCTCGATGTCGAGCAGTGCGCCGTCGGCGAAGCGGTAGACCGCGTAGATCAGCCCCTCTTGCCAGAAGTTGACGGCCACCACCAGGCGCGTGCTGTCGGGCGACCAGGCCTGCGGCCGGTAGAAGCGCGCCAGCTGGCGCGTGGCGGGCACGGGGTCACTCTGGATCACCCTCCGCGGCAGGCCGCCTTCGGCGGGGATGAGGTTGACGCCGTTGAGGCCAAAGGCGATCTGGCTGCCGTCGGGCGACCAGCGCGCGTCGCGTAGGGTGCGGGCGACGAGGTCGTCCTCGGCGCCGGTGAGGGCTGGGCCGCGCAGGAGCACGACGCGGCCGCCGCCATCGGCAGCGGCGCGTACGAGCTCGTTGCCGGCGATATAGACCAGGGCGCCGCCGGCGGGCGAGACGTCGAACTCGGTGACGGGTGCGGGCTCGCTGGTGAGCTGGGTGAGGGTGCGGCCGTCGGGGGCGAGGCGCCAGAGCTGGCCGTCGGCGGCGGAGATGAAGTAGACGGGTGCGGGCAACACCGGCGGCTGGCTGGTAGGCTCGGCCGTAGGCGCCGAAGTTGGCTCGGACGGCGGTTCCGTCACGGCAGGCGCGGTGGCGGTCGCTTCGGCCGGGGGCGTGGACGTTTCCACGCGCAATTCGAGCGTGCTGCAGCCGGCCAGCAGGACGGCTAGCGCGGCGGCCAGGCGGGTTAAGCGAATTCGTGGCATCGTTCGATCTTCCTACACCAGGGCGGCCAGGCCGGCCGTCGTTTTGGTTGATCCCCGGATTGATGACACCAAGCTAGAGTGTACGGCGCGCGCGTTGCGCCCGCGTGGCGAGGGTGTAACAGGTTGGGGATGGGCTGTTACGGTTTCGACACATTGTACCGCGGGGCGCGGCGGCGGGCGGGGACCTAACCCCCTGGCCCCCTTCCCTAAAAGGGAAGGGGGTGTCGGGAAAGGTGCTTCGCTCCTACAGCGGGTGGCCGGGCTGGGTTGGCGGGGCTATAATCGGAAGGGTCACAGGGTTCCGGCACAAGATCTATCAGGGTCGGGCGCTGGCCGGCGCTGGGGGTGCTTGGCCGAGGAGCACTCAACCGGGCCGTTCGCCAGCAAGGCGGGCGGCCTGGCTGAGTTAATGGCACAACTACCCTTATCTGTGGCACCCATCACGCTTTCTGAGCTGGAGTCTCATCTATGGGAAGCCGCGAATATCCTGCGCGGCAGCCCGGTGGACCG
>JADLEU010000329.1 GCA_020845955.1 Anaerolineales bacterium
TCACGGGCCTGGCCGGCGTGCTCATCACGACCGAGGGGGTCAACGGCCTGTTCAACGCCTTACCGCTGCACAACCTCTTGTGGCCGCTGCGTTTCTTGGGCGTTGCCAGTTTCATGCTGCTGCTGGCGCTGGCGTGGCGCCTGAAGCCGTGGCTGGGGCGGGCGCCCTGGCTGGCGGTGGTTGTCGCCGGGCTGGTGGCGGCTGACCAGGCCGTTTCGCTCTCGCTGATCCGGCTCCGCCCGCTGCAGCCGGATACGGCGCCGATCAGCGCGGCGTTGAGCGCTTCACCGGGGTGGCGCGAGGCCACGCTCGATCTGAGCTTGCTGGGATCGGAACCAGCGTACTTCTTCGCCAGCCGGGCCGGGCGCGAGCAGGTCTTCGGGTGGGCCTATCAGGGCGCGCGGACGGCGCCGACGGTCGCCGCGCTCAACGAGGCGCTGCAATCCGGGTTCGTCGCCTATTTGGCCGACCGCCTGGACCTGTATGGCGTCGACGACGTGGTGCTGCTGAAGGCGCTGGAGAACGCCCCGGCGGTGGCTGAAGGGCTGGCCGCGGCCGGCTTTGACCTGGGGTACCAGGGTGAGGCCGCCGATCTGTACCATCGCGACGGGGGCCCGCGCGGCTTTGTGATGGACGGGCCGGCGTTGGGCATTGGGCGCGGCGCGCAGAACCTGGCGTACCTTTTCCCCCAAATTGCCTTGGGCGCCTCCCCGGTTGTGGACACGTATTCAATCGAGGCGTTCGCCCAGTACCAGACCCTGGTGCTTTCCGGCTTCCGCTGGCATGACAAGCGACGGGCCGAGACCCTGGTAAGACAGGCGGCCGAAGCGGGGGTGAACGTGGTCGTGGACTTGACCGGTATCCCCGAAGAACCCTTGGCGCGCATCCCGCGTTTTCTGGGTGTGTGGGGAGAGCGCATCATCCTGGCGCCGAAGGGCTACCAGGCGCGCGGGCCAGCCGGCGCCTACAATTTCCAGCCATTCGGCCAGGATGGCGAGCTGTGGCACACGTTGATCCCGCAGGGCGCTCAGCACGCGGCGCTGACGATTAACTACCTGGACGAGGCCGGCGCCGTGCTGGCCTTCAACACTTATGGCGCCGGGCGGGTGTGGTTCGTGGGCCTCAACCTGCCCTACCACGCGGCCATCACCCAGGACCCGGCCGCGATCGAATTGCTCGCGTTTGTCCTGAGGCTGCCGCCCCAAAGCGGCTCGCAACGGTCCGCGGTGGCGCTGGAGAACTACCAGGCGGGTCCTGCGGGCTATCACTTCAGCTATGCGCTCGCCGAGGCCAGGCTGTTGCTCATCCCGGTGGCCTTCCACGCAGGGATGCAGGTCTGGGTCGACGGGACGCGGGCTACCGTCCACTCTTTCGAGAACCTGCTGGCCTTCGAAGCGCCCGCCGGGCAGCACGCCGTGACGGTCCGCCTGTCACCCGCGCCGAGCGCCTGGCCCGGCCTGGCCCTAAGCGTCCTGGCGGCCGTGGGGATCGGCTGGCTGTGCGCGGCCGTGAGGCGGTTGTGAGCCAGCGCCTGGGCCGCGCGGCGCGGCTGATCGCCGTCGGGGTGATCCTGGCAGGAGCCGTGCTGGTCGTGGTCAACCCGGCCCAGGCCGCCGATATCGTGCTGGATGGCGCCTTCGCGGACTGGCTGGGCCAACCCGTGGCGCCCGATCCGGCCGGCGACGCGGCCAGCACCCGCACCGACCTGCAGGCTTTGTATTTCACGCACGACGCCGGCGGCTCCACCGCTTACTTCATGGCCGAGCGCTGGCAGGGCAGCCCCCTGCCGCTGTTGCTCGTGCTGTACGTAGACACCGGCAACGACGGCAGCTACGCCGGTCCAAACGACCGGCTCGTCACGGTCATTTACTTGCCCTTTCCGCGCGGCCGGGCGACCGTCGATCTGTACAGCGGCGAGGGCGCGTATCTCAAGAACATCGCGACCAGCGCCGCCTGGGGCGAGGCGGGTTCGGACGGGCGGCGGGTTGAGTGGGAAGTCTCTTTCGCCGACCTCGGCATCGCGCCCTTCCAGGCCATCCGCGTCCAGTTGGTCTCGCTGCACGGCGGGGCGCTATCCGACAGCGTGGCCGAAGTGCAGTGGAGCCCGGCGAATGCGCTCGGATATCCGCTGCTGGCGGGGCTGACGGCCGCGGGCGCCGCCTGGCTGGCGTATCGCCGGCGGAGGCTCACATGAGCCCCTGGCTGCTGGCCGTGCTGTTCGTCGTTTGGGTCGCCGGCGTCGTGTTCCTGCGCCGTCATCGGGTGTGGATCGCCTTCTACACGGTCGCCACGGTCGGCCTGGTCTACTGGCTGGTGATCGTGGGCCGGTCCTTCGGGCTTGAGCTGCGGCTGGCGCAGTCGGTGGCATGGACGGTGAGCGGCATCGCCAATGCCGCCGGCGTGCCCACGCGCATCTTCCAGGGAGCGCCGGGGGTGCTGCTCGTGTTGGTCGTGGCCCAGGAAGTTGGGTGGACGGTGCTGCAGGTCGGGGTGGAGTCGTCGGGGCTGCTGGAGCTCAGCGTGCTGAGCGCGCTGCTGCTGTTCTATCCCGGCTGGTCGCGGGCGCGCCGGCTGCAGACCACGCTGCTGGGGGGCGCGGGCATCGGGCTGGCCAACATCCTGCGCATGTTTGTCATCGTCGTCATGCTCAACCGCCTGGGCAAGGACGCCCTGGTGCTGGCGCACAACTATGCCGGCAAAGCCCTGTTCTTCGTCCTGGCGATTGCGATCTTCTGGTTCCTCATCACGCGCAACACGGTCAAGGACCTGAGCGGCGGGGGCGCCTAGCCGGATGGAACAGCTGTTGGCTTTTGCGGTCTTTTGGGCAGTTTGGCTGCTCGTGCCGATGCTGATCGACGGGCTGACCACGGCCGCCAGCCTGGCGGCCGTGCTGGCCATGCGGGCACGGCGGGCGCGGCGCGCCGAGCAGCCGCTGACCTTCTACCCGCTGGTCACCCTGGTCGTGCCGTTGCACAACAGCGAGCAGACGCTGGAGGCCTGCCTGCGCTCGTTCGCCGCCCAGGACTACCCGGCACAGCGGATGGAGGTCATCGTCGTCAACAACGCCAGCACCGACAATTCGTTCGAGGTTTTCGCCCGCATGCAGCAAGCGCTCGGCCTGCCGCTCAGCTGGCATTCGATTCTCAACAAGGGCAAGCCGTGGGCGCTCAACGCCGGCATCCACCTGGCGCGCGGAGAGTACATCTTCAATATCGACAGCGACGTGGTCCTGGCGCCCGACGCCGTGCGGCGGGTCGTGGCGGCCATGACGGCCGAGCCCGACCTGGGCGCGGTGACGGGCGTGGTCGAAGTGCTGCCGCGCGCCGCCGACGCCGCGCCGCTGCTGCGGGTGATCAATGGGTGCGAGTTCTTCGAGTACCTGGCGGCGTTCCGCGTCGGCCGGGAGCAGCAGACGCTGTTCGGCAGCCTGTATACCCTGTCGGGCGCCTTTTCGGTCTTCAGGCGCGAGGTGCTGCTGCGCACGTACCTGTACAGCCAGGACACGGTCACCGAAGATACTGACCTGACCTTCGAGCTGTACGAGCGTTTTGCCGAGTGGCGCGTGGGCTGCGTGAGCGGCGCGGTCGCCTACGTTCACCCGATCGACTCGCTCGGCGCGCTGTACGCGCAGCGCGTGCGCTGGCAGCGCGGCCAATTGGAAGTCAGCGCGCGGCACGCCGCGCTGATGCGCAGGCCGCTCTGGCGCGTCCGGGGCTTCAACCCGGCGCGCATCCTGGCCGTGGACCACACCCTGGCGTTTCCGCGCATCGTGTGGACGTTCCTGCTGCCCGTGCTGGCGCTGTTCGGCTACCCGCCCGCGCTGATTGTCTTGGCGCTGGCGGTGCTGTATGGCTTCTACGTGCTGAGCGATGTGCTGTGGATGGCGGTGGCCTGGCTCGACTCTAACACGGCGACGCGGCGGCGGCTGGCGCGCGTGGCCTGGCTGCTGCCGGTGCTGCCACTCTATCGAATGGCGATCTTCTGGTTCCGGTTCAGCGGCTTTCTGCACGCCGTGGCCGAGCCGGGGACGTGGCGCGTGCAGGACCCCGTGGCGCAGATCCGGGCGGGTTGGCGCCAGGATGTGGCGCAGGCGCGGCGGATGTGGCAGGCCATGCGCCGGGGCAGCCTGCCGGCCCGGGACTGAGGCCGGCTCTCCGGCGAGCCGGCCCTTTTTTCGCGAAGCCGAGGGCCTGCGCTTAGAGCGAGTTCGGCCCGCATTTGCGGCGGGTCGGGGGGTTCAATTCACCTGCCCCCCTGCAACCCCCACGGGGACCGTGGCCCTGGCCACACCGCCCCTGCGGGGCTTTGCAGGGGAGCCCGCCACACCGCCCCTGCGGGGCTTTGCAGGGGGGGCGGGTGAGCCCCGCACGCCCCCACGGCCGATCGGCGGCGTGCGCCGCATATCCAACAGGAGACCGCTCTGGGCCGGCGGCAGGCGCCGTGCCTTGCAAAAGCCCGGCCCAGGCGGCCGCGCGAGAATGAGGGCCAAAGGCCGCGGCCGGCGCGGCTCGCGCGCCGCCCGGATTGCGCTGGGGCGGGCTCTACGTCGAGCGTACCAGCGCGCTGATGACCGGCCACACGGCCGCCTGCAGCAACACGCCGGCCGCCCCTACCGCGCCGATCAGACCAACCGACCACAGCATGCGCTTCGTCAGCGCGCGGTCGCCGGCCGAAATCACCAGCGGCAGATTGATCCCGACGCTGGCCAGCGACGCGATCACCGCGCAGATGCCGGCCGTGCCGGCCGTGATCGCCCCGTGCTGGCCGAGGGTGGCGGCCGCGGCGACGGCGCTGGCACTCGAAAACAACCCGCCCAGCAAGCTCACCCCATACACGCCGACCTGGCCGAGCGCCAACTGCGCCAAAATGCTCGCGACCTGGATGATGAGCAACAACAGCCCGAACTTCAGCGCCGATAGCAGCGAAAAGGGCGACTTGAAGCGCAAGGCCGGCGTGGTGTCAGGCCGAGCGTCTGGCGCGCCACGCCGGCGAAGGAAGGCCAGTCCAGCGCACACCGCCAGCATCAAAATGAAAGCCAGCGCCGCCGACTGCAGCGCGCCGGGCGCCAGCAGGGCGAGCAGCAAGGCGTTGCGAATCACCATGGCGGCCATGGCCAGCAGCATCCCCCGGTAGGCGACCTCCCTGAGTTGGCCAACCGTCTCCCGGGCCCGCAGGGCCAATTCGCTGACCGCCACGCTGCTGTTGATCAGGCCGCCCAGGAACCCGGTCATTTCCACGCCTCGCGAACCGTAGAGCTTCCACAGCACATAGTTGGCGAAGCCCAAACCGGCGATCAAGATGACGGTGACCCAGACGGCCCGCGGTTCGATGATCCCCCAGGGGTCTACCGCGCCCTCGGGCAGGGCGGGATAAACGACGATTGCCAGGATGGCCAGCAGGATCGCCGAGCGCAGCTCGACCTCGCTAAGACCGACCGAGAAACCGGCCAGCGGCTTCTTCCAGGCCAGCAGGGCCAGGGTGGCGACCGCAATGGCCGAGGGAGTGAGCGTGTGCCCCTGGCCGCATAGGACGCCGGCGAAGCCCGTGACGAGCAACGCGGCCGAAGTGGTCAGTTCGGTGCCCTGGTTGTCGCGCAAGGTCTGAACGTTCAGGAACACCACCAGCACGCCCAGCAAGATCAGGCTGACCAGGGCATAGGCCTCCCCAAGCAGCCCGCCGATCCCGCCCAACAGCGCTGCAAACGCAAACGTGCGCAGGCCGGACTCCTTGCCGCGGCGCTCACGCTCGACCCCAATCAGCAGGCCGAGAGCCAGCGCAAGCCCAAGCCGCATCAGGGTCGGCAAATAGGGCCAGCGCTCCAATGGCAAAGTCATCGCCTCAACTCCCTCGCTCCTGGCGCCGCCGCCGGCCGCCGGCGGCGAGCGCGAATGATCTCGGCCGCCGCCCTAAATCCCCATCCCGCGCAGCAGTTCGGCCGTCGTGATCGTCCGGTCCAGATAGTCGAACGTCCCGCGCTCCTTAACCTCGCGCGCGGCCTCCAGCAGACCGCTCATCGCCGCGCGATACAGCGACGTCGCCAGGCTGACCCGCCTGACGCCGGCTGCCTCCAGCTCGGTGACCGTAAACGACCGCCCCTTGATGCCGGCCATGAAATTCACCGGCTTGGTCACCGCCGCGCACACCGCGCGCACCGCGGCCAGGTCGGGCAGCCCCGGGGCGAATAGCACGTCAGCCCCGGCCTGCTCAAAGGC
Source organism: Anaerolineales bacterium (assembly GCA_020845955.1). Classification (GTDB taxonomy): domain Bacteria; phylum Chloroflexota; class Anaerolineae; order Anaerolineales; family UBA6663; genus JADLEU01. Next base: position 6,213 of record JADLEU010000329.1, read on the forward strand.
CCGCAGCCGCTGGATGGTGTCCTCCAGATCGGGATGGCCGTGCAGGAAGTTCTCGGATCGGGCCGTCAGCGTGAACGGAAACGGCAGGGCCCGCGCCGCCTCGACCGCTGCCGCCACGCGCTCCACTGCCAGGGCGAAGTCATACAACGGTTTGGCCGGGTCGCCGCTGGCGTCCTCGATCGACCCGCCCACCACCCCGGCCTCGGCTGCCAACCGAATCGCTTCGGCCGCCGCTCGGGGTGTGTCTCCAAATCCCTTCTCCAGGTCGGCCGACACCGGCAGTTCAACCGCTGCCGCGATGGCGCCCGCCTGGGCCAGCGCCTCCTCTCGCCTGACCTGCCCATCGCGCCGGCCCAACACCCCCGCCGAGGCCCCGCTCGACGTCGCCAGCGCCGGGAACCCCAGCCCGGCCAACAGGCGCGCCGAGCCCGCATCCCAGGCGTTGGCGATCACAAACGCGCCTGGCTCCGCGTGTAGCTTCCGAAAGTTGTCGGCCTTCTCCGCTTGAGAAATGTTCATCGTGATTGTCCTCACTCTCAGTTTCGCGGCGCCCATGCTATAGTTAAGCCCTGACTGGAACTGCCGCTGCCCATGCGCGTTGTGCCTGCCTCCACTTCTCCCGCGGTCCCGCGCGCCGCCGCCCGCGCGCCGCTGACCCTTCGGCTCTACCTGGTCTGCGCCTGGGCCCTGGGCTGGTGGCTGGCGATTGACGGGCTGCGCCAGCGCCTGCTGGGTGACTACTTCCGCATCGACGGCCAGCTCGGCCCTTGGGCCGCCCTCGCCTCGGCCGCCGGCGTGGCTCCCCCGCGGCTGGCCCTCACCTTCATCGCCGTCGGCCTGGGCCTCATCGGCGCCAGCTTCGGCGTCATCCTTCGGCGCCGCTGGGGCTATGCCGCGGCCATCGCGCTATCGTCGGTGTCACTGCTCTACCTCGGCTTTGGCACGCCCGTTGCCCTGGCCGGCCTCCTCCTGCTGCTGCTCAAGCCCACCCGCGACTACATCGCGCCGCCCGCCTGACGAGTCGCCGGGCCGCCGCGCTCGCCCGCGCCGCCGGCGCTGGCTGCCGATCCGGCTTGCTCGGCGGCTGCCCGCCGCGCCGGCCGTCAGCCTCGCCTGATCCGTGTACAATCAGCGGGTCTGCTCACACCGGCCGCTTGAGGAACTTCCTGATGCCCATTGGTCACATCGCCCTGGTGGGCGGCAACGAGTTTCGCCGTGAGTGCGACCCCATGGACCGCGCCCTGCTGGACCTCGCCGGCGGGCCGCGGGCCGCCATCGCCATCTTGCCCACCGCGGCCACCAACGAGAACCCATACGTCGCCGGCGAGAACGGCGTCCGCCACTTTGGCCGCCTGAATGCCCGCGCCGACAAGCTGATGATCGTCGATGCCGACAGCGCCAACCGGCGCGACCTGGCCGTCGCCGTCGAGAAGCACGACCTCGTCTATCTGACCGGGGGCGA
>JADLEU010000330.1 GCA_020845955.1 Anaerolineales bacterium
CGAGCGTGAAGGCCAGCGAAAGCAACCGCGCGACGCGCACGGTGAGGGCCAGGCCCTGGTAGGGCCAGCGCTCGCCGGGACCGTGGTGGAGGAAGACCGACTTGTTGCTGGGGTCAGGATCGCCGAAGCGGAACAAGTAGCGCGGGTTGAGCCGCAGCCCCAGGCCGGCGAACTCGGCCGAGGGCGGGGCGGGCAGCGGGGCCGTCAGCAGCGCGCCGAGCAGAAAGTAGCCCGGCGGGTGGTGGGCGCGGACGGCGTCGCGCTCGGCGCCCTGCACGGGCAGACGCCGCTCGAGCTGCAGATAGCGGATGAAGAGGTAGTGGTTGGGCTCGTCGGGGCCTTCAAAGACCGGCGTGACGGCGTTGGCCGCCAGGCTCAGCGCCGCGTGCGCCAGCAGGAGCAGCGCCAACCCGCGCTGCGGCCGCAACCGAGGCAGCATAGGCACCGTGGCGCTCCCCGCGGACGGGCTATCCCGCCGGCTCGTCTTCCGGCCCCTCGGCCAACAGCCGTCCAGCGCTCCGGCCCGCTGCCCAAGGCGCACATGCCATCCCGAACCGCGCCGGGTCTGCGCGCCGAGGGATCTTGGCTGCGGTCCCTCTCATTCTCCGCACAGCGTCTCTAATCATCCCCGAGGCGCAGCACAGCCATAAAGGCCTCCTGCGGGATTTCCACCGCGCCGACCATCTTCATGCGGCGCTTGCCGCGCTTCTGCTTCTCCAGCAGCTTCTTCTTGCGCGAGATGTCGCCGCCGTAGCACTTGGCCAGCACGTCTTTCTTCAGGGCGCGCACGTTGGCGCGCGAGATGATGCGCCCGCCGCCTGCTGCCTGGATCGGGATGGTGAACTGCTGGCTCGGGATCAGCTCCTTGAGCTTGGACACCAGCGCCTGGCCCTTGGCGTAGGCCTCGGCGCGGTGGACGATCATTGCCAGCGCGTCGACCGGCTCTTCGTTGATCAAGATCTGCAGCTTGATCAGGTCCTCCTGGCGGTAACTGTGGAACTGGTAATCGAGCGAGGCGTAGCCGCGCGTGCGCGACTTGAGCTGGTCGTAGAAATCCACAATCAGCTCGGCCAGCGGGATATCGTAGGTCAGCAGCACGCGGCCGGGCGCTGGGTACTCCTGCTCCACGAAGGCGCCGCGCCGCCGCGTCACCAGCTCCATGATGGTGCCGTAGTAGGTTTCGGGCGTGAAGATCTGGATCCGCATCCACGGCTCGCGAACGGCCTCGATCACGCTCTCGTCGGGCAGGTCGGCCGGCGAATCAATCAGGCGCGTCTCGCCGCTGGTGAGCAGTACCTCGTACTCCACCGAGGGCGCCGTCGCCAGGATGTCCAGGTCGTACTCGCGCTCGAGCCGCTCCTGGACGATGTCCATGTGGAACAACCCCAGGAAGCCGCAGCGGAAGCCAAAGTTCAGGGCCTGCGAGGTCTCAGGCTCGAACGTCAGCGAGGCGTCGTTGAGCTGCAGCTTGTCCAGCGCCTCTTTCAGGTTGGCATAGTCCTCGCCGTCCACCGGATACAGGCCGGCGAACACCATCGGCTTGGCCTTCTGGTAGCCGGGCAGCGGCTCGGGCGCCGGGTTGGCCGCCAGGGTGAGGGTGTCGCCCACGCGGCACTGCTGCACGGTCTTGAGCCCGGTGGCCACGTAGCCCACCTCGCCCGCGCTCAGCTCTCCGGTCGGGGTCATGCCGGGCGTGAACACGCCGATCTCCAGCGGCTCACCCTGGACACCCGTGGCCATCAGTTTGAAGCGCGCGCCCATGCGGATCTGGCCGGAGACGACGCGCACGTACGCGATGACGCCCTTGTAGGGGTCGTAATGTGAGTCAAAGATCAGGGCCCGCGCCGGGGCGCTGCTGTCGCCCTTCGGCGGTGGGATGTGCTCGACGATGCGCTCGAGCAGCGCCGGCACGCCGGTGCCTTCTTTGGCCGAGATGGGCAGCACCGCCTGCGCGTCGCCGCCGAGCAGGTTGGCGATCTCCTGGGCCACTCCGACGGGGTCGGCGGAGGGCAGGTCGATCTTGTTGATGACCGGCAGGACCTCCAGCCCCGCGCCCAGTGCCAAGTAGAGGTTGGCCAGCGTCTGGGCCTCGATGCCCTGCGTCGCGTCCACTACCAGCACCGCGCCCTCGCAGGCCGCTAGCGCGCGCGAGACCTCGTAGCCGAAGTCCACGTGGCCGGGCGTGTCGATCAGGTTCATCTCGTATTGCTGGCCGTCGGCGGCGGTGTAGCTCATACGCACGGCCGAGGCCTTGATGGTCACGCCCTTCTCGCGCTCCAGGTCCATCGAGTCGAGGATCTGCTCAGTGGTGTCGCGGTCGGGGACCGTGCCGGTCAGGTGCAGCAGCCGGTCGGCCAGCGTCGATTTGCCGTGGTCGATGTGCGCGATGATGCAGAAGTTGCGGATGTGTGCCGTATCCATACGTGGTAAACGGGAGACCTCGGGCCGCAGGCGTGGGCCAATCGTCTCCCGCGCTGGAGAGTATAACCGATCGGCCGCTTCCGCGGGAGAGGCGGCTCACCGCCGCAGGAACGGGCGGCGCCCTCGATCGGGGTCCGCCCCCCGATCGGCGGGCCCCGGCTGTCCCAGAGGAGCGGGTTGTGTCCACGATCCGGGCCGGGCCGGCGCCGCGCGCCGGCCGCCAGTCCTCAATCGCGCTTGGCCGCCTTTGGTTCCTCCAGCGCGTGCTCGATTGCGGCTGGAAGGTCGAAGTCGACAGCGGCCCCCGGCCGCAGCCACGCCAGGAACTCAACGTTGCCCTGAGCGCCTTTCAGCGGCGAGCGCACCAGGCCGGCTGGCGGCAAGCCCTTGGCCTGGGCCCAGCTGAGGACATCGGCCAGCACCTGGCGGTGGATGTTGCTATCCTTCACGATGCCGCCCTTGCCGACCCGCTCGCGGCCGGCCTCGAACTGCGGCTTGATCAGCGCCACTACCTCGCCCTGGCCGCCTGGCAGCCAGCCGGCTGCCACCGGCAGGAGCAGCCGCAGCGAGATGAAGGAAGCGTCGATGGTCACGAGCTGCACCGGCTCGGGGAGCTCGGCCAGGTAGCGGGCGTTGGTCCGTTCCATCACCACCACCCGCGGGTCCTGGCGCAGCCGATAGTCCAGGATCCCGTGGCCGACGTCGATGGCGTAGACGCGGGCCGCCCCGCGCTGCAGCAGCGCGTCGGTGAAGCCGCCCGTCGAGGCGCCCACGTCGGCACACAACCAACCGCTGACGTCGATGCCAAAAGCTTCCAAGGCCGCCTCGAGCTTCTCGCCGCCCCGGCTGGCAAAGCGCCGCCGCGCGACGATCTCGACGCGGGCCGCGTCGCTGACCGGCACCGAGGGGCGGTCGACGCGAAGTCCATCGACCAGCACCTCGCCGGCCATGATCAGCCGGCGCGCCTGCTCGCGCGAGGCGGTCAGGCCGAGACTGTAGACGTATTGGTCGAGGCGCTGTTTGGCCATGCCCGGCGGGGCCTACGCGCCGCCGCGCTGCTGGTCGTCGCGCTTTTCCTTCTCGGCCTTGGCCCTCTGGGCGATGAGCTGCACGGTCTTGGCTAGCCCGAGCAGCGGGCTGCTCAGCGCTGCCACCGTCACCTGGAAAATGTCATCGGCCATCGCGCCCAGGTTCATCAGCCAGCGCTCGAGCTTGGCGCTGCTGGCCTCCTCGCCTTTCTGCGCCTCGCCCTGGATGCGCTCGACCGTCTCTTTGATCTCGTCCTTGCCGACGTTCGGATCGGCCGGGCGCGCCGCGATCAATTGCTCGATGCGGGCGAAGTGCTCGGCCAGGCGCTGGCCGGCCTCGGCGTCGCCGTAGGTGGTGGTGATCTTGTCGCGGCCGACGATGTCGCCGCCGGCGTGCTGCGTCACGGTCTTGTTCCCGCCGACGTAGTCGCCGCCTACTTGCCTGGGCCTGGCGTCGCCGGCCTCGCCGCCGGGCGGCGGCGGTTGGCCGGGCTTTGGCTCGGTAGTTGACATGGCACACTCCTTTCGGCTGGGCGACGCTGCGTGCCAGGGCGGGCGTCAGCGCAGGTCCAGGTCGCCGCCCCAGCCGCTGGCCAGGCATAGCAGCGCCGTGGCCAGCGGCAGCCCGCAGCAAGCCAGGAGAAACAAGACCATCAACAGCCAGAAACGCGCCCGGTTCCCGCGGCTGGCCCACGACCTGGCGTCAGCCTGCGCCGGGATCACCGTAATGCGCTCGGGCGGCACCACGATCGGCTCCGGCTCAGGCTGCGGCTCGGGCGTGGGCGCGGCGCTGGAGAGTTCGGCTTCGCTCGCCGGGCCGGGCTCAGAACGCTCCGGGGCGGGCACGCGCATCGGCGTTCCGCAGTAGCCGCAGGTCAGCGTCGTGCCGGGCGGCGCGGTGGTGGCCAGGGCGGCCCCGCAATTGGCGCAGGTCAACGGCGGCAGCGTTGGCATCTTGTTGTCATTATAGACTGGGATGGCGGCGGCCATCGCGAGCACCCAATTCCCGTTTATAATCGCCGCATGCTCCCGGCGCTCCTTGAAAGTATGCGGCCCAAACAATGGCTGAAGAACGGCGCCGTCTTCGCCGCCCTGGTCTTTGACGGTCAACTGCTGCAGGCGGCGCCATTCCTGCGCACCCTGGCCGGATTTGTCCTGCTGTGCCTGCTGTCGAGCGCCGTCTACCTCATCAACGACCTGGCCGACATCGACAAGGACCGCCAGCATCCCAAGAAACGCCTGCGGCCGCTGCCGAGCGGCCGGCTGAAGAAAGCGCCCGCCCTGGCGGCGGCGTTCGTGTTGCCGCTGGCGGCGCTCCCGCTCAGCGCGGCCCTCGATTGGCGCTTCGGCGTGATTGCGTTGATCTACCTCGTTAACAACCTGGCCTACTCCTTCTGGCTCAAACACGTCGTCCTGATTGATGTGCTCCTGGTGGCCTCGGGCTATGTGCTGCGCGTCGGCGCCGGCGTCGTGCTGATCGTGGTCGAGCGTTTCTCGCCTTGGCTGTACCTGGTGATCACCTTGGGCGCGCTCTTCATGGGCTTTGGCAAGCGGCGCGGCGAGATGGTGCTACAGAATTCCAATTCCGGTGCCTCGCGGCGGGTGTTAGAAGACTATACTCTGCCGTTCCTCGACGAACTGATCAACATCGTGGCCACCGCTACCATCATGGCCTATTCTCTATACACGTTCTCGGCGCCGAACCTGCCGGAGAACCACACCATGATGCTGACGATCCCGTTCGTGATCTACGGCATCTTCCGCTACCTGTACCTGATCCACGTCAAGGGCGAGGGCGGGGCGCCCGACGAACTGGTGCTGGTCGACCGGCCGCTGCAGGCCGCCTTCCTGCTGTGGGGGCTGCTGGCGGTGGCGGTGCTCTACCTGAGCCCATGAAGCCAGCCCGCGCCGCGGCGCCGGGCAAGGCGATCCTGCTGGGCGAGCACGCTGTCGTCTACGGGCGCCCGGCCCTGGCCGTGCCCGTCACCCAGGTCCAGGCCTCGGCCGCGCTGACGCCCGGCCCGGGCGCCGAGTTCTGGATCGAGCTGCCCGCCATCGGCCGGCGCTATCGGCTGAGCCGGGCGCGGCCGGGCGACCCGCTGGCCGCCGCCGTGCGGCTGGTGCTGGACCGCGCCGGCCTCACTGTGCCGCCGGGCGCCGTGCTGCGGGTCGAGTCGACCATCCCGATCGCCGCCGGCCTCGGCTCGGGCGCGGCGGTGTGCACGGCCGTTGCGCGCGCGCTGGCGGGGGCACTCGAGCTGCCCCTCGGCAACGAGGACGTCTCGGCCCTGGTCTTTGAGACCGAGAAGCTGCTCCACGGCACGCCCTCTGGCATCGACAACACCGTCGTCGCGCACGCCCGGCCCGTTTATTTTGTCAAAGGCCGGCCGCCAGAGCCATTCGAGGTGCGGCGGCCGGTTCGGCTGCTGATTGGTGATACCGGCCGGCCGAGCCCAACCCGCGCGGCCGTGGCCGACGTGCGGGCCGGCTACGCGCGCGATCGCGACCACTACAACCGCCTGTTCGACGAGATCGGCGCGTTGGTCGAGCGCGCCCGCGCGCTGCTGGCCGGCACAAGCAGCCAGCCGCTAGGCCCGCTGCTGACGGCCAACCACGCGCTGCTGCGCGAGCTGCAGGTCTCGTCACCCGAGCTGGAGGCGCTGGTGGCCGCGGCCGGCTCGGCCGGCGCCGAGGGCGCCAAGCTGTCGGGCGGCGGCCATGGGGGCAACATGCTGGCGCTGGTGACGCTCCAAAGCGAGCCGGCCGTGCGCGCGGCGCTGCTGGCCGCCGGCGCGGCGCGGGTGTTCGCCACGCAGGTGGATGCCACGCAGGTGGGTGCCACGCGCGTGGATGCGCCGGAATGACTGTCTTTCTCAAGCTGGGCGGCTCGCTGATCACCGACAAGCACACGCCCCAGGCAGCGCGGGCCGGGGTCTTGGCGCGCCTGATGCGGGAGATCGCCGAGGCCCGCGCCGCTCAGCCGCAGCTCCGGCTGCTTTTAGGGCACGGCAGCGGCTCGTTTGGCCACATGGAGGCGCGCGAGCACGGCACGCGCCAGGGCGTGCGCACGCCGGCCGAGTGGCGCGGCTTTGCCGACGTGCAGGCCGCGGCCGCGCGTCTCAACCGCCTGGTGGTGGACGCCGCCCGGGCCGCCGGGCTGCCGGTCGTCAACCTGCCGCCCTCGGCCTCCGCCGTCTGCCGCGCGGGCGCGATCGAGAACCTGGCCGCGGCGCTGATGGAAGCGGCGCTGGCGCACGGCCTGGTTCCAATGGTGTTTGGCGACGTGGCGTTCGACCTGGCCCAGGGCGGCACCATCGTCTCGACCGAGGACGTGTTCGCTTATCTGGCGCGCCTGCTGCGCCCCGAGAGGATCCTGCTGGCCGGCATCGAGCCGGGGGTGCTCTCGCGCTGGCCCGACGGCCAGGTCGTTTCAGATATTGCGCCGGATGCCGCGCTCGACGCGCTTGGGGGCTCGCACGCTGCCGATGTGACCGGGGGGATGGCCAGCAAGGTCCGCGAGATGCAGCGGCTCGCCCAGGCCGTGCCGGGACTTTCCATCCACATTTTCACGGGCGCCGAGCCGGGCCTGCTGCGCGACACGCTGCTAGGCCGCGCGGCGCCGGGCACCCGCATCGGCGCCCCATAACCCTCGGCGCCTGCCTCAGACTTGGCGCGCTGCTGCCGGGCGCGGCGCGGGCAGCGCCAGCAGGCCGAGCGAGCCCAACGCCATCAGGCCGAAAAAGGTCACGTAGGCGGCGTTCACAGGCCGGGCGCCGAGCAGGTTCCACGCATTGGCCACGACCACGCCCAGGCCGTAGGTGGCCGCCATCGCCAGCATCATCCGGGCCGGTCCGGCGTGCCGCATCGCCGCCAGCGCGCCAACCCCGATGGCCAGCAGCATCACCCCGATCAGCCGGCTGCTCAAAAGATCGCCGGGCCAGGCCCACACCGGCCGGACTGGCCCGCCGTCGGTTACAAACAGCGCCAGTCCCCACAGCAGTGCTGCGCCGGCCACCACGACCAACCAGACGCGCATGGCCAATGTGGGCGGCGGTTCGCGCGCGTCGTCATTCTGCTGCACGCGCGGCTGGCGCAGCAGATACCACAGGCTGGCGATCAGCATCAGCGCGGCGATGCCTAAGAAGGCGTAGGTCAGTGGCGCCGCGAAGTCGAAGCGGTCCCGGTGGAAGACCAGGGCGGCGGCCGCCAGTGGGCCCAGGTAGACGACCAGGAGGATGAGTACCAGCCGCACGCGTCGAAAGCGCGGCTGCTCCAGCGCCAGGAAAGCGGCGACGGCAAAGGCCCACCCGGCCGAGGCCAGCATGCGGCTGGCCAAGGGCGGCAGGTCCCAGGCGAAGCTGCGGGCGTCGTCGATCCACCAGAAGGGGCTGCCCAGCAGCCCGCCCACCAGGGTCGTCACCAGCAAGAATAGCAGACCCTTGGCCTGGAAGCCGAGCCCGCCGGCCCGCGGCCGGATCCAGCGCCACGTCCCGAGCGCCAGGGCGGCGAGGAGCAGCAGCAGGCCAAAGGCTTGGAGGAGTAAGGTGGGCATCAGCGTAGAGTGCCTGACAATCCTGTCATCCCAAGGCGCACTTTGCCGAGGGATCTCGATTTTGGCTGGCGGTCCTACAGCGCCCGCACGACGCCGTGTCAGGCGCGAGAGGCGCCAGCCTAAACGCGGCTCGGCGAGGGCGGCTCGCTCGGCTTGGCCAGCATATCGTAGAGCAGCACGCCCGCGGCGACGGCCAGGTTGAGCGATGTGGCGCGGCCGCGCATGGGCAGCCGCACCACCTGCTCGCAGACCGCCATCTGCTCGGCCGTCAGGCCCTCGCGCTCACCGCCCAGCACGAGCACGGCCGGCCGGGCATAATGCGCCACCGCTAGCAGCTCCACGCCGCCGCGCGCCGACGAGCCGTACAGGTGATAGTCGTGGCGGGCGGCCCAGGCCGCGAACTCCGGGAAGCTGGCGTGCGCCAGCGGCACCCAGAAGAGCGACCCCAGGCTGGCGCGCACGGCGCTGGGGTGATAGGGGTCTACGCCGCTGTCGAGCAGCAGCAGCGCTCCGGCCCCGACCGCGTCGATGGTGCGCACGATGGTGCCCACGTTGCCGGGGTCCTGCGGCGCCACCACGGCCACCGCCCAATCCAGGTTAGCCGGCGTCAGCTCACCCAGCGTCCGGCGATGCTGCCGCACCACCGCCAGCAGACCGGTCGGGTTCTCGCGCTCCGACAGGCTGGCAAAGACCTGGGGCGTGGTGCTGTGCACCGGCCGGCCCTGGGCCCGCTGCTGCTCCACCAGCTCGCGGCCAAACGGGCTCGTGAGCAGGTCAGCGCACACCACCAGGTACTCCATCGGCGCGCCGGCTTCGACCGCCTCGGCCACGTGCCGGATGCCTTCGACCACGAACAGCCCGGTCTCGGCGCGGGCCTTGCGCTGCTTGAGCGCCCGCACCTCTTTGAGCTTCGGGTTGGAATGGCTAGTGATCGGCGGCATGCGTCAGCGATAGAAACGGGCAGGCATCGAATCCGCGTCGGCCAGCGCGGCCGCGCCGTCATTTCTGAATTGGGGAAAGTAGCGCTTGAACAACTGGGTCTGCAAGGGCGTCAGGGCGATGGGCTGAGTGGTGGTCAGGCCGCTGGTTATGGCGATGCCGCCCAACGTCGCCGGAGCGAAATCCGGGGCGCTGGCGGTCAGCGTGTAGGTGCCGGCGAACAGGGTCTGGGTGAAGACGCCGGTGAAGTACGACGTAAACTGAAACTGAATGGTGGGCGTGGCGCTGAGCGTGGCCTGGATCGCTACGCCCCCCAGCGGCCCGGCGGTCAGTTCGTTGGTCACCAGGCCCGTCAGGCTGCCCGCCTCGACCGGTGTAGCATTTACCGCGGACAGCACGTCCAGCCGCCCAAAGCCGTAGGTGTTGTTGGGCCAGCCGCTGCTGCCGCAGTCGGAAGAAGAGATGTGCACCGCGGTCTGGTTCAGGATCTGTTCGGTCAGAGCCACCTGTCCTACCAGGCTGGGCCGGGCCGACCACAGCAGCGCCACCGCGCCCGCCACGTGCGGCGCCGCCATCGACGTCCCGCTGGACGTGCCATAGCCGCCGCCGGGCACGCTCGACCGGACGCCGGTGCCGGGGGCGGTCAGGTCGGGCTTGCGGCGGCCGCTGCCGTCCTCGCTCACCGGCCCGCGGCTGCTAAAGCCGGCGATGTTGTCGGTGCCGGTCTGCAGCGCGCCGATCGAATAGACCTCGGCGTGATGCGCAGGCGGGTCGTCCACCGTGTCGCAGGCCGGGCCGGAATTGCCGGCCGAGACCACCGTCATGATCCCCGCCGCGCGCTGGGCCTGCACGGCGGCCAGCAGGCTGTTGGTCTCACAGCCCTCAAAGTCCGGGCAACCCCACGAATTGTTGGTCACGTGTGGCGCCAGGTCAGGGTTGCCGTCCAGCGCCGCGGTGCCGGTGATGGGGTAGGGAGCCAGGAAGAACTCAAAGCACTCCAGGTAGGTGGCCGGCGAGCCGACGCCCCGGTTCATGTTGCGGCAGCCGATCCATTCGGCGCCGGGCGCCATTCCGATCTGGTTGCCGCTGCCGTCGTCGCCCACGGCGGTGCCCATGGTGTGGGTGCCGTGCGAATAGTCGTCGCA
>JADLEU010000331.1 GCA_020845955.1 Anaerolineales bacterium
ACCGGGCATGCGCTGGAGCCGACCCGGAATTGAGCGCCTTCTGCCCGTCCGCGCGGCCGTCATGGGCCATACCTTCGACAACTGGTGGAAGGCCACCTACAAGCCGCCCCTAAACTGAAATGCTCCCGGCCAGTGCGCAGGCGGCCAGTCTATTTGCCCTGAGCATGACAGAGAGTTGGAATTGAACTGCCATGTTGCCTCCATATCTTCAGCATTGGCGTGCTGCCCGGAGCAGCCACCGTGCCTGATTCCGGGGATGTCCGTAACATTGCACTGCGACGGACGATGCCAACACTGTCGCGACAACGTCCGAGTATGCCGTCTCGCTTGGAATCACCCTTGTGGTGGTGCGCCGTTCCATCTCACGCCAACTTCGTACAGTTCGTGCAGGGGGAGTCAGTCGGCGGAACTTCATCAGGTGGTTGTTGCGACGATAATAGGTCGGAGCCGAGATAGTCGTCCATATAGCCGGCCAAGAATGATGGCCCCGGCCAGGGCCCCATAGCGCCGCCTCTCGATCTAGGTGCTAGACTCACCGTGCGATCAGTGGTACCCAGAGCCGCTGCAGAGGAGCGAACGGGAAATCGGCGTATTCCGCAGTGGTGTAGACGTCGGCGGCCTCAGCAGTCACCGGGGTGGTCCCCGTCTGGTCAATCAGCGGCATATTCGCATCTTGTACGGTCCGTCGCACTGCGACGCGTGATTTTCGATGCCATCAAAACACAGCACCATCGTCACTTGCCCGGTCGTCACCATGCGCGTTGTGAGCGCATGCGCCACAAACACCCCCAATCCGACAACGAGATCAGCCGCGAGCGCCAGCGTGCGACTGTTTTCGGCGCTGACCCCGACCGACTCTACGTGACCGATGATTTCCTGATCAAGGACGGCTGTAACTGTCTCATTGTCGTCCTCAATGCGAGCGCATGTGCGATGCGGGCTGGCGTCAGCCGCGCAGGGCCGGCGGACTCCCTCGCCTCAAGGCTTGCGTGTGACCAGCGGCAGGTAGATCAACTCGGCAGCCCGCAGGCTGCCCTGGGCTTGATTGTCCGCGGGAACGGCGTCGCCTTCCGCCGTTTCCACAACCAGGCTCACCGGGAAGGTCGTGCCGAGTGGACTGCTGGGAATGCTGAGCACCAGATTGAACCGGAGGCTCTCCAGCCAGCCCAGGCCTGGCAGCACCCAGGTGATGGTGTCGCCCGCGACGCTGGGCGTGACACCGGAGGTGTCGGACACGTAGGTCACGCTAAGCGGGAGAGTGGCCGTCAGCGTGATCGCCGCTGGCGCGGTCAGCCCATGGTTTCCAAGCGCGATCGGCAAGCCGCCCGCACCACCTGGCGGTGTGCCGTTGAGCAAGGTGGACGTCACCCAGGTGTCGACGCCCGCTGCCTGGCTAGAGTTGTAGGAGGTGTTGCCGTATCCCAGGAAACTGGTCTCGAGATACGGCACCGTCGCAGCGGGGGTGTAGAAGATCATGGGCGGCGTCAGAACGCTGCCCAACCCATTGACGAGTGCGTAGTATAGGTAGCGGCGATAGTTGTAGTCGCTGTCAGTCCACGTCAGCACAGCGTTGCCAGCCGCGTCGGCTGCTACCGAGACCGCGTAGTCACCAGTCACAGCCGCGGGGTTGCTCAGGAATGCAGGCGGTGCCTGGATGCCATAGGTTGAAGTCAGCGTGGCGAAGCGGACGTTGTAGGCGCTCCCCTGCCAGGCCAACCAGGCGACGGCAATCCGCCCATCCGACAACTGGGTCGCATCCGGCCCGTAGTCGTACACGCTGGACCCATCGGTACTGACGCCGGTCACGCCCTGCACGATATTCCCCGCGCTATCCAACACCGCAAGGTGAATGTCGTACTGATGGACGAAGGTCAGCAGCGCCCGGTTCCCGGCCAGTCGGGTCAGGACAGGGTCAGTGTATGAATTGCCAGTGCCGGGCATCACCGTGACCAGCGCCCTTGGAAGCCCGATCTCGCTACCGCTGCTATCGCGCACTGAGTAGTGGATCTCCGGCACCGCGCACAAGCCGGTGCAGGAGCCAGTGGGAGCCGCATAGTAGTACTTCGCCCAAGACATGACGAAACGATTGTCATCGGTGGCGGTGAGGGCGGGATGATAGAACCGGGGATTGTCAATCGCGGTGTGGGGTCCCCACACTGAGTTGTTGGTAATGCTCGTGGGGCCAAGCAAAAGCGCTTGACCAGCGCTGTCCAGGACCGCGAAGTAGATGTTGTAGTTGACTTGCCCACCGCCGCTAGATTGATAGAGATAGCGGGACCACAACACGCCGATCCGGCCGTTGGGGGCAACGGCAACGACTGGCTCATAATCGTACGTATTGACAGTTGCTCCGCTGTGATCGGTGAGCCTGGTCGCTGGACGCACGACTTCGCCGTAGCGATTGAGCAGCGCATACTCGATTTCGCGGCTGACGGTCCAAACGTAGACGAAATTGCCATTGGGCGCTTCAGTGATGCCGGGTGAACTCCCATAGCGGAGGGGTGCTGTCGCCGGCCGGTGGACCTGGCCGCTAGGCTGGGCCAGGTATAGCGTATTGGCAAAGCTGGTGTCATCCATGTACGCCTGGACAAATGGCGCCGGAACGGCCGTGCGCAGACTGCTCGTTCGGACGATGCCAGCGTTCAGCGAAGAGCGGGCCGACAGGTTGGCCAGGTTGTTGTCGCCAGCATTCACGCCTGCCGGTGTCGTGATCTTGACGACGACGGTAATGGCGGTGCCCTGGGCGAGAAGTCCGGTATCAGGCGTGGCGTCGCCGTCCGTGTCGGCCAGCGGCGTGATACCATCAGCCGCGTAGAGGCTTGCGGGCCAGCTTGACGACAGGGTGATATCGAAGGTGTCGCTGCCCAACTCGCCCCGGTTGCGGATCGGCACGCCGAATTCCACCGTCTCATTGGCATGTGTGTGTCGGCCTTGGTGCAGCGGTACGATGCCCACCCGCGCGGCCGGCACCGGACGGTGAAAGCGCACAGCCGTGTTCGAAGGCATCTGGTTGCAGAAGCTGTGATACTTCAGCCCATCCAGGCCACTGGCATCTTCAATGCCTGCCGCGCCACAGCTATAGCCGCTCGAACCGTAGTTCATGGCGCCGTACTGAAAGACAATGTCGCCGTTTTCGTGCAGGATTACCTCGAATGTGTAGTTATTGGTCGCGGAACTGTACTCCCCGGGCACCTGATACCACTCCACGACGAAGTAGCGATTCGGTGCTGTTCCACCACTGCTGTAATAGATGCGCCCAGTTGGCCCGCCGCCGGACAGGATGAAGGGGGACCAATACGGGGCGATGACGTTATTGGGTGTACTGGCCAACGGGATTCGCTGCTGCCCCGGCCAACTGCCAGAGTTCGTGAAGCCGAGATGGCCTGATGCAGCGATGAATACACTAGGATATGTATTGTCGTAGTACTTGAACGTAAAGGGTAGCGCAATTGCCCCAGTTGCCTGGCCACTTGAATAACCACTCAGGCCGGCATCCGTGCCGCCCGTGGCGTCAATCCAGTTGAAGGGTTCAGCGTCATTCCAGGTGTAGCCGAAATCGTCGGGGCCGCCGGTGGCTTCAACTAGGCCCGGCTGGAGCGCTGCCGCCTGCGCGTGGGCAGCCTGAACCAGCCCGCCAGTTGTCACGCAGTCGGGCGATAGCACGGGTACTGCGCCATCCGCCGGCATGACCCACAAACCTTCCGTCGGGCAATCGCGCGAAGCTGGGCTGGGCGGCGCTTGCTGCTGCCGGGCTACCCCGGCCGAACTGGAAGCGGCGAGCGTGGACGGAAGCGTTCCAAGCAAGAGAGCAGACGCTACCAAGAACCGTGAGATATGCATGGCCTCCCCTTTCTGTGGTGGTCCTAAATAGTGGTGGTGGTTGGCTGATGATGGGTCAACTTCATCGTCATCCTTGCAGGCAGGGTGACCGCGCGGGCGAGGGGCCCTCGGGCCCTCGATACCGATCAATCGATGTGGAATCTTCAGGCGCAGCGCATGCCGCCTCAGACAAGCCCATTGACGCTGCCAGCCGCGCGGCTGGGCGCAGAGCGAGGCCTGAGCCGAAGCACATTGCGCAACTGCGCCGCACAATCTCGAAACATTCGTTGGCCGTCCCCCTAGGGTGTTCATCAGCCCCTTCGCTACGGGCTGCGCCCCACTAGCGGCAAATGCACCCGGTTCGCCGTGCCCACCAGCGCGAAATCGCTCAAGTGACAGATCGGCACCTGAAGCATATCGGCAGCCAGGTCGCGCACGTATGGCCCGCAGGCCGCATCCACGTAGGCCGCGCCGTCCCACCGCTCGAGCAGCAACTGGTCCTCGAGCAGAGTGCCCAGCGCCTGGCCGTTGTAGTGGATGGTGATGGTAATTGGGCTGCTCAGGGGTTGGCCGGGCAGGGCCGTGCCGCCCGTCCCGTACAGGCTGACATCGAAGGCCAGATTGCCCAGCATCAAACCACCGGGCGCAACGCCACGGGGTCTGGTGTCAGGCGTAATTGCCAGGTGGACGCTGCCGGTCAGCGTCCCCGCTGGAATAACCAGGCTGGCTGTGACCCCCGTCGCACTCGTGAACGACACCGTTTGCGAAATGGATGGGATTATGGCCTGCACCACCGGCAAGGGGCCTTTGGAAAGATCGTAGAAGTACGGGAAGTTGCCGCGTGCCAGGTTGCCATAGTAACCGCGCACCTCAGCGCGGACGTACTGGGTTGAGGTCGGTTGACCCAGATACATTGCCGTCGCGCTGTAGTAGCCGACGGACTGGAGCGATTCGTAGCAGGCGCGGGCTGCCTGGTCCAGCAACACCACACACGCATTGACCCGGTCCGCCAGGTAGATCGCGTCATCAAATGGAATTCGCTGCCGGCCGATGAACGTCCCGTTGAAATACGGCCGGACCCAGGTGTGCGGGTGGGCGTAGTCCAGAATCCAGCCGCCCAGGAAAATCGGCGCCCGGCCGTTTAGGTAGTCGGTTAGATAGTCTGAAGTCGGGAGACCAACGATGTTTACATGGAAATTCGCAGACAATGCTTCAATCCCGGCCTTAAGTGTATTGGCGAATGCCTGATGCACGTTTAGCAGGCTGTTGTAGCTGACCGTCATGACAAAACCGTTTGCCAGGACCTGGCCGCCCCAGGCCTGCATGAAAGCCTGCAAGGCGAGCGTCGGGCTGTAGACGTACATGGGTTGCGTTGCGGTGTAGCCCATGATGCCCTGAATGATGGGGCCGGTGCGCCGCACCGCGCCTCGGCCGGGGATCGTGGCATACGCGCTCGCCAGATAGGCGTCCCAGTCGAAAGCATAATTGAAGGCTTCGCGGACGTGTTGGTCCGAAAAGAAATCTGGAGGGATCCCGTTGCCATCGAGCGCGCCGCTGCCCACGTAGTTGCGCGGGCCGCCTGTGACAATGGTGTAGACGAAGAAGGCGTCTTCGGCTGATCCTCCCAGAAGACCCTGATATGCGCGCAGCGTGCCGGTCACATTCTCCAGCTCACTTTCGAGGCCTGGGGCGCCCTGGTACCGGAATAGCACATGATCGGCGAGGGGGCCTTCAAGTCCAAAGAAGTAGCCCATGTCCGCCTGGCCGTTGACCAGCATATCGAAGCGGACAGTATACGACGGGATGACCTGGACCGACACATTCATCAAGGCGGCCGGGCCGGTCGGGGCGCCGGGCCACAACTCGACGTGGCGCCAGTAGCCGTCGTGGCGCTGGAGCACGAGCTGCGCGCCAGGGGTCCAGCTTGTCAGCCGGTAAGGACCAGTGCCGTTGGTGAGGCTCGCAATCGTGCTGCTGACGGCTGGGGTGTCGTAGAAGTTCTGCCAGGTGGCGCAGTCGCCGTCCCAGCCGCCGTTGGCCGCCAGCCAGTCGCGCTCCAGGATTGAGCCCCAGGGCTGGGCGATGGTGTCCAGGAACGGGCCCCAGGCCTTGGCCAGGTGGAAAACCACCGTACCGGTGGCGTTGTCGTACGTCACCGTGTTCTTGAGCGTGTTACAGGCGGCCAGCAGCACGGCCGGCGGCTGCGCCTGTAAAGCGGCGCGGTCCCCCCAAAGACTGCCAGTTGGATCAACCAGAAAGGTCACGTCCTGGTAATTGATGAGTGGATCGGCAATCAGCCACTGCGGCGTGGACGGTCCGCCGGTGGCCATCCCGCGCCAGAAGGAGAAGGCCACGTCCTCGGCCGTCAGCGCTGCGCCGTTGTGAAACCGGATGCCGGGCCGGAGCGTGAAGGTGTACGTCCGGCCGTCCGGTGAGACGCTCCAGCCACTGGCCAGCAATGGGACCTGGCTCTGGGCGTCGTGCCGGGCATAGGTGATCAGCGTCTCGTAGATTTGGCTGATCAAGTTGTCGCTGGCGCTGTCGTAGGCCAGAGCAGGGTCGAGTGAGTTGGGCCCGAACGGCGCAACATAAACTGTGCTGGTGAGAGGAAGGACAGTGCTAGCCGATCGCGGCGCGCCGAATGGGACTAGCCGGCTACTGCCAGGCGTAGCCGCAGACGCGAACGCCACCAGCAACGATGTCGCCAGAAACCCGGCTGCAATTGAAGCCAGAATGAGTTTGGAGCGATGGAACATGGTACCCCCTTCAATCTAGCAGTGCCCTTCAGGCGTGGCGGCCAATTCAATCTTTTGAGTCCGAGCAGCAATCGCGACGCCTTTGCAATGGGCGACTTCGTGTGCGGACTACTTGCCGGCCGCACTTCGCCTGCGTCATTCGACGCAAGGCCCTGCTGCGAAGGGTGTCTCAGCTCGTGATGGGCGGCATGGCCGAAGACCCCTGCCTTGCTCGCCGCTATGAGACTGCACCGGTTGAGTGGAAAAGCGGAAGCCCGCTCTGTTCAGTATATGAGCGCCCGATGCTCCGGGCAAGCATAATCGGCGCGATAGCCGTTAGAGTAACGTTGGAATACCGCAGCGCACTACGCCATCAGTAATCTTCTGTGCGCCTGGTTCATTTTATTCAGGCAATGACGATCTAAATTGACAGTGCCTGAGTGCCAATCGTCGCGCCGCATTTGACTTTCTCCTCCTCCCGTGCTACACACGTATGCGTGGGGGGCCGACCTTTATCCCGACTCACAAAACATCAGTTGGAACGCTGGCTGGTCAGCGGCGGCCTGGCCCTGGCCACGCTGGTCCTGTTCGCGCTGCTCCTGCGCAGCTACGCCGCCCTGCGCGCCAGCGCCGCGCCCTGGGCGTACGCCGGCGCCACGCTCGACCCGCGCCAATTGCCTGCGCTTTTGCCCCCGGCAACCTGGACCACTGCGCCCGCCACCGCCGCGACGGCGATGCCGGTCCTAACATCTCCCATGCCGGCGCCTCCCCCGCAGCCCACGGCGACTCCAGTTCACTACAGCGCCAACTGCGGCCCGGATTAGGTCGAATTGACTGCCGTCGAGCCGGATGGGGAGCATCCCACCGTTTTGATTGGTCGGGATGTGCTCACCGCGACCGTCGGATATTGCCTGGGCACGCAGCCTGAGGCCACCTTGCTCCTCGGGTTTGTACAGCCAGGTGCAGAGCTCACTCTCCCCCGGCGCTTCCGCGCCCGACTAAGTCAAGTGCGAAAAGTTGTTATCAGAATTGGCAAAGCCAGAGCAGATGGGTACACTTGGCGGTTTCGGGACCAGCCCAGGTGAACCCACATGCTCCGGCTCACGCTTGATGATACGCAACGTG
>JADLEU010000332.1 GCA_020845955.1 Anaerolineales bacterium
ACCGGGCATGCGCTGGAGCCGACCCGGAATTGAGCGCCTTCTGCCCGTCCGCGCGGCCGTCATGGGCCATACCTTCGACAACTGGTGGAAGGCCACCTACAAGCCGCCCCTAAACTGAAATGCTCCCCCCTACCAGCCGCCCCTTGCGCTTTGCTCGCGAAGAACGATAATCACCTTATCGGCTGTTGCGTCGGGCCGATATCCCGCAACCACACACCTCACTCCAGGAAACGGGGGGAACCATCATGAAGCGGCTAACATGCCTCTTCGCATTTGCGATCTTGTTGTTGGCAGCCTGTACACCGTCTCAGGCAGCCATTCAGACCGCGATTGCACAGACCGAAACAATCGAATTAGCACTGGCAGCCGTGCAATCCCTGACAGCAACGGCTGGCGCACCCACGAGCACGCCTACGCCGACCACCACGGCAACAGCCTCGCCTTCGCCGACTGAGACGCCCACGGCTACCAGCACGCCAGTGCCAACAGGCACGCATACGCCCCTGCCGACGCTCACGGCCTCAGCAACCAGCACGGCTACACCAGTGCCGCCTGCGTTGCCTCCCGCCAGCACGCCGGTGCCGACCCCGGATTTTCTCGGCACTGCATTTGCTGTGAAGGCTCAGGTGGAGAATTTCGGCGGGCAGATTGATATCGCTCTGCGGTCTGGCTATATTGATTGCACCACCACCGTTGAGGCTTATGAATTCGTGGCGGCGCGAAGTGTGCTTGCACTACCAGCCTCACTGGCTGGGCCGTATCAGCTGTATCAGTCTGGTATCTCGATTTTCACCACCAAAGCCATCGAGGTCTACCAGAATTGCAAGGACTTCCTGGCGAACCCAGCTGCGGGTGGCACGGTCCCGCACCTGCAATGGAGCGTTGCTCGAACTAGCGTGAATGATGCTAGCGAATTGCTGCGTCAGGCCATCATTGCGGCGGGCGGCAAGCCGTAGCGTCTTTCCGGCTGCGGGCGGAGGAAGTTGACTAATCGGGGATCTAGGCTGTTCGCAGCGGAGAGCGCGGAGCTTACTCCTTCTTCGCGGCCGGGGCGGGCGGCTCGGCGCTGGCGCCGGCCGCCGGTTCGTCAGCCTCCTCCTCGTCGTCTTCCCATCCGATGATCCACACGCACAGCCCGGCCACCAGCGTCGTGGCCACTACTAGCGCCAGCCACTGGCCGGGCAGCAGGCCGACGTTGCGCGCCTCATAGACCACCATCGCGTTCATTCCCAGCGCCAGCACCAGCCAGGCCGCCAGCCGCGGGTGCAGCCGCACCCAATTGATGACAGGATTCATGTTCCGTTCCTAGATCGGCCGCAGGACCCGGTCTTCGCGCAGTTTCTTGAAGAGCATGGCCGAGCCGGCCGGCATCGATTCGCGCGCCGCCTCAATCCAGGCCGCCACGCCCAGTTTCTCAGGCGCCTGCGGCTTGAAGCCGTGGCCGGCCAGCGCGTGGGCAGCTGCGTTGGCCAGCGGCATGGGCACGAACACCAGCGCGGCTTCGCTCTGCAACTCGCGCGAGGCGTTCTCCACGGCCTCGAGAACCGGCGGGACCACACGGTCGAGCGGCGCGTTGGCGCTCACGTACATCTCGTCCACGCGCGCCACCAGGTTCTCCACCTTCCAGCCGACCACCGCCGCCAATTGCTCGCCCAGCTCGGCCAGTATATAGGCCTTGTCGCCGAAGGCCGCGATCACGTCCGAGCGGGTTAGGTTGACCCGGCCATGTGTCACCAGCTTGATGAAGCCGGCAATGGTCGTGGCGTCGCTGGGCAGCCCGCGCCGCACACGCACCGCGCGCGCCTCGAGCGCGGCGTGCTCCGCCAGCGGCTGGGTGGTCACCAGGCTGGAGACCGGCATCGGCCGGATGATCTTGTTGAAGTTCGTCTGCACCTGGGTCCAGGTGTCTTCGAAGGTGCCGCTGTTGTCGATGACGACGTGGGCGGCGTTAAGCTTCTCGGTCTGCGAGCCTTGGGCCGCGATGCGCTGGCGCGCTTCGGCTGGCGTCATCTTGCGCTTGGCAATCAGCCGCGCCTCCTGCATGCTCTCGGGCACGTGCACCACCCAGATCGCGTCGGCCGCGGCGCCCAGGCCTGACTCGAGCAGCTTGATGGCTTCGAGGACGACCACCGATGACTTGGTGCGCCGCACCAGGAAATCAATGGCCTGGCTTACGACCGGATGGATCAGCGCCTCCAGTTGGGCCAGCGCGGCTGGGTCTGAAAAGACGATCTTGGCCAGGCGGGCCCGGTTGACCTCGCCCTGCTCGTTGAGCACCCAATCGCCGAAGAGCCTGACCACGCCGGCATAGGCTGGACCACCCCTAGCGATGGCCTGGTGCGCCAGCGCGTCGGCGTCCAGGCCGAAGGCCCCCAGGTGCTCCAGCATTTTGCGCGCCACGCTCTTGCCAGTGGCGATATTGCCGGTTAGGCCGATGACGTATTTTCCAGGCCAGCGACTGCTCATTTCAGCGCCCGCAATGATTCCCCCACATTAGGCTGAATCGGGCCGTATTGTACTACAGGCACCCTCTTCGTGTTGGTGTTCGGTTAATCCGGCTGCTGGCTGGTCGGCAGCCCGGTGCGTCATTTCCGCCCGGTGCTCCTGGGCCGCTATGGCCGTGGGGCCAGGTAGACGTTGTCGCCCGCGGCGGCGAAGAAGCGCTTGGCCGGGTCGATGGCGACGGCGCTGATGGGTCCGGCCAGCGGGAAGTAGGGCCGGAACTGGCGCACCAGCACCAGCTTGAGGCTCAACTGATAGATGCCCGACGTGCCGCCGTCGAGCAGGTAGAGCGAGGGCTCCGGCGGCGGATCGCTGCTGAGCGCCAGCGGGCGGGTGACACCCGCCAGCACGTCGGCCGTGGCACGGCCAGGGCGCGGGTCGGTGTATTGCACCACCTCGCTGCAGGTGGCCGTCGCGCCGGGGGCGTTTCGGGTGCAGTTGGCCACGCGCCCGTCGCGTCGCAGCAGGAACACCTCGCCGCCGGCAATCGCGAATTCGACCGTGTCTGCCAGGTCATACGACACGCTCGTGAAATAGCGCATGGGCGGCGTGAGGAAGGCCCCGCCCGACGCCTGGTATTGCCAGATCTCGCTGCCGCCCGGGTCGAGGAGATAAAGGCGGTCGGCGTAGAACTCCATGGCCGTTGGGCGCTTCCAGCCGACCTCGGGCGCCGTCAGGTAGCTGGCGTAGGGTGTCTCCAGCCCCGGGGCGCAATACAGCAGCGCGCCCAGGCTGTCCAGCGCCACCACGACATCGCCGGTCAGGGTGGCGTCGCCAGCGACCACCGTCTGGCCGGGCACCAGCGCTACGTCAATCAGGTCGCCAATCGTGGTGTCACGCAGAGTCTGGTTCCCCGAACACTGGAAGCTGGCGTCCATGGTGTACGTGCCGGCCGCGCTGCCCGCGGCGTCGCCGGTGGCGCCCGGCACGATCGGCGTCAGCCGCCAGACGCGGTTCTGCCCCTGGTCCAGCGCGTAGATGTCAGGACCGACCAGTACCAGCTTGGTCAGCTGCGCCGCGCGGCCCAGCCCCGCCAGCAGCAGCGGCTGGTAGTCAAGCCGCGAAACCCAATCCAGCTCGTCGAGCCTGGCCTGCGCCTCCTGGCGCAGCGCGGCCACCTCGGGCTGTCCGGGGCGCAGAGTCTCGGCCTGAACCAGCCAGCTCAGGGCGCTTTCCCAATGCGGGCGGCCCGTGAGCGTGTCGGGCGAGGCCCGGCCGCGGGCCACCGCCCACTGTGCCTCGTTCAGCGCGGCGTCGTAAGCCGCGGCGCGCCCATTCTCCAGGTACAGCCACACCGAAACGCCCACCACCACCACCGGGATGAGCAGCGCAATACCGATCTGCACCGAGGTCGGCACGATGAACAGGCCGTCTTTCTGCAGGGTGCCTTCCGGCAGGGTGCGGGCGACAAGCGTGCGCAGGCCGCGGATGGCCTCGGCCAGAGTGACGCCGACCGCGCGGCCCATCGAACGAAATAGACGCTGGGCTGGCGCGGCCAGCGGGGCGGCCCGGTCCGCTGGCTCCGCCCCGGCTGCGGCGGGAACCCGCCGCGCGGCAGGCTCCCGGGGTGGAACCGCCGCTGGCGTGCCGCGCTCGGCCAGGAATTGGGGCAGGTCGGGTAGGGGTTCGGGTCCGGCTGGCGGGTTGGCCGGCGCGGGCGCGCTCCAAAACACCTCGGGCGGTTCGATGCCGGCCTCGATCGTCGGGTGGATATCGCCGGCCTCCGCCTCGCCTTCGGGCGCCGTGCCATTGTTGGGCTCGGCTTCGGGCAGCGGGCGGCGCGGCGCGCGCGGCCTGAGCCGGAAGAACTCGGCCAACCCGGCGCCGCGCGCGGCGCGGCCGGCTGGCGGCTCTGGCCGCGCTTGGGCTACGGGCTGGCGGCGGGGAAGGGCAGGAGGCATTTCGG
The DNA here is from genome assembly GCA_020845955.1 of Anaerolineales bacterium. GTDB lineage: Bacteria > Chloroflexota > Anaerolineae > Anaerolineales > UBA6663 > JADLEU01. The sequence continues at coordinate 4,409 of JADLEU010000332.1, forward strand.
CGCGCGGCGCCTCCACCGGCGGAACTTCCGGCTTAGGTTGCGGTGCGGGCCGCTGCAGCGCGCTGGGACCGAGCGGCACGCTGTGAGCCGGGACGGATTCGAAGCGCCCCACCAAGGCGACGGCCTCCCCGCCGGAGGCTTCGCGCAGCCGCTCGACGACAGCCGGCAGTCCCGCCAGGTTGCCCAGCCCCACCAGGGCGATGTCGGTCCAGCCGCGGGCGGGGGCGCTGCTCAGGCAGACGTACTCCCCCTCGCTGAGGGCGGTGTGGAAGTACAGCGCTTCGACCGTGTTGCTCAGGCCTAGCGGCCGGGTGGGCGCGTGCGGAAAACGCTCGTGACCGGTAGGGCGCGCTACCAGCAGCAGCCCGGGCCCGGCTACCACCGCGTAGAAGTCACTGCCGCGCAGCGCGGCGCCCAGCAGGCCGCCCTGCAACGGCGCGGCGCCGCCCGCCTGGCCGGCGGCGAGGTTGTCGTCGAGCAGTTTCTGGTTGGCGGCCGCCAGCGCCTGGCGCAGTGCGGAGGTGACCGAGCCGGGGCTGCCATAGAAGGTGGCGGCGGCCAGGTCGAGCAGCGTGTCGTAAGCTTCCGGAGGCGCCGCTTCGCGCCCGCGCAGGCTCAGGCACAGGAAGAGATAGTCTTTTTCGCGCCCACGGGCCGCTTTGCGCGGCGGCGCCAGGCTCATGAAGCCCGGCGGATCGACGGGCGCCACACGACCCCCAGACACGTGGAGCAGGTGGGTGGCCAGGTCGAGGCTGTCGGGCATGGGTGGATTATATATGACGATCAGGCCAGCACGAAGCGACTGATTACTGCCCTTGACGATGGGCGGCGGGCGAGTGATCCTCCCATCGCGCTGGAAGTAGTACAGGTGTACGCGCGTGGGTCTGTAGAGTTGTGCGGGGGCCTTGGCGCTTGACACCTGCCATAAACCACGAGGCACCCCCCCCGCGCCGCTGGCCGCCCTCCGCGTTTGCTATAATGGCGCTGTGCCCCCGCATTGAGCTTACAGTTGCAGGAATGCTGCCAAACTGGATGGCGGTCGCGTGAAAGTGACGATTCTTGGGGCGGGCGGTGTCCGCTCGCCCTTGATGCTACGCAGCTTTATCCTGCGCCAGGACTGCCTGGCGCTGGCTGAACTGGCCCTGATGGACATCGACGCCGAGCGCCTGGAGCTGATGGGCTGGCTCACGGCGCCTCTGGAACGGGCTAACCCGCCGCGCTTTCGGATCACGCGCACTACCGATGCCCGGGCCGCCCTGGCCGGCGCCGATTACGTCATCACTACCTTTCGGGTGGGCGACATGGCCGCCCGCGCCGTGGACGAGCGCGTGGCCCTCGACCACGGCGTGCTGGGTCAGGAGACCACCGGCCCGGGCGGTTACGCTATGGGGTTGCGCACCATCCCGGTGTTGTTCCAGTATCTGGACCTGATGCGCGAGGTCTGTCCGGAGGCCTGGCTGCTTAACTTCGCCAACCCGGCCGGCATGCTGGCCGAGGCCGTCATCCACCACGGGCGCTGGCCGCGCGCGGTGGGCATCTGTGACACACCCGCCTCCATGCTGCGCGGGGCGGCCAATTTGCTCCAGGCCCGGCCCGAGGACGTTTACCTGGAGTATTTCGGCCTCAACCACCTGGGCTGGGCCAGCGGCGTGTGGCACCGCGGCCGCAACCGGCTGCCCGAGTTGATTGAGCGGTTCGCGCAGCTCGGCGGCCCCGTGCCCAGCTATCCCTTCGCGCCCGGCCTGATCCAGGCGCTGGGTATGCTGCCCAACGAATACCTCTACTATTATTACTCTGACGAGGCAGTGAAAAACCTGTGCGCCGCCGGCCGCACGCGCGGCGAGCAGTTGTTGGCCCTCAACTCGGTCCTGTTCGCGGCGCTCAGGCAGGCGCGCGCGGCCGAGGATTTCGACGGCCTGCAGGCCGCTTACGAGCGCTACTACCGCGAGCGCGGCAGCACCTACTTCGCGGCCGAGACCGGCGGCCGTGGCACCCACGATCTGAGCCGCCTGAGCCGCGAAGAGCTCGAAGCGCTGGGCGAGCAGGGCTACGCCGGCGTGGCCCTCAACGTGATGGAGGCGCTGGCCGGGCCGGCGGCCGCGCCCAAGACGCTGATCCTCAACGTCGCCAACCGGGGCGCCATCAGCGGTATGCGCGCGGACGATGTGGTCGAGACGGTGTGCTGGGTCGGCGGGGGGCAGATCCGCCCGCTGGCGGTGGGCTGCGTACCCGACCATGCCCTGGGATTGATGAAGCAGGTCAAGGCTTACGAGCGCCTGACGGTCGAGGCGGCCCTCACCGGCCGCTACGCCACGGCCCTGGCCGCCCTGGCGCTGCATCCGCTCGTGCCGTCGCATGCCGTCGCCAAGGCGATCCTGGATGAGTATGTTCAGCGGCATGGGGCGCTGATGCCGAAGCTGAGCTAAGAATGGGCTTTCAGCTGGAGGGATCTCAGGGCAGGCGTATCTCAGAAGGACATCCGCTGTATGCGCTATGAGCTGCATCGCGACCCAGTGACTTTCGAGCAACTGCACGTGGAGTGGAACGGCCTGTTGGAGCGCGCCATCACCCGCGTGCCCTTCCTGAGGGCCGAATACCAGCAGGCGTGGTGGACCGCGCGCGGCGGCGGCGAATGGCCCGACGCCGAGCTGCGGCTGGTGACGGCGCGCGACCCGGCCGGCGCGCTGCTGGGCGTGGCGCCGCTGTTCGAGGCCCACAACCGCGATGGCCGGCCGGCCCTGCTGCTGATCGGCAGTATCGAGATCTCCGATTATCTCGACTTTATCGTCGCGCGCGAACACGTCGAGGCCTTTTGCCTGGGACTGCTCGAGTGCCTGGCCGCGCCCGACGCGGCCGGCTGGGAGGTGCTCGACCTCTACAACTTACCGGGCCCGTCACCGACGCGCGCCGCGCTGGCCCGCGCCGCGGGCGCGCGCGGCTGGCTGGCCGGCGAGCAGCTCCTGGAGCCCGTGCCGGCCATCAGCCTGCCGGCTGATTGGGAAACCTACCTGGCGACCATGGTGGAAAAGAAGGAGCGCCAGGAGATCCGGCGCAAGATCCGCCGCGCCGAGGCCAGCGAGCCCAAGGTGACCTGGCGCATGGTGCCCGCCGGCCCGGGCCTGGCCGTGCCAAACCTGGAGGTCGAGATCGACGCTTTCTTGACGCTGATGGCGCACAACCCCGGCAAGGCGAAGTTCCTCACGCCCGCCATGCAGACCCAGTTCCGCGCCATCGCGGCCGCGATGGCGTCCCACGGCTGGCTGCGGCTGGCCTGGCTGGAAGTGGGTGGGGAGCCGGCCGCCGCCTACCTCAACTTCGACTATGGCAACCGCCTGTGGGTGTACAACTCGGCCTTCGACCCGCGCTTCAACGCGCTCTCGCCGGGCTGGGTGCTGCTGGGCTACTTGCTGCGCTGGTCGATTGAGAACGGTCGGGCGGCCTTCGACTTCCTGCGCGGCGGCGAGGACTACAAGTTCCGCTTTGGGGCCGTGGCCGGTCAGATCTACCGGATGCAGGTGAGCCGCGTGCTGCCGCCGGAGGCGCTGGGCGGCGAGCCGGCCTGCATGATGAACGAGTTTGAGGCGGATTTCTTCCCGCCGGCCGAGGATGGGCCTTGAGCCCGCCGTTCGGCTGGCGGCAGTCCAGGCCGCATGATCGTGTGCGCCCGGCTAAGCCAGACCGTCGAAGCCTTGTGCGCCTCGCTCGCAGCGCTGCCGGCTGAGACCCTGGCCAGCGGGCTAGGCGAGAACAGCGCCGCACGGCCACATTTCGCCAGTCGGACCACGCTCAGCCGGCGCTGACGCCGCCGCCCAGCAG
>JADLEU010000333.1 GCA_020845955.1 Anaerolineales bacterium
GGGCGACATGAGATGGGCCAGTCATCGGGCAGGCTCCTTTTCGCACAGGCAGCAAGCGAGTCGCTGCCAGTGTACGAAAAGGCGTCGGCCCATCCGACGGCGAAATCAGTCCGGCACTGATTTCGCTCTTCTGTTCGATCCAAGCGTGAGCGCTGCCTCATTTAGAACATCGGAGCGAAATCAGTCAAGGACTGATTAAACCCTCATAAAGGCAATGTGAAATCACTTGGGAGGACACTATGGTCGAGCGCCTCAAGGAGGCTCTAAGTCGGATCAATGGCGTATCAACTCCGGCCATCGGCTTATCGTGGAATCCGCCTGAACCCGACCGGAGCCGAGCAACAAGGCTGGTGAAATTCCTGGCGGGAAGGCGAGTGCTTAGCCCCTACTACATTGATCCCGACATGGAGATAGTTGACTATGCAGTCATGTCAGTACTAAAGGTGCGAGATAGGTTATCAGAGGACTTGGAGCGAGTACGAGGGAATTCGCATCTCGGACAGGCGCTTGAGGCCATGCACAGAGAGTGCATGATGTTTCTGGATCGGATGCAAGCTGCAATGAAGCACCTCCCGCCTGCGGAAGGCTATAGCGAAAAACGAAAGGGCGATAGAAGCGCCCGCTTGGCGCTCATGCAACTTCAGCGCACAGTAGTCCTGGAAGTGGCGAAGCTGATTGTCATCTATGACATTGAAGATGTGCCCGAGGACCTGCTGCAAACACTAGAGCACGTTTCGCGTCAACCCCGGTAGCTTCAGACCGCTGGCGACGTTGTGAACCCGCGCTGGAACAGCCAGCCATGACACTGCAGTGTCATGGCTGGCGTAGCGCAAAGATGTCATGAAGTTCGGGCGATTGGCTATTGACCGCGCCACGCGCGAGTCATAAGATTGTCACAACTTCACAGCACTGACCGCTGGCCGTACGGGCTGACCGTGCGGCCTTTTTTATTTGCCAGGATGTAGCAGTAGGAGGGATCAGACGATTGACTCACCGAGGATAGGCAAACGATTATGTCTTGTCCACATGTGGACAAGACATAATTACCATGAGCATGACTTGCGCGCGCGGCCACGCGCAGGGCTGGGATTTCCCGCAAAACCAGCAGATTTTGCCCCTCGCGACTCTATGATCACACTCCATATCCAACGCTGCGGATCTGTCCAGATGAGTGAACGCCTGGACGATGGGTGCTTTTTCCTGATGGCAAACGGCTACCTTTTTGTCAGCCCTCATCCCCTATCTTGCCCAACTGCACATCACCGACGATCAATGGCAAGCGGAGGACAGGGTGAGGACTCTTTGGGTGACCAACCGGTTAGGATAACGGCTGAAGGAGTTCTCATGCGCAAGATCGCGTTCTTCTCCCAAAAAGGCGGCTGCGGCAAAACCACCACCTGCGTCAACATCGCTGCTGCCCTTGCCGGCCGCGGACGCCGCATCCTGATCCTGGACCTCGACAGCAACGCCTGCGCCTCGCGGACCTTTGGAGCGCTCGAAAGCCTGGAGAATTCCATCGCCGCCGCGCTGCTGGGCCTGCGCCCGCTGGTCGAGGTGGTGCACCGGACCGAGATTGACAACATCTGGCTCGTGCCCGGCGCGACCGATCTGCACAGCCTGGACGACGTCGAGGGCGTCCTCGATCCCAATCGCCGCGATGACTTGGGCCGGTTGAGCCCCGTGGCGCTCCAACTGGAGTTGGCCCAGAGCGATCTGGCCGGCTTCGACTACCTGCTCCTCGATTGCCCCGGTGGGCACCCCTTTATCGAGCACCTGGTGCTGCTGGCGTGCGACGAGGTCATCATTCCCACCGGGCTGTCCATCTACGACCTGTATGCCGCCACGCCCACGATGCACCTGATCCTGATGGCGCGCGAAGCGCGCGGCGACGACAAACCCGAGTTCCTGGGCTTCTTGCCCAATGGGGCAGGGCGCCGGGGTGTCTCGCGGCGGGTGCAGAGCACGCTCGACCAGTACTCGCTCCCTTGCCTGCCGGCGGTCCGGCATTCCGACCTGATCAAAACGCTCGCAGGCATGCCGACCGTCCCGCAGCGCCTGATGGTGTTGGCCCGGCCCGATAGTGCCGTCACCGCCAGTTTCCAGCAGGTGGCCGCCAAAATTGACCATGACCCAGAGATAACTGGGCGCAGCGAGCCAGATAACGCCACGGCGGCTGGCCCCACAGGCGCGACGAGTGCTCCAGAGGATGCACAATCGTCACTGCCTATTGACTCCGAACACCTGGAAGTGGTACCATGCGCGCACTTGGGGATATGAACCCTAGTGCGCGGATGGGAGGACTTGGGTAACGGTAAGATGATCCGCCTGCGCTTTCTCGCCTGCCCGATGTTGGTGCTTTGGGTAGCCCTCGTTTTTGCTTCGTTCCTGGCCGGATTCCGGCTCGACGATACGCGCCCATTGGTGCGTGCCTATGGCGCCGCCCGACCTTGGCTGCTCACGCTGCCCGCCTGGCTGGCGCTGCCCCTTGGCCGCCCAATCAAACTCACCGGTGCCTGCCTGTTAGCGGCCATGACCTTGTTGACCTGGGAGCCCGCCCCCAGCATCATTTTCCAGCCGCTTGTCCTGCTTGGTCTGATCCTGGTCACCGCAAGCGCACAACGTTTCGCTGGGCCATCCCACTGGGAATTGAGAAACGACCATGACCGCTAACCTCCACCTGGGCGATGAGTCAAAGGTCCATTTTTCGAACCCGTATGAGCGGCACCAGCTCAGGGGCCGGCGTGCGGCGCCTCCAACGCCAGGCGCCGAGAGCCAAGACCACTACCGGGAAGTGCCACTGGCGGAAATCGCCGGCCAGCGGTCCATGCAGACGCGTGCGGCCTTTGATCCGCAACACGATGATGAAGACCAGGCCCTGGTGGACAGCCTGGCCAGCGAAGGTCAGTTGGTGCCTGTCCTGCTGGCTCAATCGGCCGGCGGAGATTCGCCCCAGTATGTGCCGCTCGATGGGCACCGCCGCATTGCCGGCCTGCGGCATCTTGCCCGAGCCACCGTTCGCGCCTTCATCGTCCATGCGGCCACGCGGGAGTGCGACCTGATCTCCCTGACGGCCAACGTCCGCAAGAACCTGACACCGCTGGAGTTGGCTGAGGCGCTCGCGCGGTTGGAAAACGAGCACAAACTCACACCAGACGATATCGCCCGGCGGGTCGGTCTGACCCGCTCCTACGTTTGGAAGCTGCGCCGCCTGTCCACCGCGCCGCCGTCCGTGCGCGAGGCCGTGGCAGAGAAACGCATTACGGCCCACCTGGCCGATGCGCTGCTGCGGGCGCCTGAAGGGCACCAGCAAGCCGCGCTCGACCTGGCGGTCAACTGCCAGTTGTCGGAACCGCAGGTGGAACGGGTGCTGGAGGAGTGTGCCAAGAACAGCCTCACGCCCGATCAAGCCGCGCAGGCGCTGAAGCTGATCAGCGCCCCTTCAGTGGCTCCCTCACCCCCGGCGCCAGTTGCCGCCAAACAAGACAGGCCGAACGGCCAAACGGTTGAGCTGACACAGGAAGCCATCGTGGCTTACATCCAGGACGTGTTTCCGGAGGTAACCGCAGAGCAGGCGGCCGGGGTAGCCGAGTTGGCGGTGGACCACGACCAGCCGCGCAAGATCGTGAAGGCAGCCTGCCTCCTCTTACTCTCCAATTGGGAGCCTGTCCGGGCCATCGAAGGCGCGGAGCTTTCGGAGCGCGATCCGCAGGTTCGGCGCGTCGTGAACATGCTGGACCTGTGCCTTGAATTGGAGGCCATGCTCCGAAGCGAGACCAAGTCACGCGAGTGCGCCCCCATGCTGGTCGGTCTCATGCGCCGTCTTCTGGCCACCAAGCGGCTGGCACTCCAGTTCGAGAAGGAATAGGGAGCATCGCATGCGCGCCACAGTTCGAGGTCTTGTGTTGGGTGTCTTGCTGATGGTGCCCATGGCCTGCGGGCGCGCGACAGAAACTCCGGGTCCGTCGCCCACAGAGGCCGCCACGCAGCCTGAACCACGCTCCACGGTTGGCGACACCCCGACCAAGGCCACGGCCACGGCTCTGGCCACGGCGACACACACACCCACACCCGTGCCTAGCCCCACCCCGACGTTCGACCCGACACGCGGCGCTGCAATGACGCTGGAGGCTATCCGCGTGGCGGTGACGGCCAGCGGCGTGCCGGAAGGCTCGACAGAATTCGAGGCGCAAGTTGCCGCCACGCGTTGCGCCCTGATCCCACCGCCGACATCAACGCCCATGCCGTGGCGCCTGACCCCCGAGCAGCCTTACCTGGTGAGCGCGAATTGCCTGGGAAGTGAACTGCCGGGGCAGGGCGTTCGGCTCTGGCAAGACGGCGTCTGGGTTGAGGCCAATCAATATGCATTCGCGGATCCGGCCGAGCTTGAGGCTCCTCGCCATAGCTACCTCGCCTATCTTGACCTCATGTCCTTTGCCGCTGCTCCCCCAGGAGACGATTTCGAGGCGAAGCTTGCCGAATACATGATGACAGACGGTGTGCTGCCTTCACCTGAGAGCTGCTTTGCGGGCGAAGTGTCCAGCCAGGTGTTGGAACTTGCCCGGCAGGACCTCTACGTTCGGTTGACGTTCAAACAGTCTATCGAGTGGAATGCAGCTTACTACCTATATGTTTCGCCGGTAGATATCCAATTGGCATTGCCCTGGAGCACTGGCCCGGTGCTCCAGGAATTGCTCAGCATGGAGAGCAATACGCCTCTACGGCATGAATTTCTGGCTGGGCTCGCAGGTACGGCGCGGTTTCGCTACGACCCGGCGACCAGCCGCTGGTATCTGACTGACGATGAGGGCGGTTACTACTGCCACGTGCTGCCCCTGTTTCTGAACTAGGAAATGCCCATGCTGAACCATTTTGGACGAGGAGGGGCAATGCCAAGGCATTTCATGTCAAACCGGGGACAAATTGCGGTCATGTTCGCGCTGCTGACTCCACTCTTGCTGGGCTTCGTAGGCTTAGTGCTCGATGGTGGGCTCGCCATGGTCCAGTATCGTCGCGGCCAGGTTGCTTTGGATAGCGCAGCTCTCGCCGCCGCGACTCAACTCGACAAAGACTTTTTTCGCACCGACAACCTTGTGCAGCTGACGCCAACTGACGCCCACGTGTTGGCGATGACCTACGCTTCCGAAAACGGCGAGGGCCATGTCTCGATCACCGGGATCAGTGTTCATGGCACGCAAGTCGATGTGTACGGTGTCGTGACCTCCCGCACGGTCTTTCTGCGCATCTTTGGCGTCAACCAGGTTCGTTTCGACCTGTCGGCGCGGGCTGAGCTCAAGTATGGGATCACGGAGGAAGGTCAATGAGAGACACCTGGGGTACTCAGCCACGCTCGGCCAAGGCTGCCCGCTTCAGTTTCGCCCTGATCCTGGCGCTGAGCCTCCCTCTCGGGATGGCCCTGGTGCCCCGGCCTTTGACAGCGCAAGCCCAGACCGTGCCAACCGCCACGCCCACGCCAGACTGCCCGCCGGGCGAGTACTGGGACCCGGTCATGGGGCGCTGCTGGCCCATTCGGCGTGACTGCCCGGCTGGCCTCATTGATGTAACCGGCGACGGCTCGGTGTGTGAAGCGATCGATCCCATTGCGTCTCCCGGCGCGTGCCTCGCCTGGCCCTCGGCCCCACTTCTGCTGGCGACCGGTTCCGTCGAATGCGCCCTGCCATACCAGACCGGCGGCCAACTGCTGCGGATCAGCGGCTCGGTCGGATGCCTGAACGTGAACCGGCGCCCCTATCCGCGGGCCCTGGTCAACCTCCCGGTCGAGTATCGTGTCACCGGGGTCATCCCGCCCAACCAGCTCTCCGGCATCCCGTTTGGCGACCCCGGCAGCTATCGCCTGTCGGCCAGCGATCCGTGGGCGACCGAAGGGCTCTTCCTGCACGAGCGCTATGGTGCTGTCACGTCCGATAGCTTTGGGCAGCCCGCCTTCAATACACGAGCACTGCTCGCCGGCGATGCCTACCCCTATCCCAGTGTCAACAACGTGCGGGCGCGCCTCGTCTTCAAGATGGCGACTGGGGCCGACGCCCTTACCTGGACGACGGCCGGGCGGCCGAGCGCGTTCTACGGCGGGCTAACAACCTGGGCTGAGACCACCTACACCTGGGCTAGCTTTCCCCTGCCGGGTAGCCTGCAGCACATCTCGTCGCTGGGACCCGCCCTGAATGGCGCCAACTCACTGCCGGCCTTCAAGGTGGCGGTTCAGTCCCGCTGGGATCTGTACCTGAACGCCGAGTGGGATGAGTACGCGGTCAACGACGCTCACAATTACGTCTGGGCGGATCATCGCCAGATCGAAGTGCGCATCGCGCCCACCTACGTCAGTTATAGGGCGTGGGACAACCGCCAGCGCCCGGACAACGCGGCCGCGATCTACTGCAACGCAGCGAGTGGGTACCTCCCGGTGCCGGTGATTGAGGCGCAAACGGTGCTCCGATGACGAGCCTGACCGAAGATTACGCGCGGGCGATCGGCATGGCCGGGCTGAGCGACGAGCGGCAGACACGTTTGCTGACCCATCTGCTGAGCCTGAACGAGGCCCTGCCCAACGTCCCGCCCGTTTCGCCGGCGGTGGCCCGCACCGCCGCGGCGCTCATGGCCGCAGATCCTGACCGGCTGGCTGGACCGACGGCAGTCGCGCAGGCGGAGGCCGTCGCCCGGGTGAGCCAGATCGGGCCGGCACTGATCCAGATCCAGGCCGGCGTGATGGCGCTCGAAGCAGTAGGCGACCTGCCTGAAGCGGCGGCCCATGGGCCGCACACCGCGGCGCTGCGCCGCATCTTGTGGCACCTGATCGGCGCCGCGTCAACCCTGTTGGACCGCCTCGGTTGATGGTTAGCGTATCTAAGCATTGGAGAAGGAGCGTGGCATGACGAGACGAAACTCAGCCGTGATTGTCCTGGCGATCATCCTGATGGTGGGCGGCTTCCTGGGGGTCCTGTTCGTAGGCCAACTCGTCAACCCGGCACCGGCGCCCGTGGCCGTCGCGGTGCTCGACATCCCGGCCGGCACGACGCTGAGCGCCGACATGATCGCGATTGACAGCGTCCATATGGACCCCAAGGTCCTGGCCGGTCTCGTGCTGGAAGGCGAACTGGCCAGCTACGTGGGGGGCGTGGTCGTCGAGCCGATCCATGCCTTTCAGCCGGTGCACAAGGCCGCCATCAGCGTCAGCGGAAACCCGGCGTCGGATCACCGGCTGGCCCTCGCGCTCTCCGATCCGAGTCTGGTGGCGATGGTCGTGCCCGTGACGGTTGGCACCGCGCCGGACGCGATCGTGGAAGGCGACTTCGTGGACCTGAACTTCGGGGTTGGCTCGACGACGGCTTTCGGCGGGATGTTGTCCACCGCGCCGACCGAGATGCCCTTTGCCGCGGGCTTCGGGGCTCTGGATCAGGCGGGCGGCGAACTGGCGGCCACGCCCGCGGTGAGCCCAACCCCAACCCCCGAGCCGCTCCTGATGCTGCCGGTCGCCAAGACCGTCGTGCGCAGCGCCCGAATCCTGAGCGTCATTCGAGAGGAACGCGCCGCCACAGTGCAGAGCGAGCCTGGCGCAGAAACCCGGACGGTCGCCGTCCAGGGCAAGATCATCGCCCTGGTCGTCGCCATCCCACGCGAGGCGCAGGAACTGCTCGAGTTCGCCATTGACAACGGCACCGTGCGGGTCGCGCTGCTGTCGGCCCAGATCGCGGACCATTCGGATGGCGCGGCGCCTTCCCTTGGCATGACCTGGAACGACCTGGTGGCCCTCGTGCGCATGGAGCGGGAGGCGGCGCTGGCCGCCGGCCTGCCCACCGATGTGTTCGGGCCGGGCGCGTACGCCGTCGAAGCGACGCGCAGCGCCGCCACCCAGGCCGCCCAGCCCCCGAGTCCCACCGCAACGCCGCTGCCGTTTCTGACAGCGACACCCACACCCTAATCTCGAGGCCGACATGCTCAAAACGCTTCTGAAACGCGGAACCGAAGAGGTTGCCGAGGCGACAGCCTTGGGTGTCATCATCGCTGCGCCGCCCGAGCTCTTCCAGCCCTTCCTGGCCCTCGGCGGTCCCGACCACCATGTCACCATCCTGGCGACGACCCGGGACGCCGCCGACCTGCCGGGGGACGTGCAGGCCTACCGGCCGCAGGTGGTGCTGCTCTCGCCCGAGGTGCGGGGCTACACGCCCGAGCTCGTGGCCCAACTCGCCAACTGGCCCGAGTTCCCTATCGCCGTGGTCGGCCTGGTGCCGCCGAACGGCAACTGGGGAGCGGAGATGTCGTCGAGCGGCGCGACCGCCTTCTACACCACGCCCGTGACGCCCGCCATCGTGGCGCAGTTCGACAGGCAGGCGCGGCTGCTCTTCGACCAGGCCCGCCAGGGCTGGAATGCCCCTGTCGCAGCTTCGGGCGTGCCGCGTCAGGTGGTGGCGGCCGTGGGCGCCACCGGCTACGCCTACCGCACCGGCGTCATCGCCTTCTGGTCCACCAAGGGCGGCGACGGCAAGACGACACTCGCTGTCAACGTCGCCTGCCTGCTGTCACAGGTGGCGGGCAAGAAGGTGCTGCTGGTGGACGCCGACATGAACTGCGGCCGCGCGGCGCTGCACCTGAACATGCAGCCGGATCAAAACACGCTGCTGCACCTGGCCAGCGACTACGCCGAAGCCAACGGGCAGCTCACCGGCAAGATGCTGCGGCGGCGGGTGGTGGGCGCGGACCGGCACCTGGACCCGCGCACGCGGGTGGTGGAGAGCCGGCTCGACGTGCTCTTCGGCATCACCAAGATCCAGCAGGCCAGCGTGCCGGAGCTGCACGGACGCCAGGGCCATGAGTTCATGAGCGATCTGCTGCGCCTGGCGCGCGAGCTCTACGACTTCGTCATCGTGGACCTGGGCTCCAGCACTCAGGTCGGGCCGCACTTTGGGGCGCTCAACGCCGCCGATGTGGTGGTCTTCATCTGCACCTCCGACCGCACCAGCCTGTTCCACAACCGCGCCACGCTCCAGGCGCTGACGGCCGAAGCCGATCTGCGCCCGGACAAGTTCAAGCTCGTGATGAACCGCTTCGACCCGGCCGACCGGATTGATCTCAAGGACGCGGCGGATTTCATGGGCATGCCGATCTTCGCCACCGTGCCCGAGGACCGCAGCCGGGCGGTGATCGCCGCCGTCAACGAGGGCCGGCCTTTCGTCCTGCAGCACATGGGCAAGAACGCGCCGGACGCCGAAGCCACGCTGCGCGGGCTGCTGGCGATCACCGAGGAGATCTTCCCGCCGATGGGGGCCATCATCAAGGCACGGGCGGGCCAGAATGGCCGCCGGCTGCGCTTCGCTTTTGGCCGCGGGGGAGGCAGCCGATGAGCACCACGACCTGGCCGCTCACGGTTGAGGCCTACAACCCGCTCGCCGGCCAACCGCATCCAGCTCGGGACCCGGCCGAGGGCGCGCTACTGGCCGCCCAGCCCTATGTCCTGGTCAAGACCCAACTTCGCGACCGGGCGCTGGCGCAGTTCTCGGCGGCTGAGCTCGCCGAGGCCAAACCCGACACGCTCGCCTGGCTGGCGGAGTGCGCGCACGAGCTGGTTGCGGCGGCGCGGGATCAGGCCCTCTCGGCCAGCGGGCAGCCCGCCTTTGCCCAGCCGGCCGAGGCCGTCGTCCAGGCCTTGCTCAACGACGTGCTGGGCATGGGGCCGATTGAGGCACTGCTGCGCCTGCCGGACGTGGAAGACATCGCCATCAACGGTCCCGCCGACATCTGGTACCGCCGGCACGGCTATTGGGAGCGCTGCGACGCAGCCTATCCCGATGCGCAAAGCCTGCTGCTCACGCTCAATCGCGCCATCGTCCACACCAATCGCCAGGCCGGGCCGCTCACGCCCATTGTGGACGCGACGCTCCGCAGCGGCCACCGCATCAGCATCGTCACCGAGCCGGTGGCCGAGCCCTGGCCGGTGGCCACGATCCGGGTGCATCGTGACCGGGGCCTGAGTCTCGATGACCTGGTGGCGGGCGGTGGGCAGGACCGGATCACGCCGCCCGCCCGGAAGTTGCCGAATTACTACGCCCACGATCAGGGCCAGGGGCTGTTCACGGGCCTAGTCGCCTCGTTCCTCCACATGGCCGTCGTGGCGGGCCTCAACCTACTGGTGGTCGGGGCCACCGGCGTAGGGAAGACCACCGTGCTGGGGGCGCTCGGCCGGATGATCCCGACCGAGCGGCGCGTGATCGTCATCGAAGACACGCGCGAACTGCGCCTGCGCGTGCGGGCGTCCGAGGGCGGCGCGGCGCACAACTGCGTGTACTTCACGACGCGGGCGGAGAGCCTGGAAGGGCTCGCCCCGATCCAGCAGGATGCCCTGGTCCGGGCGGCGCTGCGCCAGCGACCGGACGCGCTCACGGTGGGTGAGGCTCGTGGGGCTGAGGTGTTTGACCTGCTCAAGTCGATGTGGACCGGCCACCGCAACGGTCTGACATCCATCCACGCCGACTCGCTGGAAGACGTGCCCAACCGGATCCGCATGATGCTGCAGGAGGCCCGCTTCCAAACGGAAATCAGCGACGCGGCCGTTGCGTTGTGGATCGCCAAGGCCTTCGACCTGGGCATCATGCTGCGGATGACCGAAACCGGCCGCCGCTACGTGGAGGAGATCGCCGAGTTCACCGGCGGGGTCGAAGGTCATGTGCCGGTGCGCACCTGTTTGTTTGCTTATGCGCCGGAAGTGCGGCGGCTGCGCTGCACTGGCCACCAGCTGCACCCGACACACGAGGCCCGGCTGCGCGGTGAGGGCTACAGCTACGCGGCCATCTTGCAGGCCGCCGCCGAGCGAGGAGAACTGGGATGAGCTTTATCAATCCGCTCAATGTGCTGCTGGCAGCACTGGTGGGGGCGGGGGTGTTTGCCCTGACCGTCGCCCTGCTGTCCCAGCGGCCCGTGAACCTGTCCGAGACTGAGAAGCTCTTTGGCGCGGGCATGATCGATGCTCCCTGGCACGTGCGGCTCCAGCGCCAGCTCGACCTGGCGCGCATTGATCTGACGGTCGCGACGTTCCTGCCGATGCTGGTCATGCTGTCGCTCCTGGGCGGCCTGGCAGCCTTCCTGGTGTCGGGCGCCTGGCTAGCCGGCGTGCTCGGCACGGTGCTGGGCGGATCGGGCTACTGGCTCTACCTGTCGCAGAAAGCCGACCAGGCGCTGGAAACCTACGATGAAGAATTGCCGCAAGTGCTGGCGCGCCTGGTCGCGGGCGCTCGGCTCGGCAACAGCCTGCCGGTGGCCGCCGAGCACGTGGCGCAGTTTGGCCCACTGCTCTGCCGCGAGGATTGGGCCTATATCGCCGCGCAGCTGCGCGCGAACGCGCCGGCGGAACAAGTCTTCAAGGTGATCGGCCTGCGGCGAGGCAGCCAGCTCCTCAACAACATCCTGGAACTGCTCCTACTGCAGCAGGAACGGCGCACGCCCCTCAGCCAGGCGCTGCCGCTCATCCAGGAGTCGCTGGAAGACCGGGTGCGCACCATCCGCCGAGCCCGTACCAAGATGAAGGGGCCGATCCGGGAGCTGTGGATCGTGTGCGCCACCCCGTTTGCCGCGGTGCTGGTCTTGCGACTGATGTCGCCCGAGTTCACCGCCATCTACAGCACGCCCCTCGGCCAGGTGCTCTTGCTCACCAGCTGGGGCATGGCCCTGGCCGCCTTCGTCCTGGCGCATCGCTCCTTCAGCCAGGCGCTGCGGCGCGAGACCGATTTCTCCGGCGGGCTGAAGCCCGCGCCGCGGCCCAAGTTGCCGCCCACTGGCCACGCCGCGGGTGGGCCATCGCGCCGGGCGCCCGTTTCGCTGGCCGAGCTGACGGAACAAGCCAAGGCCGATCCCATCCACGAAGGGAGCGCGCCCCATGCCTGACCTTCTGCCCTATCACCTGTTCTTCGGCCTGATGGCCGCCCTGGGCGGCTGGCTGCTGGTCGTGGGGGTGCGGCGTGGCACGGACAGGCATCCGGCGGTGGCGCTCAACCCCAGCAGTGCGGCGCCCGAAGAACCCGCGGACCAAGTTAGCGCGCTGCCCCGCGTCGTTCGGAAACGGTGGTCGCAGCCAGTCAGCGCCGTAGGGCGGCGGCTGCTGGGACAGCGCGACATCTCACGCCTCGAAGACCGGCTGCGGCGCTCCGGCTGGCGCTATGGCTCGGTGGGCGACTACTACGGCTCCAAGATCGCCACGGCGGTGACCTTCTTTGTCGCGGGCGCCATGAGCGGCCTGCTGCTCGGCTTTCCAGCGCCGGGGCTCACGCTCATCGCGGCCGCGCTCGGCGCCTGGGGCCTGTTCCTGCCCGACCTGGAGCTGCGTACGACGCTGCGCGAGCGGCGTGAGGCGCTTTACCGCGAGATGGCCTGGACGCTCGACCGTGTAGCCCTCGTCATGGGGACCGGCGAGGCGCTGGAGCCCGCGCTGCACCGCGTCGCGGGCGACTCCTTCGGCTGGCTCTCGGGCGGTGGCGGCGGGTTGTTTTCGGCGCTCCTGCGCGATATCGCGGCCGGTCTGGCCACGCAGCGGCACGACGTGGCCGCACTCCTGGCCGACCTTCGCCGCGGCCTGCCCGAGGATATCCCAGAGCTGGATGAATTCCTCCAGGCAGTGCAGCTGAATCTAGAGAAGCGGCAGCCGATTGTCGACCCTCTGCGGGCGCTCGCGCGCACCATGCGCGACCGGCTCAACAACCGGGTCGAGGAGCTGGCGCAGAAGGCGGAGCTCAAGGTCGTAGCGTTGACGTCAGGCGTGATCGTGCCGGCGCTCTTGGTCGTGGTGTTGGGAGCCGCCGTCCTGGGGTTCGTCACCAACTTCTAGCGGCATGAGGACAGGCTGAGGACAGCGTGGGCGCGAGCGCTCCTACACTGAGGTGGTCGAATAGGGACGCATACAGAGGAGGTGCTATGGCGTGACCACAAGGGACGAAACGCGCTCTCTTCATTGGACTGGTCTTGCAAGGAGGTTACCCATGCTGACGGAAGCAAAAGCACAGCTGCAAGCGTTTTGGAACGACGAGGCCGGCCTCTCGGCGACCGAGTACGCCATCCTGTTCGTGGTCCTGCTCGTCTTCATCGTCGCGGGCATCCGGGTCCTGGGTCCGAAGATCGTGGAGCTCTTTAACCGGGCCGGTGCGGCGCTGGACGCGGCCGGCTGAGGCCGACGAGGCACGGCGGCGGCCAGGCAGGCACGCCTGGCCGCCGCCAGGAGGCACTTCACATGCCGCACCGTATTCAATCATCACGTGAGAAAGGCGTGTCCTCGGCCGAGTTCGCGCTGGTCATGCCGGCGTTCTTCCTGGCCGTCATGGTCGTGCTGGCCTTGGCGTTGTGGCTGTTTAGCCTGCTGTTGGCAGCCACAGGCGTGCCCGCCGGGGCGCGCGTGGCCGGAACGGAGGCCGGTCTGGGGAGCGGCTACGCCCGCGTGCAGACCATCATGGGCGTGGTGCAGCCGGCGGCCAGTGCGGCCGGGGCCGCCCAGTTCAGCCAGGGCGCACCCGGTTGTGAACGCGCCATCTTCGCCCGCCTCAACGGCGCTGGCGGGTTCCGCGTGCCGCTGCTGGGCAACCTGTCCGCCCGGCTCCAGGCTGGCGCGCAGGGCAGGGACTGGCGCTTCTGGGCCGGCAAGCCGAGTGATGGCTGTGACTGAAGTAGGAGCAACCGTGACCAGTAAACCCACAATTCGCGACCAAATACCGGAGCGCGGCCAGGCGTCGGTCGAGCTGGTGCTCGTGCTGCCGCTCATCGTATTGATGATCGTCGGGCTGCTGGCCCTCGGACGCCTGCTGTACGTCCACCTGGCGATCCTGACGGCGGCGAATGACTGCGCGACGAGCGCGGCCCAGGCGACGGCGTTCGACCGGATGATGGGCCAGGGCTTTGCCGCTCGCGAGAACAGCCTGTCCACGTTTCAGGTGTCGCAAACCGTGACCACCGGCGGCATCTACTCGGCGGTCTCGCCCCACAATGCCTTCGGCAACATCGCCTGCCAGGTGGGCTACCCGGAGGAGGTGCGCTGGCTCGGCACGTTTGACGGCATCATCTTCGTCGGCCCGCAGTTCTTCTCCATCGAGTACACCATCCATCTCCCCTGGCAGCCGTACAAGTCCAACTGGGACGAGGCCCCCTCGCCATGAATAGCGAACATAGATCTCGGCGCGGCCACGAGCAGGGGCAGGCTTCCGTAGAATTGGTCATGGTTCTGCCCCTGCTCGTGCTCATGATCCTGGGCCTGCTGCTGATCGGCCGGATGCTCTACATCCATCTGGCCCTGATCACGGCGACGAACGATTGCTCGACGGCCGCCGCGCAGGCCGTGCGATCCGACCAGGCGTATATCCAAGGCAACGCGGCGCGCAGCCAGAGCCTGGCCACGTTTGCTGTGCCGCAAGAGAACCCCGGCGGCCTGGGCTTCTCCAACGACGCCACCTGCCAGACGGGGTACACGGCTACGCCGATGTGGTTCTTCTGGGGCGGGGGCACCTGGACGCCCAGGACGTTCACGATCTACTACCAGTTCAGCCAGCCGCTGCAGCCCTACAAATCAGACTGGCGGTTGGCGGATTAAGGCTGCGCCCATGGACCTGGCAAGAAGCACCGCGCTGGTGGCAGTCATCGCCGAAGTGATGCAGTGGGCTGGCGGGCTGGGCGCGATCTACTTCACGGTGGCGTTGGTGACGACCCTGGCGCAGGCGCACGTTGGCGCTATTGCCGGGCGGACGGGCGTGCTGGTCGAGCTCTACGAGCGCGCGATCCCCATCATCGTTTGCCTGGCCGTGGTGGCGAGCGCCGCTGCACTCGGCGACGCCGTGGGCCGGTGGATGACATCCGGTGTGCAGGATGCGACGGGCGCGGTAGCGCTGTGGCGCGGCCTGGCCGAGATCGTGGTGCAGGCGGTGCTGATGACGGTGGGAGCGAGTCTGGCGGTGGGGTTTGCGAGCGGTGTGTTGGGCGCGCAACTCAGCCTGCTGGGAGGCCAGCCAGGAATTCTTTCGGCGCTGGCCGCGCGGCTCATGCTGGTCGTGCTCACCGGCGTCCTCACGCTTCTGGCGGTTCGGTTGGCGGGACTGGTGATTGGCTTGGTCTGATTATGGGAGTGATAGCGCAATGAACAAACGACAGAAGCGGGGAAATGCGTGGAGACGGCTGGCCATCCTGCTCACACTCATCCTATTGCTGGTCAGTCCGGCCATGCCGGCTCAAGCGAGCAATCCGCAGCAGGACGACCCGCCGAGCGGCAGCGCTTCGGTGCAGCCGCTCGTGGAGCTGGTGACCAACGTAGCCCGGCTGTTCATCCAGTTCTTCGTCTTCTCAAGCGTCGCGGTCTTCGCCGTCAGCGTGGCGCGCGGCTTCTGGTCCGCCCAAATCGCCAACCTGGTGGGCAGCCCAATGGGGGTGAGCCAGGCTTGGCTCAACATCATCGCGGCAGTCTTCATCTTCATCCTGGCGGTGATGTCCACGACCTTCGTCGGCATCGTGTTTGACGCCGTCCGAAACTACGTGGACACCTCCATCCCCATCCCGCAGTTCTGATGAGCACCGTGAAGCGCTGGCGCGTAGTTTGGTGTGCAGGTGTGCTGCTGGTGGCGATGGCCGCCGGGGCCGTGTCGGTTGCGCCGGTCACGGCTACTGGGTCCATGCCTGATCCGGCCTGGCAGCCTACGCCCGTCCCGACGCCGCAATACGTGCCGACCCCAAGGCCCACGACGGGGCCTGGTCCGACCCCGACTGCAACGGCCACGCCGGATACGCCGCCGCCCATCATCGAGAACATCTTTCACATCATCCGCTTCCCGTTTCAGACCATGATGGACGCCGTGGTGCAGATGAGCAACAAGATCCTGCTGCAGGCCTACCGGGAAGCCGGGCAGCGGTTCACCGGTGCGCTCGATGCGCTGGTGGCGGGACCTTACGGCCTGGCGCCGGACGTCGCCGCCGGCGCGCCAACGCCCCTGTTTGAGAACCTGGTCCTGCCCCACTGGCGGGTCACGCTGGCCGCCGGCCTGCTGCTACTGCCGGTGACCCTCCTGCTCACGGCGGTCAGTGCCCTCCGCTTCGGCGCGACCTCGGCCTTGGGCCTGGCCGACCTGAAAGAAGCGCTCCTGGGTTGGCTGATCTCGGCTGGGGCGGCGGGCAGCTCGTATTACCTGCTGAGCCTGGCCCATCGCCTGAGTGTGGCGACCGCCGGAAGCCTGCTCGTGGCCGACTTCGGCACCCGGGTGACCGGGGCCACCCTGGCCGGCGCGTTCTTCAACGTGAACGCGCTGCTGGCCCTGGCCGGCAATCTGCTGACTTCGCCGATCGTACTTTACCTGGCGTTCTTCGGCCTATTCCTGGCGTCGAGCATCATGCTGGGCCTCGGGCTGGCGCTGGCGGCATATACGGCGCTGGCCTATCTCCTCACCACCCTGGCGCCCGTAGTTCTGATCCTGGGCAGCCTGCCGCCCATGCGCTGGCTGCAGGCCCTATGGCTGAAGGCCGTCGTCGTGACCTTCCTGATCCCGATCGTCGACGCCCTGCTGCTCAAGGCCGTCGTCTCGCTCTTCTACAACCTGCTCTCGGCGGAAGGCAGCGGCGACATCGGCACATTCGTGACCGGCGTGTTCGTCACCGCCGGCGTCGTCAGCGTCCTGATCGCCATCAACTTCAAGGTGGGGGAGGCCGTCTTCGGCGCGCTGGCCGAGGTGCACCGGCACGCCCTGGACGCCACGATGGGCGTGGTGAAGCTCGCGGCCGTGGCGGTGGGGTTCGCCGCCGGCGGGCTCGCCGTTGGGGCGGCGGCCGGCGCTGGGGCAGGGGGGCTGGGCGCGGCCGGCGGTGCGGCTGCGGCGGGCGGGGCGCCCCTCGCGGGCGCGCCGTCGGGCGGCGCGGCGAGCGCAGCCGCCGCAGCTTCATCCGGCACCGGAGGGGCTAGCACGTCAGTGGCATCGCCTGGGCCGACCGCATCACCTGCCGGTTTCAGCCTTCGTTCTGGCCTGGGTGGGGTCGGCCGGCGGATGCTGCAACTGCTTGGCGGTCAACCTGGTGGCGCGTCCACCTATCAGGCTGACCCTCCTTCGGATCATGCGGCTGCGTCGAGTGCGTCTGTGGCCGAGGGCAACAGCCCGAGCCTGTCCCCTGAATCCCCGGCGACATCTGAGCCTGGTACAGCGGACGCTAGCGCAACAGAGCGACCAATGTCGCAGCCACCAGCGAACGACGGCCAGCTTCGGCGAGCACGCCTCGCCGGCAGCTTTGGACGGGCGCTGGCGGTCGGCACCCGCAATCCCATTCTCCAGGGACTGGGGCTCGGGCTGCAGGCCGGTGGCCTGGCCGGCGAACTCAGGGCCGAGCGGACCCTATCGGGTGTCAGCCCTGGCGCAGCCCCCGCAGAAGGCTTGAGCGCCGGGTCGCTGTCCGGCGCATTGCGGTGGTCGAACCGCGACCTGAGCCACATGCCGAATGAGCTGTTCGATCCGGGCCGTGACAACACCGAGCTCATGGCCGGCGGTCTGCATCAGTCCTTTGTCAGTGCAGGTCGCGCCGTGCCCATGGCACCCCTGCTCCGCCTCGCGAACGAGAGCTACGGCGCATGGCGCGGGCAGGGCCAACCCGGCGGCATGGCGGCGCAGCGCGACCTCTTCGAGGCGATGCTGGATCCAAACACCAAGGCCGACCCGGAGACGCTGGTGGGCCACCTGGAGACTCTGGCATCGCGGCACGGCTTCAGGCTGGCCGGCCAGATTGCCAGCACCGCGCGCGACGCCTTTGCGCGCAGCCAGGATATCGCCGGCAGCGACACCACCAGTCCATCCACCACGAGGAGGAGCTAGAAGATGCGGCCACCCAGTCGGATTGACGTTTCGGAGCGGCGGTTCTTCGGCCTGACGTTTCGCCAGCTCGCTATTTTGGCCACGGCGGCTGCGCTGGCCCTCGGCTGCCTGGTCGGCCTGAGGACCTGGCCTTTCTGGCTGCGGATTGTGCTAGTGCTGGTCAGCGCTGCGGTTGGCCTGGTCTGGGCGTTCTGGCAGAGCCAGGGGCAGACCTTGGAGCAGCGTCTGCTGGACGTACTGGTCTTCAATCGCCGGACCCGGTACCTGCTGCATCGCGCCGTGCGGGATCAAGGCCAAGCACGGGCCGCGTGGCCCACAGCAGAGGCTATGCCCGCAGCACATCGGCGCAAGGTTCCTCAGGCGGCTGTGATCAATTGGTCACCGGCGCTGCTGTGGATCACCGCCAACGCCCTTGGTTTATCAATCCTAATGCTGCTCACGCTGTGGCTCATACAGGGTGGAGCTAGACAACTTGAACTCCTGTGGCATCCACTCTAGCGACCGTACTACTTAAGAGAGATGGCAATCGCCTTGGCTTCCTCGAGGGTAAGCTCAAGCCCACCGAGATGGTATGAAACTCCATCCGCTTCCCATATGAGACCGCGACCATCCATCCAGGCTGCTGGCCGACCATCCAGGTCAGTCTGCTCAAGTGTCCCGCTCGTGCCTACGCTGACGCTCGTGCTTGAGACGTGGGTGCCCGAGGACGACTGCTGGCCCTGCTGGTGTCCAACAGGTGTTTCCGCCAGGACGATATCGTGCCCTTGTCCGCCAAAGATCAGGACGGTAGTTGTAGGGCCTACAGGCGGCACCAAGACTTCCCGTAAGGTGTACCCGTCTGGCAGAAAATTCGGAGTTGCTAGGTGAAATCCAGCATGTGGCTGAGCCAGTTCCAGCGTTGCATACGACCGCACATTGGGATCCACGCCTGGCGGTACGTTCCCGCCAAAGCCACCAATATCCGTCCGAATGTGCCACATGCCGGTCGGCAACGGGTGAGATTGCTTTGTATCCGTAGGCTCGCGCGTCTGGACAACCGTGTTTGGGCCAAGTGCTACACGCTTATGTTGCATCTTGAAAAATCCTTTCGGTGCCTGGCGGAAAAGCCCTGTGCACTACGCAGTTTCGGCCTGACTTTCTACCGCGGACTGCCTGTCATCAGTATAGCCCTGATTCACTGTGCATGGGCTGACAATCCACCCGGAACCTGAGCAGAATGCGATTGAAGTCTTTGTTACGTCGTGATAGGCCGGCAAATAGCCATTCCACTGAACAGGCGAGCACATCGGCCGGCTCCAAAGCATTTCCCGGCCCAGCCCTTGTGGGTCCAACCGAGTCGCTCGTGGACATCATGGCCATCTTGGACGATGCGGTGATCCTGGACAACGGCTCCTTCGTGCGCGGCATCGAGGTCGCGCCGATTGATCTGGAGCGGGGCGACCCCGCCGCTCGTCAGCAATTCTGGGGTCTGTTCGCAGCGGCCCTGCGCCGCCTGCGGGCGCCCCTGGCCATTCAGCTCGTCATCGTCACCCAGCCGCAGGACCTGGACGGATACCTGAACCGGTGGCACGCGGCCGCGGCGGACTGGCAGCAGCGCGCCGAAGCGGCGGTCGAACACCAGACGAAGGCGCGCCGCCGGCGCATGCACGCCTGCGCGGAAGAAACAGCCGCCTTCCTGACGGCGGCCCACGAACAGCTCTCCCCCAGGCAGCAGCGCTACCTGGTCGTCATCGCCCACAATCCCTTCCCTGAGGCCGTATCGGGCAAGCGCCGCGAGCGGGTGCTGAGCGAGCCCATCGTCAAGGCCGCGCACGAGCAGCTCGAGGAGTATGTGCAGGTTGTGACGACAGCGCTCGGCGAGATCGGCCTGCAACTGGTGCCCTGGTCCCCGGCGCGCCTGTGCCAGGCGCTTTGGGACCATAACCATCACTCGCCGAGCCTCCTGGGCACACCGCGCGGGCCAGGAAGCGTCCTCTCAAGTAACGGAAACTCGCCTGCCTGGGCGCCGCGGTCGCCCGTAGACCAGTGCCCCCTGGAGACCGAACTGGTTCAGGCCGCCCGCGACCCTGAAAACCTGGCCGACCTGCTGGCACCGGCGCTCATCGAGGAGCATGAGCACTACCTGCGTGTGGGCGAGGTCGTGGCGCGCGGGTACTTGCTCTACGACTTCGACCCGCGCGCACCCGTGGACCTGGCGTCCATCGTGGCGCTGCCCCTCGACACGACCCACGCGCTCTTTCTCACCGCCGCCGACCCGGTCCAGATTCGCCAGCAGTTCAAGGAAACCGAGACGGAGTTGAAGGCCTCGACCCTCGTGGACGCGCGGCGAGGCGCGATTACGGACTGGGGAAGGCAGGCCGCGATCCAATCGGTGGAGGCCGCCCGCGCGGAGCTCGAGATCGCGCTGCAAGCACCCTACTTTCTGCACTGGTACGTGCTGGTCTGGGCCAACGACCTGGCAGGGCTTGACCGGCAGTGCCGCGAGTTCGAGACCGCCCTGAAGGTGAAGGACATCCGCTTCTACCCGGCGACCCGCCGCCATCTGAGCGTGCTGCAGTCGACACGGCCGCTGGCCCGCCCGGCCTACAAGCTCAAGCCGCGCAACATGTCGGCGGAGTCGCTGGGCTCGTTCTTCCCCTTCGTCCGCCGCGAGTACCTGGACCCTGAAGGCTGGCATTTCGGCCTGCACCGGGGCAATGGCCTGTTCGTGGCTCTGAACCCGTTTGAGCGCGGCCAGAGCAATGCCTCGGAGCTCGTCATCGGCGCGCCGGGCGGCGGCAAGTCGGTCTATCTCAAGCAGGCCATTGAGACGGTGCTGGCGCTGGGACACAGGGTCTTTGTGATTGACCCCGAGCGCGAATACCTGCGGCTGGCGATTGACTTCCACGCGCCCTACGTGGAGCTGGGGAAACACAGCGAACCCAAGCGCCTTGAGCTGCCGGCCGAGCCGGACGGCTACCGGGATGGACTTGTGGCGCTGGGGGAGCTGTATGAAGCGTTGAGCGCGGCGCCGCTGGCCGAGAGCCAGGTGCAGGCGCTGACCCAGGCCTATCAGGCCGTCTGTGCGGGGGCCGGGATCCTGCCCGATCAGCCGGCGACCTGGGTGAGGCCGGCGCCACCGTTGTCTGCACTGGTGTCTGGCCTATTGGATCAGGGCACGCCCGATGCCCACGGGCTGGCGCGTGTGCTGCGCTATGCCGAGTCCCTCACCGGTGGCCAGGTGATCAACATCATGGACCTCAACCTGGCCTCCGAAAACCCGTGGACGAGCGCCGCCGAATCCCTGGCGGCCTTCGTGGAAGCCATCCTGGGCCAGCGCCTCGACGCTCCGACCTTCAACGCGCTGGTGGAGTGCTACCAGACCACGATGGAGAAGTGGGGCTTCCGCGCCGACGACCTCGGCCACGGGCAGGCCGGGCGCGCCGCGCCGACCCTGGCTGCCCTGGTGGACACGCTCACGGCCCACGCCAACCCCCGCAGCCAAGCCCTGGCGCAGGTGCTGCTGCAGTACGCCTACGGCCTCTACGCCGATCTGTTCAATCAGCCCACGACCGTAGACGTCGGCCAAGCGCCGCTGGTGGTGTTTGGCATGCGGTCGCTGCGCGAGAACGTTGAGCGGACGCTGGGGCCGGTCTTCGCCTGGCAGGTGCTGCGGCTGGTCTGGAACGAGGTCGTGGCCGGCGGCGCGGCGCAGCCGATCCACCTCTTCATTGATGAAGCCTGGTATCTGCTCGAGCAGCCCGGCGCCGCCCACCGGCTGGAGCGCATGGCGCGCAGCTTTCGCAAGTACAACGCCGCGCTGCACCTGGCCACCCAGGACACCCACCGGCTCGTGAACAGCCCCGAGGCGCGGGTGATCGCCGAGATCGCCCGGATCAAGATGCTGTTCAGCCAGGAATCGGACAGCGCCGTGCGCCGGCTGGGCGAGCTGTTTGGGCTCTCGGCAGCCGAGCAGGCGGATCTGCTGCACGTGCGCAAGGGCGAGGGGCTGCTGCTTTTCGGCAACGATGTTCGCCTGCCGCTTTACGTGGCGGTGAACCCGCTGCGGCTGGCGCGGCTGGCGACCAACCGCGAGCAGCAGCAGGCCGTGGCCATCGCGTCGGGCCGGCGGGCAGAGCCGATCTGGTAGGCCGATGTGCGTGTGCTCAAGCCACTCTTTGCGCTGGGATTGGCGGGCTGGATGTGCAGCTTCTGCTTCTTCATCGTCATGCCGAACCTGATGGTGGCCAACGCCATTCCGCAGATGCCCTTCGGCGCCGGCGAGTTGGCCGAGTGGCAGCTCGATATCCCGCAAGACTCGGATGGCGCGACCGGCAGCAGCGGGGTGGGTGCGGGCGTCAGCGCAGTGGGGCGCGACGGCTACCGCAGCGCGGATGCGCGGGCGCCCTGGGGCGTGCCGCTGCGCGGCCCCGTCCAACATTGGGCCAACACCCACGACCGGCCGCTGCTGGGCTGCGAGTTTCAGGACGCGAACTATGCTGATCACGTTGGGGTGGATTTTCCGGTCAACGCCGGCGCACCGGTCTACGCCACGATGGGCGGCAAGGTGGTCTGGGCCGGCGACAACGGCGCCTGGGGTGGCCTGGTTGTGGTCGAGAACGGCGACTACCAGACCTGGTTTGCACACAACGAATCGATCTCGGTGCAGGTCGGCGACATCGTTCAGGCCGGCCGAGTTATCGCCGTGAGCGGCAATTCCGGGAATTCCACCGGGCCGCACGTGCACTACGGGGTCAAGCAGTTTCGCGGTGATGGGGATACGACCGGGGTATGGCTCGATCCGGCGTTGTTCTTCAGTGCTCAGGACGTAATTGATTGGCCATGTGGTGACTAGCCATGCTTTGCCCTGCCGTCATATTGGCATGCGCATGCATTTTATTGTCACGCTCCCGTGGCTCGGCCGGAGATTCGACATGTGGACTTTGTGGTTATTCCTTAGTGGCGCGATGAGTTGCCCCCAGTTCCAAGATGAAATCGTGCATATATGTTTTCAGTTCATCTGCATGTGTCAGCCACAGATTGTGAGTTGCGCCAGGCAGCATTGTGAAGTGCCCCTTGGGCAGCAGGTGTGCAACCTGCTCAACGGGCCAACTCGGCCGGATGTCGTTCTCACCGTAGATGAAAAGGGTAGGCACTTGGAGTTGAGCCAGGTCACGGAACAAAGTCGGACGCTGAATGTAACGTCTCATGGACTGGTTCATCAGCTTGTTGACTTCCATATTGGGTGGGTAGTCAAAGGACAGTGGTGGTTCAAGACCAGCCTCCCGCCCCTGTTCATACGCCTTGTGCCATTCCCGGTCGTTATTCATGTACCCGCCCGAAAGACAGATCAGTCCGAGGGTGCGGCCCGGATAGTTCATGCCGTAAATCAGAGCGAGCTCAGCACCCCAAGAGTGCCCCGCCACGATCCAGTCATTCACCCCATAGTGCTGCCTGACGCCCTCCAAATCGCCCAAATACGTCGCAACATCGTAGGGTGGGTAGGCATCAGAACGACCGCACCCTCGCTGTTCGTAACGAATTACATTTGCCTGCTCGGAAACCAGATTCGCTACCGGAGCCAGATAGTCGCAGCAGCCGGGACCACCATGGCAGAGCACCAGTGGGATACCGGTTCCCTGAGATACGGACCACAAGCGAACGCCACCGGTTTCCACGAAACTTTCAAGCATCTGGCCCTCCAGAGTGTGAAGCGAAGTCAGATCTGCCAAATCGTCATCCCGCATAAGCCTACACCCTATCACCGTCATGGTGATATCCGGCCATTCGTGACACCCATTGGCAATCGTTGAGCGTGCATAACATGGCGACAAGTGGATTCTCGGATAGGGCGCAATACTTGGCCATCCTGCCGCCGCCGGAAAACCTGCGCGATGCCACCGCGATGGAGCAACTGGCGGGCACGCTCGGGCAATTGCCGGGGCCGGTGGCCCTGGAGATCGTCGGCCACCACCATCAGCGGCTGCTGGCCATCCGCGGATCGGCGGCGGCCATGCAGCGGGTCAGCGCCCAACTTTACTCCGTTTACCGGCAGGTCGAAGTGCGACCTCTCCCCGCGGAACTGGATCCGCTGGCGCCTCTGTCAGCAACCCCAAGAGCCTGGGTGGCTGTTCAGCTCGTGACGACTGGTCCAGAGTTCTTGCCCATCAAGACATGGCGCGAGTTTGAGGGCAGCGAGCCGCTGGATGCCATCCTCGGCGCCTTTGATGGCCTTCAGCCGGAGGAGTGTGTGCTGTCGCAGGTGATTGTGCGCGGCGCGGCGCGGGCCGCCTGGGCTGAACCCCATCTGCGCCAGCTGGCGGCGCTCAAACGACGCGGCTACGGGGCCGATATACCCGCGCCCACGCGAAATATCACGGCCGTGACCGGCGCCTCGGTGTTATTGCTGTGCGTGGCGATGCTGGCGCTGTGGGCGCTCGTCGGCGCTTGGACGCGTTGGCTGGTGGCGTTGCCGGTTGGGGCGGCGCTCGGGCAACTGGCCGGGTGGTTGTTCAGTCTCAACGACAACCAGTGGGCCCGGGTATTGGAAGAAGAGGCGGCCGCCAAGCTGCGCGACCAGGCGCTGGCGATCGAGGTCCGGTTATTCGCCAGCGCCACAAGTGTCGGGCGCGCCCAGGCCCTGCTGCATCAACTGGTGGCCGCCTACCAGCTCTTCAACACGACTTCCGGCAATCGCTGGCGCGTCGTGATCTTGCCTGCCGGCGCAAAGCCGGATGACCTGAGGCCGGCCGCCGGAATTCAACCCAATGTGTTGAGCGTGAAAGAACTGGCGGGCCTGTGGCACATGCCGGTGGGCGAGTCGCTGGAGCGGGTGCGCCGGCAGATCTACGAACAATTGCTTCCGCTGCCGTCTAAAGCCCCGCAGCCACTCGGGGCGCCGGTCGGGGTCTCGCAGAAAGGTGAGCAGGCGGTCGACGTCTGGCTCTCGCCGGCGGCGCTCCAGCGCAACCTGTTCATCATCGGCAAGACCCAGCACGGCAAGAGCACCCTGATGGAGCACATCGCCAGCCAGTGGATGCGCGACCCCGCCCGCTCGGTGCTGGTCGTAGATCCGCACGGCGACCTGGCCCGCCGCGTCATCGGGCTCGTGCCGCCAGAGCGCGCTCAGGACGTGGTCTACATCGACCTCTCCTACGAGACGCGGTCGGTCGGCCTCAACCTGCTGGACGTGACCGAAGGCTTCGACCCGGACAGCCTGGCCGAGAACTTCGTCGACGTAGGCCGGGCCCTATGGCAGCAGTATTGGGGGCCGCGGATGCTGATCCCCCTGGGTATTGGCCTGCGCGCGCTGGCCCAGGCCAACCTGCGCCGCCCACCCGAGCGGCAGTACACACTGCTGGCGCTGGCGACGCTGCTCACCTGTCATCCCAATATCCGCGATAAATTCCTGTCCGAGGAGGTCACCGCCGCCGAGCGGCCCGACATCGTCCACTACTTTACGGGCGAGTACTTTCAGATGAGCCCCTCGCAGCGCGAGCAGGTCATCTCGCCTGTGCTCTCCAAGAGCCACGCCTTCGAGCGCTCGGCCGCGATCCGGCGCCTGGTGGGCCAGCCCCGCTCGACCCTGCACCTCTTCCAGGCCATCCGCAGCCGCAAGCTCATCGTGGTCAACACCAACGCCGGCATCCTGGGTGACGACCTGGCCGGCTTCATCGGATCGCTATTCCTCAATGTGATGCGCCGGGTCATCATGCGCCAGACGACCCTGCCGCGCGAGCAGCGCGTGCCGGTCTCCGTGGTGGCGGACGAGTTCCAGACGATGACGGGCACTGACTTCGGCGCGCTGCTGGGCGAGTTGCAGAAGAACGGCGGCAACTTCGTGCTCGGCACCCAGGCGTTGGACAACCTGCGCCGGATCGAGCCGACCGGCACCCTGGCCGGCAGCATCTTCGCCGGCGTGGCCAGCAAGGTGGTCTTCCAGGTGAACGGCGACGATGCCCGCTACCTGGTCGAGCGTGAGCTCGACATCGACCGCCTGCGCGCCGAAAGCCTGGTCAACCTGCCGCAGCACCACGCCTACGTCAAGACCATCGCCGATGACGGTCAGCCGCTGCCGGTGTTCCTGATGAAGGTGGCGAGCCCGCTCGTGCCCGATCCCGGCGTGGTCGAACGGGTCCTGGCCGGCCGGGCGCTCTACACCGTGGCCGGCGATGAGGCGGATCGCCTGGCCCGCCTGTCGCTCTCGATGCTGTTCGACGAGCATCAGGGGGCGGCGTCGAAGCCCTCCGGTACAGCGGATGAGCCGAAGAGCCCGCTTCAGGATCTCGTGGACCGGCAACGGGCGCAGCCGCCCAACTCGCCGGACGCCATCCGGCATTCGGTCGAGGTCACCGGCGGGGCGCCGGCGGACTCGACTGCTACCCGCGCGACCCAGCATGCGGTGGCGAGCACACCGCGCCCTAAGGCGCAGCCACCCACGTTTCGCGAAGTCGTACCGGGCGTGACACCGGACGCGGTCGGCCTAGAGCGTCTGACCGGGGCAATGGCCAAGGCGACGGGGAAAGGACGCGATGGGCAAGCGCAAGCAGATTGAGGACCGGGAACGACTGGCCATGCTGCTGCAGGCCATCGGCGCGCATCCCTGGGCGCGGACCGAGCTGCTGCGCTCGCACAGCGGTCTGCACCAGAGCGAATACGAGGCCGCGATCCGGCTGGCACGGCGCTATCGCCTGGTGACCCGCGCTGTGATCCGCGGGCTGGGGCAGACGCCCGCGCGCTATGGCCTGACGCCCGCCGGCGCCGAGCGCGTGGGCCTGCTCCACTCCGCGCCCTGGCAGGAGCGCACGCTCCTGGCGGCGCTCAAGCTGGACTATGCCCGCGCCCTGCTCAACGACTGGTTTGCCGCGCCGGGCGTGGTGTGGGCGCTCTCGCCCTACCTCGTGCCCGCCCAAAGCCTGCGGCCGCACCATCCGCCCAGTCACACCCGGCCGGATTTCGCCGCGCGCGCCTATCGCTCGCTGCGGCTGGACGGCCTGGCCTGTGTGCGGCTTGGCCCCCGCGCCTATCGCAATGTGGCCCTGCTCTTCGATCCCGGCAACCTCAAGCCCGCATGGCTCTATCAGGCGTTCCGCAGCGTCCATGCCTGGCGGCGGCGGCCCGAGTTCCACGCGCCGGAACACACCTACTTCCCAACCTTCGCCGTCATCACGCTCGACCAGCAGCGGTTGACTGAGGTCGTGCAGGCGTGGCAGGCAGCGCTGCACGGCGGGGAGTGGGGCGGCCCCTTGCGGCTGACGACCCTGGAGGCCCTGCGGCGGAACCAGTGGTGGAACGAGCGCCGCGTGCCCACGTCGCTGTGGGCCGGCGCGGTGGACTCATCCCGGCCCAGCCGCCGCCCAGCCGCGCCGCATGTCGGCTGGTGGGGCGAGCCCGCCCTGGACGAGGTCTCCGCCAATCAACCCGCGAGTGCCCAAGCGGCATTGCGTCGGAGCCAGGCGCAGCCGACGGGCGTGCCCCGTGACGAGTGGAAGCGCCTGCTCGCTGTCCACTCGTCGCTCAGCATCAACGCCCGCTCGCTGCTCGACCGCATCGGCCAGTACCCGCTGATCGCGGCCGACGACCTGGCCATCGTGATGGCATGCACACCGAGCAACGTCCGTGTTGGGCTGCAGGAGCTGAAGGCCAACGCATTGGTGGAGCGGGTGTCGCCGGGCAACGGGCACGTCCTGACCTGGCTGGGACTGTGCCTGCTCGCGGCACAGGTCGGCCTGGCGCCGGTGGAGTATGCGCGGCTGCGCGGCTGGCCGGTGCGCCGGACCGCGACGGGGGCTGAGTATGCCGTCGGCTGGCTGGACCGCGTGCGCGCCCACACCGCGCTGATCCTGGACTTCCTGGTGGGCCTGTGCCGCTATGGCCCGCCACAACTTTCACTCGTGCGCTGGGATCACGTGCAGTGTCTGTTTGACCTGCCCGAGCGCACAGCCCCTGTGCCGGAAGCGGTGCCAGACGGACTGCGGGCCGTTGTGCCGGATGCAGCCGGTGTCGTGTCGATCCAGCAGTCAAGCGGGGGTTGCCGTGAACAGGCCTTCTGGCTGGAAGTGGATCGCAACAGCGTGCATGGCCAGCAGCTGCGAGACAAGCTTGCCCGCTACTACCAGCGCGGCGGACAGTGGGATGGGCTGGCCGGAAACCTGCCACGGCTGCTGATCTTGGTGGAACGCGGGGGTGAGGGCCGTCTGCGGTCACTACAGCGGCGGCTGAGTGACATGAACGCCCAATATCGGAGCACGCTCGATGTCCGCCTGGCCCGCGCCGATCTGCTGGCCGACGACCAGAGGCGCCTGAACCCGGTTAAGCCGGCCTGGCGTACGGTGACGTCGAGCGAGTTCGTGAGCGCTTTTGAGTCATAGGCGAACGATGGATCCGGCCCAACACGCGACCCTGGACGAGATCAAGGCCCGGCACCCGCTGCAGGATGTGGCACCGCGCTACGTGGCGGCGCTTCGGCATACGGGCAGCCACCTGGTGGGCCGTTGCCCGTTCCACGACGACCAGCATCCGAGCTTCACCGTCCATCTGCCGACCCAGACCTGGCACTGTTACGCGGCATCGTGCGACCTGGGCGGCGACGTGATTGACCTGGTCGGGCACGCTCGTTTTGGCCGTGCCTGGAACAGCCATGATAAGGCGATGTTCAAGGAAGCCCTGGCCGACCTCGGCGGCAATAACCTGCCGCCCCTGCGCCAGCCAGTGCCGGCGGCCTGGCATCGCCAGCAGGCCTGGCGGCCGGTCGAGCTCAGCCCGCACGTTCAGATGCTGCTGCACACGGCGGCGCGCCTGTACCACACGACGCTGCTCGCGATGGGGCCAGGACCCGGCACGCCCTATGACTACCTGCGCCGGCGAGGCTTCAGCCATGCCACCATCCGCCAGGAAGCGATTGGTTACGCCATCGGCGATCTGCTGGCGCCGGCCTTGCTGGCCTGCGGCCTGCCGCTTGACGCCGCCGCGGAGGCCCACTTGCTGGATACCGAGCGGAGAAACCGCGAGTTCATGATTGGCCGGGTGGTGTTCGTCGAGCGTGACCGCAGCGGCCGCGTCCTGCACCTGATCGGGCGGGCCTTTGCGCCGACGCTCGGCCCGCAAGCGCCGAAGTACTTGAGCCTGAAGGAGATGGCCAAGCCGCTATACGGCTATGCCCGCCTCGACCGGCGCGAGAGCAATCAGCCGGTCCTGCTGGTTGAAAGCCCGCCGGACGCCCTCACCGCGCGGCAGTGGGGGTTCGACGCGCTTGCCAACATCGGCACGCGCATGAAGGGCGAGCACGCGGCGCTCCTGGCGCGTCTCAAGCGCCCACTGGTGATTGTGCCCCATAACGACGGCGGGCCGGGCCTGGCGGCGGCGGAGCGCTGGCGCGAACTGATCGGCCGCGGCACGCTGGCCGAATTGCCGGACGGCGTGAAGGACCTCAACGAGATGGCCGCGCGCTCCGATGACGAACGCGAGTTTCTGAAGCTCATGCGTGCGCTGGGCTATGAGCGCCGTCCTCCGCAGTGGGCGCGGGGGCAGAGCAGCCGGCCGATCTACACCCAGGCGATGGCCTGGGCCGAGACCTTGTTGGCGAGCCAGCTCTGATGCAAGCAAAGTGCAAGTGAGCGAAATGGAAAGCGGTTGGATGGTACTGGTGGTCGCCGGTCTCTTCGTCGGAGCGGTGCTCTGGGGCGTGTGGCGCGCGAGCCAATGGCTCCTGCAGCGCGAGCGCGCCTGGGGCGATGCGCTGGGCGCGGTGATGGCGGCCACTGTGATGCGCCGCGACCGGGAGCAGACGCTGGGTGTCATCCTCGAATGCAGTCTCGAGGCGTTGGGCGGCCTGGGCGGGACGCTGCACCTGGTCCGGCCTGGGGCGCCGTGTTACTTGCTGGCGCATGCTGTGAATGTCGTGCAGTTGGACTGGCTGGCGGCGCTTCCCGCCGACGACCTCCTGTTGTGCCGTTCGCTGGCCGCAACCGGACCCGCCCTACTGCCCGTGGCAGAGGTCGCGGTGCGCTGGCGCGCCCTGGCCTCTGGCCGTGACCACGTGCTGGTGGGTATGTGCCTTGGGCGGCAGGCCCTGCTTGTGCTGGCCTGGCCGGAAGCCCATGAGGCCGAGCGCCAACTGCCGGCGCTGCAGACTATCCAACGCTATGGCGAGCAGGTGTTGACCGAATTTGCAGAGATTGACGCCCGGGCAGCGGATATTCAGGCGCTGAGTGCGAGCCTCGATCACCAAGAACGGCTGACCCGCACCGCCGCGCACGACCTGGCCAACAAGCTGGCGGCGGCCCAGTCGCTCCTGGACCTGGCCGGCAGCAGTGGGTGCCTGCAGGGCGAAGAAGGTGAGCTCGTCCAGCAAGCGCAGGAGCAGCTCAGCCTCAGCCAGCCGCTGGTGGACGAGCTCAGCGAGCCCGGCCGGGAAATTGAGACCGAGCCGCTCGAGGTCGAGGAGTTGGCGCGGCTGGCCGCCGCCATGCTGGCGCGCCGGCGGCGCGAGCGCAGTGTAGCGTTTTCACTGGAGGTCGCGCCGGGTCTGCCGGCGGTGTGGGGCGAGCGCCTGGCGGTGCTCCGCGTCCTGGACAACTTGCTGTCCAACGCGCTCAAGCACAATCGGCAGCAACTCGACCTGCGCATCTGGCTTCGGGTTTGGGCCGAAAGTGAGCGTGTGGTCTTCGAGGTCGGCGACAACGGCGTCGGTATCCCGGGTGAGCAGATGAAACAGCTCTTCGAGTTCGGCTTTCGGGCCGACGGCACCGGCAGGGTGAAGGGGCACGGCCTGGGCCTCTGGTCGAGCCGGCGTCTGATCGAGGCACTGGGCGGGTGGGTTTGGGCCGAGAGCACGCCTGGTGTGGCGACACGCTTCTGCTTTGCACTGGCCGCCGTCACAGTGCAGCCTGACGTGGATGTGAACGCTTCGCGGGCAGGCTCGGTCGTGCGCGCGGAGATGAGCCGGTGATGGACTCGAGCTGGATGGACATCACCGTGGATGAGCTACGCACCTACGCGCGCTGCCCGCTCGAGTGGTTCTGGGAGCGGCGGTCGGGGGTGCCACGGCCGCAGACGATCGCGGCGCTTGTGCCTGCCGCGATCCGCGCCGGGCTGGACTTCTACTACGACGGGCATGCGCCCGACCTCGCCGCTGCGGTTGGGTTGGTCTGGCAGGATTGGTGCGAAGGGTGGGGAGATGCGGCCCTGGCCGGCGACCTGGCCCGCTACGCCGTTGGGCGGGCCAAGATCCTGAACCTGTTCGCGGCTGGCCACGTGCAGCGGCCGGGCGGGGGGCGCTACGTGGTGCCGGAGATGACCAACGAGTACCGGCAGCGTATGCACGCCGCCGGCCTGACCAAGCTGGGCCGCCAGCTCGACGAGTTCGCCCGGACCC
The DNA here is from genome assembly GCA_020845955.1 of Anaerolineales bacterium. Lineage (GTDB taxonomy): Bacteria > Chloroflexota > Anaerolineae > Anaerolineales > UBA6663 > JADLEU01. The sequence continues at coordinate 31,168 of JADLEU010000333.1, forward strand.
ACGCGCTGCTCGCGGCCGACGAGGACGACCGCCCGGGCAGCGCCCTGGGTGATGCCTTCGCCGAATGTCTGGCAGCGGCGGAGCGGTGTGCGCCCGATATCCCCGCCCGCGAGATCGTGCTCGGCCGGCAGGTGCCCTACCAGGTGGAAGGACTGGGGACCGTGCGGCTGATCGGCCAGGCCGATCTGCTGCTGCCCGACGCCGAAGCGTCCGAGGCGGTGGTGGTGGAAGTTCACGATTTCGACTCCGCGCCGTGGATACGGGTGGGGATCGCCGGGCGCGACCTGCGCGTGATTGCTGCTTCACTGGCGAAGCCCACTGAGACAACGCCTATAGCTGCGTGGGAACGGGTATCGCAGGTGGTCTACCGGCACTGGCCCACCGGGCAAGTCTACCGCTTTCGAGAGACGAACAGCGGCCATCTTCTGGGGCTGGTGGCCTCGATTGCCCGCGGGATGCGCCAGCAGGTCGTGGTCCCACGCGCCGTGACCGGCTACGAGCACTGCCGGGCCTGCGCCTATCGTCCCGAGTGCTGGGACGGTGCGAATTGGGACACACTGCCGCTGATTGATGCCGGCCTGCTGGGCGCGGCCGAGGCGCTGCGAACCACCATGCACGGGTTGCGCGGCAGCCTGGCCGGCGATCACGCGGTAGTGCAGCGCATGCACCGGTTCCTGGACACTCTGGGGGCGGCCGTGGCGGAGGCAGAACCTGCCGCAATCTTGGGCGCGAGCCGGCAAGTGCTGGAGGAGACCGATGGCCATAGCCGCGGATGAAACGAATGCCCTAGACGCGCTCCGCCAGGAACACACTGCCTTCTTGCGGGTGGTCGCGCACGCCCTGCGGACGCCGCTGCAATCCCTCCAGGGCTTCGCGGAAATGCTGGAACCTGGCCTCCCGCCCGCCCAGGTCGAGCACTACCTGAGCTTCATCAAGCGCGACACCGCCCACCTGGCGGCGGTGGTGGACGACCTGTGCCTGCGGCACGAGCTGGATCGGGGGGCGTTGGTGCTGTTCCCGGCGGCCATTGATGTGGGCACCCTCTTGGCGGAGCTTGCCGGCAGCTTCGAGGCCCGTCTGCCGGACTGTGTGGTCGGCTTCGAGTACGCCGACGACCTTCCGGCCGCCTTCGCCGACCCGGACCGGCTGCTCCACATTTTGGGCACGCTCCTCCTCAACGCCGAGCGTTGCCGTCCAAGTGCGCGTGGCCCCGGCTGGCTGACGATCAACGCGCGGCACGAACCGGTTGCGCGGCAGGTCGTGTTTGTCGTGGATGACGATGGGCCGCGCGTGCCTGCCGAGTATGCCGCCGCGCTCTTTGAGCCATTTCCGAAGCTGCCGGCGGCGCTCGGGCGGCCACGGCATGGCATCGGCCTGGGGCTGTACGCGGCGCGTGAGGTGGCCCGGCAGATGGGCGGGGATTTGTGCCTGACACTCGGGGCGGAATCGTCGAGGCGGCAATTTGGCAACACTTTCGTTCTGCATGTGCCGGCGTTCGCCGGGCAGGTGGGCCATGCCTGATGTCTTGGTCGTGGAAGACGATTTCGCCCTGGGCGAGTTCGTGCGCCGGGCGCTTGAGCGGGATGGCATCCCCTTTCGGCTGGCGCAGGATGGCGGTGAAGCGTTGAGCCTGGCCGCCGAGCGCTGGCCGGCGGTGGTGCTGCTCGATCTAACCCTGCCCGGCACACTCGACGGTTGGCAGGTGTGGGACGCGCTGCTCGCCCAGGCGGGTGGTCAGACCCTGCGCGTCATCTTGTTTGCGGCCGAGCTGGACAGTCATGACCGACAACAGGCCCACAGACGGGCTGCCTGGGCGGTATTGCGCAAGCCGGTGAGCCGTGTGCAATTGGTTGATCGGGTGCGCCGGGCACTGGCAGAGAGTTCCACCCATGGCTGAGCCGACTGCACTGAGCCAGCGGATTCTGCTGGTCGAGGACGAGGTGGCTCTGTTGGTCTTCTACCGCAAGGTGTTGGAAGAGGCCGGTTTCCACGTTCGCGCAGCACGCAGCGGGCCAGAGGCGCTGGCCGCCTTTACCGAATTCAATCCTGATCTGGTACTGCTCGACCTGATGCTCCTGGGCGACATGGACGGCTTCGATGTGCTGACGGGGCTCCGTGCCCGCAGCCCGGTGCGCATCATCATCCTGACTGGCCAGGCGGGCGATGCCCGGGTGGTGCGCGGGCTGAACCTGGGCGCCGACAACTACCTGGTGAAGCCCATCTCGGGCGCGCAGCTTGTGGCGCGCGTGCGAGCACAGGTCCGCCGGACGCCGGGCGGGAATCTGGCGCCTGATCGCAGCCGCCGGCTGTTCTGCTACGGTGACCTGGTCATTGACCTGGGTCGGAGCCAGATGCTGCGCCGCGGCCGGCGCGTGGTTTTAGGCGATGTCGAGCGCCGCCTACTAGAACGGCTGCTGCAGACGCCGGACCGGTTGGTAGGCTACGCCGAGTTGATGGAGGCGGGCTGGGGGGTGATCCAACCGAATATCCACCGCGAGGAAATCCACCAGGTGCTCAACATGGCTTATCGCCTGCGGCGCAAGTTGCGCCAGGCGGAGGGGCGAGAGGTGCTCGAGACTGTGACCAGTGCCGGCCTGGTCATCGCGGCGCCGGACGAGGTCAGAGATTAAGCGATGACAACACCGCAAACCCAGTTGTTTGAGTGGGCCGTTCGCATTGCCTTCACGGGCCTGCTGGTGAGCCTGGCCGCGTATGACTGGCGCTATCGGCGGGTGCCCAACGGGGTCGTGCAGCCGCTGCTGCTCGGGAGCGTTGTTCTCCTGATCTTGCGGCTGGGGTGGGGCTATCTCAGCCCGGCCGCATTGGCAGTAGCTGGAGGCACGTGGGCAGCCTGCCTTATTCTGTGGTGGCTGCACGTGTTCGGTGGCGGCGACATGAAGCTCGTCATTGCTGTGATCGCGCTTGCACCCGAGTTGCAGCTCGTCTATTTGCTCTTGGCGGCCGTGCTGGGCGGCTTGCTGCTCAACCTGGCCCTGGGCGAAGGGCCAAGCGGCCTCCGACGGCTGGCGGCGCTGCTGGTCACCGCCAGCCAGGGTGCGCTTCCCACGCGTGCCGAGATCACCGCCGCCTACGAGGCGCGCGGCCGGCCGATCACGTTCGCGTTCTGCTTGGCCGGTATCGTGTACTTGTGGCTGTTCTGGGCGGGGTTGTAGCCATGCCTGAGATACCGCCCACAATCCGGCTGCCGAACACCGAGGCGTTTCGCCCCCAGAACCTCTGGGAAACGGTGCAGGCTTTTAACCAGCGGCTGCGCTCGGGCAACCTGGAAAACTATCGGCCCGCGCCGCTGGGGTTCCCGCAGCTCGACGCCTGCCTGGGCGGGGGCCTACGCGCCGAAGACCTTTGCCTCGTCGGGGGAATGCAGAACGTGGGCAAGACCATTTTCGTGCTGCAAGTCGCGCGCAACCTGGCCGCGGCCGGCGAGGTGCTGCCCATCGTGGTGTGCTATGAGCATGGCCCGGAGACCTTACTCCACCGTCTATTGTGCCTGGAATCCGTAGACGATTCCGATAGCGCCAATCCCCAACGTGTAACCCGGGACGCCATCGAGAAGGCCGTCCTGGGCTACTACGATGCGCATCTGGATCCCGAAGCGCGGCGGCGACTGGACCTGGATTGGCTACTGGCGAATGTGCCGGGCGTAGACCAGGCCTGGTACCGCCTGCGGGATTACTTGTGGCGACTCTGGTTGGTTGCTGGTGACGGTCTCGAAACCACGCTGCCTGTGCTGCACGAGTACGTGCGCATGGCCCAGCACCTGGGCTTCGCGCGCGTGATGCTGATCGTGGACTATGCCCAGCGCGTTCCGCTGGCTCCCCGCGCCGACGGAGCGCAGCTCAGCGAGCTGCAGCGCATTGACCAAGTGATGCGCGGGCTGAAAGGCATCGCCATGAAGCTCGGCGTGCCGGTGATGGCGGTCGCGGCCGCGGACGAGGCGGCGCTGCGACGGCAGCGGGTACGTTTCGAGGACTTATGGGGGCCAGCGACGGTGCAGTATGAGCCTGATGTGGCCATAATCCTCAATCGAGGCACGGTAGACAACTTGACCGGGAACAGGTGGGTGGGAATCGCTGTGGAGAAGAACCGACACGGAATGAGCGGTGTGGGATTTCGGTATCAGCAACATAGCGCCCACTTTGCGTTTTCGGCCTGGGGCGAGGACGTAACACCGCCGAGCAGCACGCAGTGCCAATAGGCGTCGCCGGCTACGGCGACGCCCAGAATCGCTGCAAAATACCTCCACATAGCAGGTTCGCCGAGACTGGCACTCCTGGTTCCTATAGTTGCACCCTAGACTTGGTAAGCTGGACTTGGTACGCTTGCCCTTGGCAAGAACTGGCTTATAATGACACTTGTCTCGCCGAAAAACGCAAGAGCCCGTGCCGATGCAGGAGGCCGGGTGTTGGCCAGCCCGATTTGCGCGGAGAGGGGATTCTCATGCATCTGAGCCGTTCGCCCTTCCGCGGACGGCTCTCTTATTTGGGGAAGAGGTTATGGCGCCACAACCGAAACCAATACGGACACTTAGGGTCGCAGACCTGTTAATCGACCTAGAAAACCCTCGCTATGATGTCATTTCAAGCCAAAGGGAATCGCTGGCGACCATCGCTCGTGAGCAAGGTGCCAAGCTCGCGAATCTGGCAGAGGACATTGCGGTGGAGGGGCTTAATCCTTCGGAGTTGTTGATAGTCAGTGAAACAGCTAACCCGACGCAGTTCATTGTGCTGGAAGGCAATCGTCGCATCGCCGCGATTAAGATCGCGTCATCTCCGACGTTGGCCCAGGACCTGGGACTGCCTCCGACCCTGTCGAAGCGATATCGTGCGATCTACGACAGGTACGGGGATAGTATGCCAGAGGAAGTGCCCTGCGCTGTGCTTACACGCGAGGATTCTCGCAATTGGATTCGGCTGAAGCACACAGGTGAAAATGATGGGGTTGGCATCGTCAACTGGGACGGCCGCGCGAAGCAGCGGTTTCGTGGATCATCACCGGCGCTCCAAGCCATTGAGTTGGTCGAGAATAGCACATATCTGGATCGTGCAACTCGTGCGAAATTGCCCGAGATCGCCATCACCAACATAGAGCGGTTGTTTACGACCCCTGAGGCTAGGCAGCTAATCGGCGTTGAGGTTAAGAACAGCCAACTGTTTCTGACATCACCCGAATCTGAAGCACTTGGCCGCTTGGCGATAGTGGTGGATGATGTCGCCAACCGGCGTATTCGGGTTAGTGACCTTGATTCCCGGCAGCAACGCATCGATTATGCGCAGGACGTAGCCAGCCGCAAGTTGCCTGAAGCAGGTGGTGCGACCGTGCCTGGGACAAGCGGCGGCGGTGCCGTATCGGCTCCCGAGAGCGGTGCGACTAAGGTCATTCGGCGATACAAACCAGACCGAGCGAATCTAATCCCACGACAATTCCGCCTGGCAATCCCACAGGCTCGAATCAACCGTATCTACTATGAGTTGCAGAGGCTCGATCTTGAGCGGTTCGTAAACTCGGCGGCCGTGTTGTTTCGCGTGTTTCTGGAACTCAGCCTTGATGACTACGCCAAGAGAAAGCGAATCAAATTAAAAGTGGCGCGCAAACCCAGGTCAAGCGCCCCCTTGCCAACAGAGAGGGACATGACGCTGCGCGAAAAGCTGGACACAGTCGCGTCTTACTTGGAGACCAAAGGCTTCTGCGAGAAAACGGAGCTGCGTGGTATTCGTAGCCTTGTTGCCAACCGGAATCATGTCCTCTCAGTCGACAGCCTCAACGCCTACGTACACAACAAGGATTACAGCCCGACGGTGTCCGATCTGAGGACCACCTGGGACAACATCGAGGTGTTTGTGGGGCGCCTATGGTCAATGTGAACGTTGGCGCGTCTTGCGGCAAACACGGTTTCACGACACCATTGCGGTACCCCGGCGGCAAGGGCATGCTAGCCAATTTCGTCAAACTCATGCTCGTTGCCAATGACCTGCTGGACGGGCATTATATTGAGGTCTATGCCGGAGGGGCTGCGGTTGCGTGGCCACTGCTATTTGATGAATATGTCCGGCACGTTCATATCAACGACTTGGATGAAGCGGTCATGGCCTTCTGGCATAGCGCGCTGCACGAGACAGATGCCCTGTGCGGAATGATCCGTGATACACCCGTGACGATCGAGCAATGGCACCGCCAACGGGTCATACAGAATCACCGCACCGACCATTCACGGCTGGAACTGGGATTCAGCACCTTTTTCCTTAACAGAACTAATCGTTCAGGCATAATCAGGGGCGGCGTGATTGGAGGCAAGGAACAAGCTGGTCAGTGGAAACTTGATGCTCGTTATAGAAAGGACGACCTGATTTCCAGAGTGGAGCGAATAGCCCGCTACGCACACCGGGTCACCTTGTATTGCCAGGATGCAGCGCACTTCATCGAGACGGTACTGCCCACCTTGCCGGGCAAAGCGCTCGCCTATTTGGATCCGCCATACTATGTGAAAGGCGAGGGTCTCTATGAACATCACTATACTCACGTGGATCATGTGCGCATAGCAGATCTGGTTCTGTCGCGGCTGCAGCAGCCCTGGATTGTGTCCTACGATGCCGCACGGGCTATCGTGCATTTGTATCGCGATTGCCAGAGACTCAAGTACAGCGTGAACTACAGTGTCCAAGATCGTTACGCGGGCCGGGAAGTCATGTTCTTTAGTAGAACAACACGTGTGCCCCTCGTTAACAACCCCATTCGTGTAGATAGGGGCCGTGTGCAATTGTCGCAATTCTGAAATGCGGGGCCTCCTTCGCACATTCACTCCTTGGAGCGGGCCGTTCATCTTGGGCGTTGTAGATTCCTTGGAAGATTGGCACCGGCGGGTTCGGTGGATGGCAATCGGTCACTAGAATTCGGCATTGGCTTTGTCAAGAACCTGCGTTGGTCTCGCGGTACCCGAGGCCTCGCGGCCAAAACCTGTCACGGGCCGACAACTCGGCAATAGGCCTTCCGTCGGTATCGTCGCCACTTTGGTCAGTGCCTGATTGCCCGGTGCTATTCCGTCAGGGTCGGGGCACCATTGCCAGGCCTCAGACGAACCTTTCGAGACCATATGGATTGGATGCTCACTTTGTGGTAGAGTCGTGCGCACTACAGTAGCACTCACACGCACGGAGGCGGACGTGGCCCGTACGCTGTCTTTGGCCGAGAAGCTTGAACTGCTGTTTCAGTTTGGCGAGTCTCGGGGCATCTCTCCGGCTTACCGCACGATCGCCGATGCCACGGACGAAAACGCCAACAACATCCGCAAGATACACCGGGGCGAGAACACCAACCCGGGGCTGAAAATCCTGACCGCGCTGGTCAGGTACTTCCGGGTGGATCTGGCCTACTTCAACTGCCAGACCAAGGCCGAATGCCAGGCCTACTTGGCCAAGTACCCTGTCGAGCACGAGCTTGACGAAATCAAGCTGCGGGCCAACGGCATGTCAGAGGCCGGATTGGCAGCCCTACGCGCCATGATGGACATCGTGCGCAAGGGCGAAGGGCTGCCGCCGTTCGAGTCCTCGGAGGATAAGTAGGCTGGGATCAGTTGGCGTCGTTGCTGTTGGCAGGGGAGCGGCAAATGGTGAACTTGTCACTGCGGGCGCGGCTTCTTCAGCTGATTGACAGTTTGGAGTACGACTTTTCTCGGTTCGACATAGCCGACTTCACCGCCTGGGTCGCGGCGCGACGCGGCCGGCCCATACAGGTGGTGCCCATGTCGCTCCCGCCGGAGTTGTTTGGGGCGTGGATCGAGAGTGATGCCGCCGACTACATCTTCTACGAGGACGAGCCCCTCCACGTCCACACCGTTCACATCCTCCTTCACGAGCTATCCCACATCCTCTTGGGGCACAAGACGGTCCGCGTTTGCGGCGATCTGAGCACTACGGCCCAGGCGGCGCGGGCGCCGGAAGACGCGCAGCCCAGCCAGGCTTTGAACGGCCTCTTCCGAAAGGTGGGCTACGCGGATGAGCAGGAAATCGAGGCTGAAACCCTGTCCAGCCTGATCCAGCACCGCGTGTACCAGCAGGCCGGTCTCGCCGCGCTCAGTCATATCGGCCAGGGTCCTGAAATGCGGCAGTTCATGCAGGGTTTGGGGATGGATGGTGGCCAGGGCGGGTAGGTCATGTCCATAAACGGCTTGGCTGCCCTGGTGGGCTGGGGGATGATCCTTTGGCGCCTTCCGCGCGTCCAGCTTCGCTCTGCCCACGCGCTTTACACGTTCGCCACGCTGGTCTGCTTTACCCTCGCCGCGACCTTCAGTGCTCCGTTTGTAGCGGGCTGGGTAGACACCCGAACGCGTCTGGCCGCTTTCAGCTTGCTGGTGGAGTATTTGTGCGCGATTGCCGCCGCCGGCGTTTGGGCGCTGAGCTGCCTGAGCTTGGATCAGGCGCTTCGCTCACGGCGCTGGCTGATTGCCCTTGCCCCGGCCGTTGCAGCCGGCCTGTTGGCGATCTGGTGGGCTTTTCTTCCCGAGATGACCCCTGCGCGCTCGGAGACGGCCACGGGAGAATTGCTGTTAACTGCCCTGGCGCAGTGTTATGCCCTGGCGATTGTAGCCGCTATCGCAGTTCCGGCCCTTGCGCGGCGTGCAGCCAGCGAGCCGGCACTGCCTGTTCGGTTTCGCCTGCTGTGCATCCTCGCCACGCAGATCATCTTGGCAGTCTGGTTGGGGGCGAGGACGATCCTGGGGCCGCTGGTGCTCTTGGGAGCTCTGCCGCGCACCTACTCCTTCTCCTTCGTAAACATGCTGATTGGCTTGATGATCCTGGCCTACACAGCCTCTCTTCTGCCTCCGCGATTTCTGATTGGCCTTGCGCGCTGGGTGGTCCGTGGCCGGGATTGGCTGGCATTGCGCCGCCTGTGCCGTGTTGAACAGCAGACCGCCTGCCTACTGGACGCGTCGCCAGTTAAAGTACCTTTGGCTGAGGCCTGGAGTATTCCCGATTACGCCATATACCGGGTGGCAATCGCAATCCTCGACCGGCGCAAGGCACTGGGTGCCGCTCCCAGCCCGAAGGCCCAGGGGCTGGCGCTGCGCCTCAATCAGTTGGTGGCCGAGTCCCCCGACTACTTCGAAGTCGTGCGCCGCCTGCAGCGGATTGGCTCACATTGAACCGCAACCCAGGCTCGTCCGAGGCAATGCCGCCATTGCCCTTACGCCCGGCCTACGCGGCCGCCGAGAGCTACATCCGCCAGCATGAGAGCATGTTGTACGCTGTGTCAAGATACCTGCCTCCCGATCGCCGGGCCAACGTGCGCGTGGCGTTCGCATTCTTCCGGCTTGCCGACGATATGGTCGACAGCGGCCGAGCGTCCCCCGAGACGTTCCGTGCCTGGCGTGAGCAGGCCAATCGCCCAGCCGGTGAACAGAGCAACCCGATCCTCGCTGCCTGGTCCGATGTGCGTGACCGCCACGGGATCAACCCGCAGCACGTCAATGACCTGCTCGATGGCATCGAGATGGACCTGACGCCGCGGCGCTATGCGACACTGGATGAGCTGCGGACGTACTGCTACTACGTGGCCGGGACAGTCGGGCTCATTTCGCTGCCCCTCCTGCACCTGGCGCCCGGGGTCACGTTCGACCAGGCCGCGCCGCACGCCGCCGAACTCTGTACGGCTCTCCAACTTATCAACATCATACGAGACGTGGGCGAAGACCTGGATGCCGGACGGATCTACCTGCCGCTCGACGAGCTCGCCGCTCACGGCCTGAGCTACGCCGATATCGAAGCCCGGGTCCATGACGACCGCTTCCGAGCGCTCATGGCTCATCTGGCCGCCGTCGCAAGGAGCCACTACGATGCTGCCTGGCCGAAGCTCGCCCTGCTGTCCCGTACCGGCCGCTTCGTGGCAGGGGCCGGCGCGGTGTACTACCGGGCGATGCTAGATGAGCTGGAACGCGGCGGATTCGCCGTGTATCGTCGTCGCCTGCGCTTCTCGACCCCGCGCAAGCTCTGGATCGTGTTTTCTCGATGGCCGGCCATTGCGCGGCCAGGCCCGCTATCTGCGAGTCACGGCAATCGCATCTAAATTCGTCTGGGCCAAGGTAAGATGGGCGGCAATCGCCTACTCAGGAGCTTGGCCTTGGAAGAACAATCGCTTGGTCAGTTAGCCACGAGTTTTGCCAGCCTGAAAGATCCGCGGGTCGAGCGCACACGAGAGCATTTGCTGTTGGACATTGTGCTGATCGCCATCTGCGCGGTGGTGTGTGGCGCGGATGGCTGGGTGGAAGTGGCCGAGTGCGGCGAAGCGAAAAGGGCCTGGTTTAGCCGCTTCTTGAAGCTGCCGCATGGCATCCCGTCGCACGACACCTTTGGGCGGGTGTTCGCCGCCTTGGATGCCGACGAGTTTGGGCGGTGCTTTTTGGAGTGGGTCCAAGCGGTGAACGTGCTGACGGCGGGGCAAGTGATCGCCATCGATGGCAAAACCCTGCGCCGCTCGCATGATCGGCGGCGGGGCAAAGCCGCGTTGCATCTGGTCAGCGCCTGGGCCAGCGCCAATCGGCTGGTCTTGGGGCAGGTCGCCACCGACGCGAAATCCAACGAAATTACAGCCATTCCGGAGCTGTTGCGGCTGTTGGACGTGAAGGGCTGTATTGTGACCATTGATGCGGCCGGCAGCCAGACAGCGATTGCCGAGCAGATTGTGGCCGCTGGGGGGGATTACGTGTTGGCCCTCAAAGGCAACCAGAAAGGCTTGGCCGAAGACGTCCAGCGCTTGTTCGAGTGGGGCCGGAGCATTGAGTTTGCCGAATTGCAGCACGATCATGTGCGCACCACGACCAAGGGCCACGGCCGCCTCGAAATCCGGGACTGCTGGACCATTGCGGACCCGCGCTACTTGGGCGACTTGCGCCAGGGGCGCCAGTGGAAATCCTTGCGCTCCGTCGCCCAGGTGCAACTCGAATGTCGCCAAGCAGACCGCGTGACGGTCGAGACCCGTTACTTCATCAGCAGCCTGCCCGGCGAAGCTCAGCAAATCGAAAACGCGGTGCGCCTGCATTGGGGCGTGGAGAACCCCTTGCATTGGTGTCTGGACGTCAGCTTCAACGAAGATGCCAGCCGCATCCGCCAAGGCCATGCTGACCAGAATTTCGCGGTCTTGCGCCACGTCGCACTCAATCTCCTGCGCCAGGAAAAAACTGCCAAAATCGGCATCAAAGCCAAGCGCCTCAAAGCCGCTTGGAGCGAAGACTATCTGCGCACCGTCTTAGCGGGGGCCCAACCCCAATAAGATGCAATTGCCCTGATCTGCGAGTTGACAGGCTCTCAGTCTCAAGTACACTCTTGCCTGCCCGGAGCAATCCGGGTACACCCCGCGGCTCCCCCCTCCGCGGGGTGTTTTGTTACTTTGGCGTTGTCGTGCACCAGTTGTCGGCCGGAGCCAAATGTAACCCTACATGTAGTAGCGATAGTATGGTTCAAATGGGTCAGACTCGCCAATGTGCTTCAGGATTGCCCCAACCTGGCGAGCGGCTCGTAAAGTTATCGGATCGCCGCCATCGAATTGCGTGTTGTTCCAGTTCATTTTCGTTAGCGCCAGGATTTCCTGGGCAAGCAAGTGCGGAGTCTCGGTGGTCGCATCGCACCGGAACTTGAGCGGACGCGGCACATACATGCCAGGGTAGGCGGTAAAGAAGTCGACGCTTCCTTTGGTGTAGAGTATGTGTGCTGTGCTATTGGTGACGAGCAAAGTGCCGCGCAGCGGTGGGTATGCCCCTGCACGAAACAAGCGCGTCGAAGAGCGTGTCAAGCTGAGGAAATCTGCACGCTCGATTCCGTGCACTGAAAGCGCACCCCTAAACCCGGCTAATTCACTCTGATTGAAGGTCGAGCTCTTGTGCATGACCAGGCGCGCCGGCAACGTACCGTGCTCCGACTTGTAGTTGCGCAGGGCTTCCATGAGCAATCGGTGCGCATCCTCTTCCTCAAGGTGGATTTGAAGATCGTCTTTGTCGATCCGGGCCGGGCCACCTCGGACGATAATGCCCTCACCGCGCTCGCTGAAAACCTGTGCCGTGCTGGTCAGTAACTTGGACTTGTCCAGAGCCTGATAGAAGCTCACGCCAACATAACAAACGGTGAAATCGGATGGGTTACGCAGCAAGCGCCAGGGTGCTCCACCGGCCTTGTAATACAAGGCCACATAGAAGTTCCAGGCGCGGGTTGCATCATCTTGAAGCTGCCTGGACTCTTTATAGGTGCCCTTTGGACGCGGCGGCATCAAGCCCCCATAAGTGCTGGGCCGAACGACCTGCGTCGGGATCCGGAGACGCATGGCTTGCGCCTTCAGTAGATCGTGAAAGACGGGTGCGTCCGCTGCTTCAGCCTCGGAACCCTGAGTATCCAGCTCTCCTTCGTCGGCGCGGCCAACCTGATCGATGAGCGCAACCAAATTGGCCGGCAGCGCGCAGATCAAGACGTTTGGGCTTGCCTTCTGCGCCAGGTATTCCATTTCCGACAAGTACATCTCCGTTACTTCACGGATTACAGTTCCTGTCTTGGCTTGCTTTGTGAGCGCATCCAGTTTGGCGGCAGGCAGGGTGCGCTGCAACGATGGATTGACCTCGAAGGCTGTTGGCAGTAGGCTCTCGGGGCCATAGCCTGGAAATCGCGGGAATAGATTGGGCCGCTTGCTGAGTTTGGCTGAAATGCCCTTTTTGCATTCCTCCAACCAATGAAGGATCCCCTGAATCGTCTCGGGCGTACCAACGATGCCGAGTTTGACAGGGTTGGGCGCCAGGCTGCTGGCAATATCGAGCGGACCGTAGTTCATCAGCCCGAACCGAATATCGATATGGCGGCCATTGCCAAACTGCAGTTCCGGTTCGCGAAGAAGGTGGACTTCCATACCCTAGAAGAGCGCCAACTGATTATCCGAGTCCGACAAGATGCGGCCCTCCTCCTCCTCCTCAGCCTTCATCCACAGGCCATCCTCGATTCCAAATTCCACGTCAAACGTGCGTAAGGCACTGAATGCAAGAAACGGATAGGTTGATCGAAACAGGTCCTGTGGCTGGGTAAGGACAGTTGCCCACACCAGCAACTGGGCGAGAACTGCTGGATTGCGGTCCAATCGCTTTATCCCCTTCAGGCGTTCTGAGTAGTACCGGTCCACATCGTACCCGTTCCACGTAAAACGGTAAGTTGGCGTGATTTCGAGGAACCACTGGCTACCCTGCCGCACAAACTTGCTTTCGAATGCGGAGTGCCGATAGTACGCCGTGGCGTCCGGTGTTATCTTGCTTGCATATGACTTGAATACGGTCCGTTTGCCTTTTCGGGAAGCCGTCTGGTACGGCACCTTGCGAGGTTTCAGGTCCCGCGTGGCCTGATAATAGAAGTGCTCCAGTCTTGGGTCGTAGCGGACACCCATGGGCCACAGAAGCTCGCGAAGACTGAAGTGCAGGAGGTCGACGAAGTCATTCGCTCGGTCACTGGTCTCCGACAGCGCCCATTCTTCGGTGTCGAATCCCTCGACGGTTCCAGGTTCGCATACTTCACGCCAAGGCAACTCGTCAAGCTTGTGGAATGAAAGGATGCGCTTGTTTCGAAGGATCCACTCAGAACCGAAGGGTCCGCCCACAGACTTGAGCTTTGTCCACACCTCGCTGCGCCGCCGGAACTCTGTCTCGGCCACAGATAACCGCGGCGCATAGCTGGATACCGCCAGCAAGTTACTGATCAGCAGTTCTTTCTTGGGAGGTGGAGCAAAGTAAACGCCGCGATCACGGGGGGCGGCGATGCTGAGGAGGCCGTGAGCACTCGACGGTGAAAACCGATCACGCGTCTTGTTGAACAGGACTTTCCGAGTCGTGCGGGTAGCCGGATCAGCGAAGTAGCCCTTGATAGAGATCCAGTACGCTTCCGAGGCGGCCGGTCGCGACACGATCAAAATGACCGGCGCGTTCCCCTGGAGCCAATAGTCCAGGTCTCGCTCCTCACAAACGTACTCGAATCGGTCCTCGGTCTCGGCCTGAAAGGGCTGACTCGTCGCCTTGCTCTGAACCTGCAGGATCAGGTTGGTCACCGCGCCAGAATCGCGGTTGCGTATCTCGATCAAGCCGTCAATCCCAGCCTCGAGCGGCCCGGTGGGATACCACAGGTAGCCCATTTCGAGGACGATACGCTCAATCAGGTTGATGCCCTGCTGGCCTAGAAGTGAGCGGTAATTGACGTACTTGTTCGACATATCGTTCGCAGTCAGCCGATAGCAAGTGTCGCAGCCTTAGGCCCACTCCCGCGCCACCACTTCAGCTTGTTCGATGACGGTTGCCGTCGCCTGCTCCTGCTTATCCGGCGGATAGCCGTGTTTGCGCAGCACTCGCCGCACCATCCGCCGCAAGTTGGCGCGCACACTCTCGCGTACGGCCCAATCGATAGTCACGTTGCGCCGAACAGTGTCCACCAGCTCGCGGGCAATCGCTCGAAGGGTCTCGTCGCCCAGGATTTTGACGGCACTGTCGTTGACTTCCAGGGCGTCATAGAAGGCCAGTTCGTCGTCGCTCAACCCCATCGCCTGGCCCCGTTCCGTCGCTTCGCGCATGTGTCGGGCTAACTCGATCAACTCGCTGATCACCTGGGCGGCTTCGATCGAGCGGTTCTGATAGGCCCGAATGGTTTGCTCCAACAGGGCAGCAAATGACCGAGCCTGCACCACATTCTGGCGCGAACGGGCGCGGATCTCATCGCTAAGCAGCTTACGCAGGATCTCGAGCGCCAGGTTCTTGTGCGGCAGCGACCGGACCTCGGCCAGGAACTCCTCTGACAGGATCGATAGGTCAGGCTTGCTCAGGCCGGCTGCGGCGAAGATGTCCACGATCTGGTCAGAGACGACGGCGCGCGAGACGAGCTGCCTTAGGGCGCTGTCCAGATCCTCGCGGCTGTGGCCGTCCGGCTCGGTGGCCTTGATGAAGGCGGCGCGCACCGCCTGGAAGTAGCCGATCTCGTCGCGCCGGGCGAGAGCGTCGGGGTGCGGCACGGCCAAGGCAAAGGCCCGCGCCAGGTCGGCCGTGGCCTGCAGGTAGCGCGGTTTGCCCTCAGGCAGGGCCAAGATGTGCTCCATGCCGGCCGGGATGAGCGCCAGGCGCTCGGCCGGCGTTCCGCTGACAAAGCGGCCATAGTCAAAGCCGTGGAACATGGCGGCCACGATCTCGTGCTTTTCGCGCAGCACAGCCGCGGCTTGCTCCTGCGGGATGGCCGTCTGCTCCTGGTCACCCTGCGTGTAGGCCGCTAGCGCCTGGCGGAGCTCGTGAGCCAGGCCGAGATAATCCACCACCAACCCGCCGGGCTTATCCTTGAATACCCGATTGACGCGCGCGATGGCCTGCATCAGCCCGTGGCCGCGCATGGGCTTGTCGAGATACATGGTGTGCAAGCTGGGAGCGTCGAAACCGGTGAGCCACATGTCGCGCACGATCACGAGCTTGAGCGGGTCGGCCGGGTCTTTGAAGCGCCGCGCCAGGGCTTCGCGCCGAGCCTTGTTGCGAATGTGCGGCTGCCAGTCGGCCTCGTCGGCGGCCGAGCCGGTCATCACCACCTTGAGCGCCCCGGCCTCGTCGGAAGGGTCGTGCCAGGTAGGGCAGAGTTTGGCGATCTCCGAGTACAGCGCAACACAAATCCGCCGGCTCATGCACACGATCATCCCCTTGCCCTCAAGCTCGGCAGTGCGGCGCTCGAAGTGCTCGACAATATCGCGCGCGATCAGCCGAACGCGCTTTTCGGCCCCGACCAGGGCCTCGAGCCGCGCCCAGCGGCTCTTCAACTCCTCCTTTGCCTGGGCTTCTTCGCCTTCGGTAACGTCTTCGAAGTCTGGATCGAGGTGCGGGCGCTCGCTCTCGTCCAGATCCAGCTTGGCCAGCCGGCCCTCGTAGTAGATGCGCACCGTGGCGCCGTCTTCCACTGCCCGGGTGATGTCGTAGACGTCGATCTCGTCTCCGAAAACGGCCCGCGTGCTGCGGTCGCCCAGCTCCACCGGTGTGCCGGTGAAGCCGATGTAGGAGGCATTGGGCAGGGCGTCACGCAGGTGTTTGGCAAAGCCATAGGTCAGGTAGGCGCCGGAGCCATCCTTGGGCGTGACGACCCGCGCGCCAAAACCATACTGGCTGCGGTGGGCCTCGTCGGCGATCAGCACGATGTTGCGCCGGTCGGAGAGCAGGGGGTAGGCCTCGCCCGGCTCGGGCAGGAACTTTTGGATGGTGGTGAAGATCACGCCGCCTGAGGCCACGCGCAGCAGCGCGCGCAGGTGCTCGCGGTTTTCGGCCTGCACCGGCGCCTGGCGCAGAAGGTCCTGGCAGGCGGCAAAGGTGCCGAACAGCTGCTCATCCAGGTCATTTCGGTCGGTGAGCACCACCAAGGTGGGGTTGGCCATGGCCGGGTGCCGGATGACCTTGCCGGCGTAGAAGGCCATGGTGAGGCTCTTGCCGCTGCCCTGGGTGTGCCAGATGACGCCCACGCGTCGGTCGCCCTGCGCGCTTGCAGCCTGGAGCGTGCAGTCCAGGGCTTTGTTCACGGCGTGAAACTGGTGGTAGCCCGCCAGCTTCTTGACGGGCTGGCCGCCTTCGCCCGGCCGCTCAAAGACGGCGAAGTTGCGAATCAGGTTCAGAAAGCGCGCCGGCTCGAAGATGCCCTTGGCCAACACCTCCAGGTCTGGCAGGCCGCGCGGCGCAACCGTATCGCCTTCCACCGTGCGCCAGGGCATGAAGCGCTCCCAATCAGCTGTGAGAGACCCGGCCCGAGCTTCGACGCCGTCAGACGCAATCAGGACGGCATTGTAGGCCAGCAGCGATGGCATCTCGGCCTTGTAGGTCTGGAGCTGGCGGAAGGCCGCGCGAACCGTGGCGTCTTCGTCGGCCGCGTTTTTGAGCTCGATGACGGCGACCGGGAGGCCGTTGAGAAAGAGCACGATATCGGGCCGGCGGTGGTGGCCGGCTCTGCCGCGCGCGGTGCGGCCCTCGATGACCGTGAACTGATTCACGGCCAGCCAGTCGTTGCTGGCGGGTTGGTTGAAGTCGGCCAGCCAGACCTTGTCGCCGGCCAGGCGGCCATCGGGGCGGCGGTACTCCACGTCCACGCCGTCTACCAGCCAGTGGTGAAAGCGGCGGTTATTCTCAACGAGGCTAGGGTTGCCGGGCCGCAGGACCTTTCGCAGCGCTTCTTGGCGCGCCTCTTCAGGCAGGGCCGGGTTCAGGCGCGCCAGCGCCTCACGAAGGCGGCCTACCAGCACCACATCGCCGAAGCTGGTGCGCTCCGAGGCGGGTTCGCCCGGCGCGATCTCCGGGCCGTGCGCGACGGCATAGCCCAGGTCGCGTAGCCAGTCGAGGGCGGCGTCTTCAACGACAGATTCAGTGAACACGATCACGCCAATCCTAAGTTCCGCCGGAAATGACCAATCCGACGTATGCTCCACTCTGGACTCCGCTGGATGTACTGCGACATTTGCTTCACCTTAGCAATCTCATCCCTAGACGGCCTCCCGGGACTCTTGCGAACCATGTACTAGGGCCTTGAGGTTCTGGGCGCCCAGAACACGCGAAGATCAGTGTGAACGTCATTTGGCTTGAGACCTTCGTAATCGTCCAACAGATTCGACACATTCGAGCCAATGTCAATAGCCAGACTTGAACCATCCGTGAAGTGGACAATGATCGCTTCAGACTCGTGTACGTCGGGATGGCTCGCAACCTCACCGAATTCCACCGATGCTATCGTCTTCCCTTCCGCCGCCTTAAGCTCGGCCAACTTGTACTCCGGCCGAGGTGGACCACTCAACTTTGGAAAGAGCGATTTCATTACGTTTTCCCTCTTCAGGCACGCTTCGGCATCGGCAGACAACACCGCCTCGAGCCACTCGACCAGCTGGGTTAGGCAGGTTGAGACCTCCAACAAATCGGCATGGAATTCGTCAAATGCCGGGAAGGCCACTGCCGGCGTGTCGGGCACACCGTGACTCTTGTTGCGGACATTAGAGACTTTGCGCAACGGTTTATGAACACCGTCAACGAGGTGAGATGGGAGTATTTCCTTTAGGCTGTTCAGGGTCTTGGTTGGATCAGAGAGCACGATGCCCAGGCGCTGCGCAAGCAAGCTGAGAACCTCACTGTCCAGACCATCCACCAGCAAACGGTACAGCTCGAGGTGGGCCTTGTTATACGCCTCGGTGTTTTCGGCAACCGGGTAATTCACGAGTTGATTTTCCGCAAACCTAAACAGTGGCCTGCCCAACAATTGAACAGTCATCGCTCTTACCAATTGGACGCTGTGGTCGATGGTAGGGCGAGGCCCATCCTCGACTTCCCATGATGCTTCAAGGTTCCGCTTTGCCCAGCGCGTGAAGGCCGAATCGTCTTCAGCAAATGCCGGATGCTCAATCAGGTGCCCGAGCCAAATCCGCTGATCACTCTCGGGCAACTTCACGATGTCTGGACCGAATGCTGCAACACACACACGTTTGTCGATTCGCCGACGGAAACCGAAGCGTACGTTGAAGTATGGCCGGGCCGCTTGATCGCCCGTAGAGTGAACGGTCTGCAGGTCACCCCCCATGTCATCTTCCTCCAAGCGGTAAAGATGCGGAGAGGCCCTGTAGTGCGCGAGTACCGATCGCTCGAAATACAACAGATACCGGCTATAGGGATCTTGGTTCATAGGCGGTCCCACGGTGAAGCACCCGAACTTGGGGTCCAGCGAAACACATCGTCCACTGGGGTTCCTGGAATGACCCCATATCTGCCATCCTTGGCTGTCTTTGACTCCTCTGTCTCGACAGCGAGGACGAGATAGAAAACCGCAGCACGTGCGATTTGCATCGCCTTAATACACTCACGCAGGAACACGTCGACGTGCAACCGCGGAATGGCACCATCTTTTTCATCGGGTATGACGATATCGTGCAGAACCAGGAAGCGATGCGTGAGCACGTTACGCCGCTGAATTAGCCATTCGTACGCGCCGCCACGCCGCAAATCTAGCGCGAGGTCGAACAACGCAAGGATGAACCAATTCTTCTTGGAGGTCAGCTCTGGCCTCAGTGTGGTTGAGGAAATGCTCTCCGTCCAGATACTTCTGTAGTTGACACGCTCATCGCCAACTGACGTGATACCAAAGTAGTCACGCACGAACATGGAGATCTTGTCCATCACATCAATGGTCAACCGAAACGCGTTTTTTAAGAGTTGGATATAGGCGCTGTGGAGGGAATAGTCTAGCGGGTAGTATAGCGCCACGTCCTCATCGACCGTGTCAACCACATCGGACCGGAATTGAGACTGCACCAGAAAGTACCGCGCCAGAATGTAGTCCTGTTTGATCTGGTTGAGAAAAGTGATGCAACGGTCAAACTTCGTATCATCATCAAGTGCAGCGTGCATCCGGGTGATGTACAGTGGATCACCATATATCGCCCACTCTGGACGGCTTAGGACAGTGCTAGGCGTCAAGTACAGTTCATTCTGCGCGCAAAAGCGTTGCAGAAAGCGGTGGAAGGTCGTCTGTGGTGGGTTGCGACTGTGGAATTCGGGGCTTACCTGGCTGTGGCTTTCGATAGCACTTTGGACAGCTGCCGACACTCGCTCAAATGTAGTCTTTTCTGGTGTGTGAAGTGGTTTCTGGATCGCCTGCGCTAACAACTCCCTTGCTGTCAACATGAATTGGTGTGTGTGCCCGTGTGCGAGTCCTGCAAGGCGAAAGATGGTCATCGCCTTATTGCCCAGTGCCATCCCCATGGTCGAGTCCACGCGAAGTGCTCGGTCATAATAAGTGATAGCCTCGACAGAGCGACTGACGGAATCAAGCAAGTTGGCAAAGTTGACGTACAACTGCGCATGAAGGTGTGGTGACGCCAAGCCTGCCTCGGCCTCAACCATGGCCATAGCTTCTCGGAAAAGCGCTTTGGCACGCACATGAGATGCATCGAGCATCTCCAGCTCGAAACATCTTCGCTTTCGGATACTCCACAGCGCCGAAAAGCCGTTAGCAGCATTGTAGAGCAGGTGCACGCGTTGAACAGGATGTGTCATCTGCCCAATGCCATACTCGATGAACTGTGTGCCCCGGGCGATCATCGCTTCATCCGACCTGAGAGAGCCCAAGTCGATCATGATTCCGCCAAGATCCGCCTTGGCCCGAACGGCTTCTGCTTGGTCGAGCACCTGGGGCAATGCCGCCTCGGCTGTCGCAACAAACCCCACAGCCCCTTCCAGGTCATTGGCATCAAGTGCGCGGTCGGCCGCCTGTATGCTGTCGAAGATGCTCATTTTCGTGATTGCGAAAGAAGCAGCTGCCCATCAGCAGTTGCGGTCAAGTGTTCCTCGAAGCGCTTTGTTCCACTCAGTCGCCCTCAACCAAAAGAGCGCGTCTAGCAGTCTGTCGGAGAGGAGAGCCGCTACACCCGTTGAATGGCGTTCAGCGATGATTCTGTGGCGCTCCGAGGGCATTGAGCGGCCCAACCCCGTGCTTTTTTCAGGCAGTAGACGTGCGGGTA